>DATNBX010000026.1:0-57633 GCA_035571795.1 Ramlibacter sp.
GCCCGACCTGCATGACAACGCCGCGCGGATTCCGAAGTCACGGGTCGTCGATCTGGAACGGGAGCTGGCTGCCGGCGCGGCCATCGCGCCGCGCCCGCGCATCGCGCCGGAGCACACCGTCATCTACGAAGCGCACGTCAAGGGGCTGACCCGCCTGCACCCCGGTGTGCCGAATCGATTGCGCGGCACCTACGCGGCCCTGGCGTGTGCGGCCATGCTGGCTCACTACAAGAAATTGGGCATCACCACCTTGTGCCTGCTCCCCGTGCAACACCGCATCGACGAGAAGCACCTTCTCGAGCTGGGTTTGACCAACTACTGGGGCTACAACACGCTCGGCTATTTCGTGCCCGAAGCGGGCTATGCCGCCGCCTCATCGGCCACGCCCCAGGCGGTGCGCGACGAGTTCCGCGCCATGGTCGACACCTTGCACCGGCATGGGCTGGAGGTGGTGCTCGACGTGGTCTACAACCACACCGCGGAAGGCGGCGCCCCGGGACCGACCCTGTGCTGGCGCGGGCTGGACAACGCGAGCACGTATATGCTGGACGGCACCGGCCAGTACCTGAACTTCACCGGCACCGGCAACGCGGTCAACATGGGTGAGCCGCGCATGGTGCAGTTCGTGATGGACAGCCTGCGCTGGTGGGTCCAGGCCTTCGGCGTCGACGGCTTCCGTTTCGACCTGGCCGCCACGCTGGGGCGCGACCCGGCGCTGCACCATCAGTTCAATCCGCGCGCGGCGCTGTTCACGGCGATGGCGCAGGACCCGGTGCTCGCGGGCGTGAAGCGCATCGCCGAACCCTGGGACGTGGCGCCGGGGGGCTACCAGGTCGGCGCGTTTGCACCCGGCTGGCAGGAGTGGATCGACCGCTTCCGCGACATTGCGCGCATGTACTGGCTGGGACACGAGTGCACGCCGGGGCAATTGGCGCGGCGGATGACCGGCTCCGACGACCTGTTCGCTCACGATGGGCGCAGCCCGCTGGCCAGCATCAACATGATCACGTCGCACGACGGCTTCACCCTCGCCGACGTCACGGCCTACCGCTATCGCCACAACGAGGCCAACGGTGAAGACAACCGCGATGGCCCCGGCAACAACTTCAGCGCCAACGCGGGCGTCGAGGGACCGACCCAGGACGCGGGGATACTGCGACAACGCGCCGCGTGGCGCAGAGCCCTGCTCGCCACCTTGTTGCTGGCGCAGGGCACGCCCCAATTGCTGGCCGGCGATGAGATGGGCAACAGCCAGCAGGGCAACAACAACGCCTACTGCCAGGACAACCCGACCAGCTGGCTCGATTGGGGTGAGGCCGACGAGGCGCTGATTTCCCTGGTTGCCGAACTGGCGGCACTGAGACGCCGCTACCCCGCATTCCGCCACCCCGGCTGGTTCCAGGGTCAACCGTTCCACGAGGGCGGGCATCCCTACACCGCGGGCGGCGACATCGCCTGGTTGCGTCCCGATGGCCTGGCGATATCGGACCAGGATTGGGACGACCCGTGGGAGCGCAGCTTTTCCTATGTGATCGAAGTGGGCGAGGGCATGCTAGCCGCCACCGAGCGGGTGATGGTGCTGCTTCATCCCGGCGAGTCGCGTCTTTCCTTCGTGCTGCCCGAAGGACCGTGGCGACTGGCGCTCGACACCGGGACACCCGAGTGGGGCGAGCGCCGAACGCTGAGCCACCGCTACGAACTGGCGGGCCCGTCCTTCTGCGCCCTGGTACAGCCGATCGAATCGTTGCCCGGTGCGAGGCAATCCGAATGAGCTCCTCCGGCCGCTCGCTTTTCGATGCGCGCCGCAGCGGCGTGCTGCTCCATCCCACATCGCTGCCCGGGCCGCACGGCTGCGGCGACCTCGGCGACGCGGCTCATCATTTCGTGGACTGGCTGGTAAGCGCGGGGCAGTCGCTGTGGCAGATGCTGCCGCTCAATCCGGTGGGCCCGGGCAACTCGCCCTACCAGAGTGTTTCCACCTTCGCCGGCAACCCCCTGCTGGTCGATCTGCCGAGCCTGGTCGAGCGTGGCTGGCTGGGCTCGGTGCCCGACGCCGACTTCGAACGCAAACGATGCGACTACGGGCGGGCTGCGCCGTGGCGTATGGCGCTGCTACGCAAAGCGTGGCAGGGCTTTGGCGAGCATGCGCACGACGGCGACCGCGAACAGCTGCACGAATTTTGCCGCCGGCAAAGCCACTGGCTGGGTGACTACGCCTTGTTCATGACGCTGGACGAACGTTACGGCACGCCGTGGAATCGCTGGCCCGCGCAGTTCGCCTGGCGCGATGAAGCAGCCCTTGCCCGCCTGCGCGAGGACGCGGCGGAGGAGATCGGTTTCTGGTGTTTCGTGCAATGGCAGTTCATGCAGCAGTGGCAGCGTGTGCGCAGCCATGCGCACGCGCGCGGTGTGCGCATCGTCGGCGACGCGCCGATCTTCGTCGCGCACCACTCGGCCGACGTCTGGGCCAACACCGCGCAGTACCTGCTGGATGCGCAGGGCGAGCCTACGGTCGTGGCGGGCGTGCCGCCGGACTACTTCAGCGCCACCGGCCAGCGCTGGGGCAATCCGCTGTACGACTGGACCGCAATGCACTCCGATGGCTACGCCTGGTGGAAACGGCGGCTCGCGCATCTCTTCGAATGTTTCGATGCGATCCGGCTCGACCACTTCCGCGGCTTCGAGGGCTACTGGGAAGTGCCGGCCCATGAAGAACATGCCGTCAACGGGCAGTGGCGCCCGGGTCCCGGCCGCGCGTTCTTCGATTCGCTGCACGCCGCTTCGGGCCCGCTGCCGCTGATCGCGGAAGACCTGGGCGTGATCACCCCGCCGGTGACCGAGCTGCGCCTGGCCTGCGGCTTTCCCGGCATGCGCGTGCTGCAATTCGCGTTCGCCGACACGCCCGCCAATCCCTACCTGCCGCACAACTACGCGCAGCGGACCGTGGCCTATACCGGCACCCACGACAACGACACCACGCTGGGATGGTGGCAGCGGCTCGGCGCCCACGAGCGCGAGGCGGTGCGCCGCTACCTCGGCCCGGACGCGGACCGGGAAATCCACTGGGCCATGATGCGGGCGCTGTCGCAATCGGTGGCCAACACGGTGGTCTATCCGCTGCAGGATGTGCTGGGGCTGGACGGCACGCACCGGATGAATGTTCCCGGCCGCGCGCAGGACTGCTGGGAATGGCGCTTCGAGTGGAACGACATCGGCGATGCCCCCGCTGCCCAGCTCGCGGCGATGACGCACGCGCATGGGCGCTCCCCTCAACCTTTCTGAAATCTTCCTGTCCTACTGGCCGCGAGACCTTCATCATGGAAACACAAAATCCACTCCAGCTTGCCCGCAAAACCGTCGGCCTGGTGCTGGCCGGCGGCCGCGGATCGCGCCTGGCGCACCTGACGGACTATCGCGCCAAGCCGGCGGTGTACTTCGGGGGCAAGTTCCGCATCATCGACTTCGCGCTTTCCAACTGCCTGAACTCCGGCGTGCGGCGCATCGGCGTGCTCACGCAGTACAAGTCGCACAGCCTGCTGCGCCACTTGCAGCGCGGCTGGTCGTTCCTGCGCAACGAGTTCAACGAATTCATCGACCTGCTGCCGGCGCAGCAGCGCGTGGACGAGGAGTTCTGGTACCGCGGCACGGCCGACGCCATCTACCAGAACATGGACATCCTGACCGGCCACAACCCGAAGTACATCCTGGTGCTGGCCGGCGACCACGTCTACAAGATGGACTACAGCAAGCTGATCGCGGATCACGTCGCCATGGACGCGCGCTGCACGGTGGCGTGCATCGAGGTCCCCCGCTCGGAAGCCACCGCGTTCGGCGTCATGCACGTGGACCTGCAGCGGCGCATCGTGAACTTTCTCGAAAAGCCCGCCGATCCCCCGGCGATGCCGGGCAAGCCCGATAGAGCCCTGGCCAGCATGGGCGTGTACGTGTTCGATGCCGACTACCTGTACGAGGCGCTCAGGCGCGACAGCGCCAACCCGGGCTCGCACCATGACTTCGGCAAGGACCTGATTCCCGCGATGGTGGCGGCCGGCCAGGCGATGGCGCACCCGTTCGAGCTGTCGTGCGTGCGCAGCACGCAGGAAGCCGTCGCCTACTGGCGCGACGTGGGAACGGTGGAGGCTTACTGGCAGGCCAACCTGGACCTGACCGACCCGTTGCCTGAACTGGACATGTACGACGCGGAATGGCCGATCTGGACCTACCAGGAGCAACTGCCGCCGGCCAAGTTCGTCCATGACGACGACGGCCGGCGCGGCCATGCGGTCGACTCGCTGGTCTCGGGCGGCTGCATCATCTCGGGCTCGCGGGTGCGCCGCTCGGTCCTGTTTTCCAGCGTGCACACACATTCCTACTCTTCGATCGAAGAGTCCGTCCTGCTGCCGCAGGTGGATGTCGGCGTCAACTGCGAGTTGTACCGCGTGGTGGCGGACAAAGGCTGCCGCATCCCGCCGGGCATGCGCATCGGCCTGGATGCCGAAGAAGATGCCCGGAACTTCCATCGCACCGAGCAAGGCGTGGTACTGGTGACCCGTAATATGCTGCAGGCCTTGGAAACCAAGGCCGCCTCAGGGCACGCATGAAAGTCCTCTATGTCTGCACCGAACTCTATCCGCTGCTCAAGACGGGCGGGCTGGGCGACGTCAACGGAGCCTTGCCCCCGGCCCTGCGCGACGCCGGCTGCGACGTGCGCATCCTGCTGCCCGGCTTTCCCGCCATCCGCGCCGGCGTGAGCCGCAGCCGGCTGGCGCCCGCCTCACCGCTGGCGCTGCCCGACGGCGAGGGTCCGCGGCTGGCCAACCTGGGCCTGAGCCAACCGCCGTCGCTGCAGCCGGCCACGTTGCCGGGCAGCGGCCTGATGGCTTACGTGCTGGACGTGCGCGCGTTGTTCGACCGGCCCGGCAACCCCTACTACGATGCCTACGGCGACAACGGAATCCGCTTTGCCCTGCTGGGATGGGCGGCGGCGTGCCTGGGTCTCGGGCTGGACCCGAACTGGCAGCCCGACGTGATGCATTGCCACGACTGGCACACCGGCCTGGCCCCGCTGTACCTGCGGCAGATGGCGATGCCGGGCCCGGCGCCGGCGGCCAGCGTGTTCACCATCCATAACCTGGCCTACCAGGGGATCTTCCCGCCCTCGCTGTTCCCGCAGCTGGGCCTTCCCGACTACCTGTTCGGCATCGACGGGATCGAGTTCTGGGGCCAGGTCTCGTTCATGAAGGCGGGTTTGCAGGCCGCCGACCGCATCACCACCGTCAGCCCGACTTACGCGCGCGAGATCCTGGGGCCGGAACAGGGCTGCGGCCTGGACGGATTGCTGCGCGTGCGCTCGGCGGCGGTGTCCGGCATCATCAACGGCGTCGACTATGGCGTGTGGAGCCCTTCGCGCGACGGGTTGCTCGCGCATCCCTACGACTGGGACTCGCTGGACAATAAAAATGGAGCCAAGGCCGAACTTCAGCGCAAGATGGGCTTGCAGGACGATCCCGGCGCGATGGTGTTCGGTGTCGTGAGCCGCCTGACCGAACAGAAAGGCCTGCACCTGATGGAAGCCCTGTGCGATGAGCTGGTGACCATGGGCGGACAGCTGGCCATTCTCGGTGCCGGCGATGCACCGCTGGAGCAGGCGTTCCTGCGCGCCGCCGCGAGGAACCCCGGCCGGATCGCGGTGGAGATCGGCTACAACGAGTCGCTCGCCCACGCCATCATGGCCGGGGCCGACGCGATCCTGGTGCCTTCGCGATTCGAGCCCTGCGGCCTTACGCAGCTGTATGGCTTGCGCTACGGCGCCCTGCCCGTGGTTCACCGCGTCGGCGGGCTGTCCGACAGCGTGGTCGACGCCAGCGCGCCGAACCTGCAAGCAGGGAGCGCCACCGGCTTCGTGTTCGACGAGTTCAGCACGCAAGGGCTGCGGGGTGCGCTGCGGCGCGCCTTCGACCTGCGTGCGGATCCGGCTGCTTGGGCCAAGGTCCAACGCACCGCCATGCAGCAGCGTTTCGACTGGCGCGAGGCAGCCAGCCAGTACGCGGCGCTGTATCGATCGCTCAAGCCCGGCGCGGGCATCCATCCTGAAACCACCGCCACACCGTGAACCAGCTCACCACTCTCCTCGACACCGAAGTCCCCACCAATACGGTAGAGGCGCTGCGCCGCTCGATCGTGGAGCGGCTGGTCTATTCCGTCGGCAAGGACCTGGAAACGGCCACCCGGCGCGACTGGATGTTCGCCGTGTTCCACGCCGTGCGCGACCGCATCGTCAAGCGTTGGCGCGAGACGCTCCAGCAATCCCGGGACGAGAATGCCAAGCGGGTTTATTACCTTTCGATGGAATACCTCACGGGCCGGGCGCTCGTCAACGCCCTGCTCGCCACCGACCTTTACGCCCCCGTCAGGCAGGCCTGCACGCAACTGGGCGCGGACTTCGATGCGCTGGTCGAAGTCGAACCCGACCCGGCCCTGGGCAACGGCGGCCTGGGCCGGCTGGCGGCCTGTTTCATGGACTCGATCGCCACCATCGGCCTGCCCGGCATGGGCTACGGCATCCGCTACGAGTACGGAATGTTCAGCCAGCGGATCGTGGGCGGGCGGCAGATCGAGGAACCCGACTACTGGCTGGTCGACGGCAATCCCTGGGACTTCATGCGCCCGGAGCTGTGCTACACGGTGCGTTTCGGCGGCCGGCTCATCTCGGACGAAAACGACGTGGTGCACTGGGTCGATACCGAGGAGGTGATAGCCACCGCCTACGACAACGGCGTTCCGGGTTATGCCCTGTCCAGCGTGGCCACGATGCGGCTGTGGGCCGCGCGCGCCAGCCAGGCGATCAACCTCGAAGCCTTCAACCGCGGCGACTACATGCGCGCCGTGGAGGAGAAGAACATCTCCGAAAACGTCTCGCGCGTGCTGTACCCCGAAGACAGCACCGAGCACGGCAAGGAGCTGCGCCTGCGGCAGGAGTATTTTTTCGTCAGCGCCTCGGTCCAGGACATCCTGCGGCGCTACCTGAGGAAGCACTCCGATTTCACCGCCCTGACCGACAAGGTGGCCATCCACCTGAACGACACGCACCCGGCGCTGGCCATCCCCGAGGTGATGCGCCTGCTGATCGACGAGCACAAGTTGCACTGGGACGACGCCTGGTCCCTGTGCACGCGAATCTTCTCCTATACCAACCACACGCTGATGGCCGAGGCGCTGGAGACCTGGCCGGTCGACCTGATGGGCCGCGTGCTGCCGCGCCACCTGCGCATCATCTTCGACATCAACGAGCGCTTCCTGGCCAGCGTGCATGCGAAGTTCCCGGGCGACACGGGGCTGCTGGGGCGAATTTCGCTGATCGACGAGGGCGGGGAGCGGCGCGTTCGGATGGCCTGGCTGTCGGTGCTGGCCAGCCACAAGATCAATGGCGTGTCGCGCCTGCACAGCGAGCTGATCGTGCGCACCATCTTTGCCGACTTCGCGCGGCTGTTTCCCGAGCGCTTCTGCAACATGACCAACGGCATCACGCCGCGCCGCTGGCTGGGGCAAGCCAACCCGCCCCTCGCCGCGCTGATCGACAACCGCATCGGTCCGGACTGGCGGCGTCGGCTGGAACGGCTCGGCGAACTGCGCCTGCTGGTGGACGAAGCCGAGTTCAAGAGCGCGTTCCGCCTTGCCAAGCAGCAGAACAAGCAGCGGCTGGCCAAGTACATCGCCGATCACCCGCACGGGCCGCGGCTCGACCCGCAGAGCCTGTTCGACGTGCAGGTCAAGCGCATGCACGAATACAAGCGCCAGCTGCTGAACGTGCTGCACGTCATTACCCGCTACCACGCCATCCTCGACCGTCCCCAGGCCAACTGGGTCCCGCGGACGGTGATATTCGCGGGCAAGGCGGCGTCGGCCTACTACATGGCCAAGCTGATCATCCGCCTGATCAACGACGTCGCCCGTGTGATCAATGCCGACCCGGTGGTAGGCGACCGCCTGAAGGTCGTGTTCCTGCCCGACTACCGGGTCTCGCTGGCGGAAATCATCATCCCCGCCGCCGACCTGTCCGAACAGATTTCCACCGCAGGCACCGAGGCCTCCGGCACCGGCAACATGAAACTGGCCCTGAACGGCGCGCTCACCATCGGCACCTGGGACGGTGCCAACATCGAGATCGCCGAGCAGGTCGGCCTGGACAACATGTTCATTTTCGGCATGCGCACCGAACAGGTGGAAGCGCTGCGCGCCAGCGGCTACCAGCCGCGCAGCTATTACGACGGCAACTTCGACCTCAAGTACGCGATCGACCGCGTGGCCAACGGGGCGTTCTCACGCGATGAACCGGCTCGCTATGCGGACGTGGTACGCAACCTGCTCGACTCCGACTACTACATGCTGCTGGCCGACTACGCCGATTACGTGGCCACGCAGGGCAAGGTCGACGATTGCTACCGGCAACAGGCGGAATGGACGCGCCGCAGCATCCTGAATGTGGCGGGCATGGGCAAGTTCTCGTCGGACCGGACGATCCACGAATACGCGTCGGAGATCTGGGGCGTCGCGCCGCTGGGGTTCAGTTCCGCGCCGGTGACACTCGTCGATGCCGGGTGACGTGCGACTTCGCCACTTCAACCTTCCACCGCTGCCTTCAGTTTGCCCAGCGCCTGTTCCCACTGGCGCCCGATGATTTCGAGCGAACGGCGCGCCTCTTCGAGCTGCGCCGGATCGAACTGCCACAGCCGCTCGCGCCCGATCTTCAGGTCCTTCACCAGCCCCGCATCGGCCAGCACCTGCAGATGCCGGGTGACGGCCTGGCGGGTGATCTGCGTGTTGGCGGTGAGCTGCGCGATGGAAAACGCGCCGCCGGCGCACAGCACCGCGATCAGGCGCAGGCGCGTCCTGTCGCCCAGCGCGAAGAAGACCGGCGCGAGGTCGGCCGGCGGCTGTTGCGGTGCCTTACGCGCGCGCGGTGGCATGGCGCTGGATACTCTTCATCTGCGCTTCCCAGCCGCCGCTGTTCATGCGGAAGGCTTCCATGCGCCGTTGCGGCGGCACGTTGTCGAAGCCGGACTCGACCACCGACAGCAGCGTGCCCCCGCCGGCATCCTGCAGCGTGAAGGTCACCAGCGTGCGCTGCTCCCTGGAGTAATCGACGGCCGGGTCGACGGCGTACGGATGCCAGCGGTAGGACAGCAGTTTCCCGGGCTCGACGCGCTCGATGACGACGTCGAACTTGACGTGCTCGTAGCCGGCGATGGTGATCGGCCCCTGCACGCGCTGGCCGGTCGCGATCGTCTGGCCCTTGAGGTTGGCGCCGAACCAGTTGCCGAATTCCTCGGCGGTGGACAGCGCCCGCCAAACGCGCGAGCGCGGAGCGTCGATCTGGATGCTGCGTTCGATGCGGTCGGTTTCGGCTGAGGTGGCGGTGGTCATGGGGCAACTCCAATATGCAATGTAATGATTGCAT
Source organism: Ramlibacter sp. (assembly GCA_035571795.1). GTDB lineage: Bacteria > Pseudomonadota > Gammaproteobacteria > Burkholderiales > Burkholderiaceae_C > Ramlibacter. The sequence goes on from DATNBX010000026.1 coordinate 9,458, forward strand.
TATGCCTGCAACAGGGTGACATGCAACCTCTTCGTTGCGTAACGATTGGTACGGGCCCGGTTGCCGGCTCATCAACTGCGCGGATGCGGCACACTGACGCAAGCCATGCGTCCCAACCCGTTTTCGATCGCCGGCCCGGTTACGCTGGTGCTGCTGCTCGTCGCCTGCAGCGAATCGCCGCCCAGCTGGCAGAAGTTGCTGGCGGGGAAGATCAGCGAGCAGTACCCCACCTATCAGGTCCAGCCCACCGCCGGCGGCGGCCTGATGGTGCAGCGGCCGGGGCGGCCTGCGATTGCGGTGGACGTGGAAGCGATCGCGCGGTTCTGCCAGCGCGGACCGAGGGACTGCAATTACGCGACGGACCAGATGCTGCTGGAGTTGCGCCGTTGACGACCCGAAATCACTGTTCCAGCTTGATGTTCGCGGTCTTGACCAGATTGGCGTATCGGGCCATGTCGCTTTTCAGAACGGCGGAAAACTGCTCGGGGCCGGCAACGAATGGCTCCAAGCCCTGGCCGCCCAGCTTCTCCTTCGTGTCCGGCAGCGCCATGATCCTGGCAACTTCCGCCGAAAGCTTCTCGACGATTTCCCTGGGTGTGCCGGCGCGCGCCAGGATGCCGAACCAGACCCGCGCTGTGAAGTCGGGCAGGCCGGCTTCCGCGAACGTGGGTACTTGTGACATCGCGGGCAGACGGTGCTGACCGGAAATCGCCAGGGCCTTCAGCTGGCCGCTTTTCACGTACGTCAAGGCCGCCGCCGGCGCCACGAAGGAAAACTGCACCTGACCGCCGATGAGATCCTGCATGGCAGGCCCTGCGCCCTTGTACGCGACGTGCTGTGTCTTGATCCCGGACATGACATTCAACAGTTCACCCGCGAGGTGCGTCGTTCCGCCCACGCTCACCACACCGTAGTTGAGCTTCCCCGGCTGGGACTTGGCCAGCGCGATGAATTCCTGCAGGTTGTTGGCAGGCAACGAGGAATTGACCACCAGGACCAGTTCGCTGCTGTACAGGCCGGTGACCGCGGCAAAGTCCTTGATGGCGTCGTAGGGAACCGGGAGCAGCAGTGGATTGATCACATGCGTGCTGCTTGCCACCAATAGCGTGTAGCCGTCCGCAGGCGCCTGGAGCATCGCCGCCGTGCCGATGATGCCGCCGCCACCGCCTCGGTTGTCCACGATGACGGACTGGCCCCAGCTCTCGTTGATCCGCTGACTGAGCAGGTGGGCCACGATCGTGGTGCCTCCGCCGGGCGGATAGGGCACGATCAACCGGATCGCCTTGGCGGGATAAGGCTGCTGCGCGAAGCCTGAGGACCCGAACGCGGCCAGTGCGCCGGCGGCGAGGATCCTTCGACGAGTCGCGATCATTTCCATCTCGGTCTCCGTTGGGTCAAGCGCCGGCGCCGCCGCTGCGGCCCAGGAGCACTGGAGCCGCCCCGAACCAGCAACCTTGCGCGTGACGCAGATGCAGTGTCAGCGTGTGCAGGGCAGGCGGCAATAGGTCTTTTGCCGAGAATGGTTCAGACCCATCCACGGTCGCCAGCGGCAGCCCCGCCCTGGCCGTCTCGAGCCGCCAGGCCGCCAGGCTTGCGCCCGGCAGCCCCGCAAGCGCCGCATCGATAGCAGCTCCCGCCCGCGCGCCGCCGGCGATTTTGCTCAAGAGCTTTTGGCACCAGGTGTCGGTTCCGGCAATCCACGGGCGTGCCGCGCCCGTCGTCAAGGTGCGGCCGAGGCGCAGCCAGCAGCCTTTGTAGGCCACGGTCGCCTGCAGCATGAAGACCTCCCCCAGCGCGGCGCCACCCTCGATGCGGCGCAGGCGCGGATCGGCCTGCGCATCAGGCGCCATCGCGAGCAGGATCTCTTCCGCGCCTTCGCGCCGGGCCGCATCTTCGGCGGCGGCCAGAACCTGGTTCGCCTCGCGGCTGGCCGCGGCTGCCGTACCTGCCGCAATCGCGGTGAGCGCGATAGCCATGCAGCGTTGCGCGATGACGTCGGCCCGTCCTGGCTCTCCCGCCAATGCCGCGCCCAGCAGATCGGTTGCATCCTCGAAGACAGTGTCCGGGTGCAGCTCGCGAATCGCCGCGCTCACGCTGCAGGGAAGGCTCGGGAGATCGACCACGCCGACGCGCAGCCCGGTCCTGGCGCTGGCCGGAAGCGCCGTGGCAACACCCTTGCCGAGGTCCAACGTGTTGACGAGGTTATCGAGCCGCGATGTCGACTGGATCCAGTCGTTCACGCGCCGCGACAGCGTCGCCACCAGCGTGGCGCCGGCGGCGGGGGTCACCACCAGCACGCCATTGCTCCAGTAAGGGACGAAGTGCGTCAGCGCCGACACCGCCGCCGGCCTGGTCAAGTCGGTATACGCCAGCACGCAATCCAGGCCGCGCGTCCGCGCCCCCGCGGCAAGAGCCGCAACCCGCCGTTCAAACACCTCGGCGCCCACTTCTTCCCGAGACCAGGCCATGAGTCCGCGTCGCATGAGCAGTGCCTTTCTTAACCCGGAACGGAAAAGAGCGTGCGCGGCGTCGCCGTGAGCACCTCGGGCCCGCCCGCGCGCACGATCGCGGAGTCCCCGAGCACGATGTAGCCGGCTTCGGGGTGATAGGTGTTGGGGTGCACGATGATCGTCATGCCCTCTTCCAGCGGCGTGTCCACGTCCTCCAGCAGCGCCGGCCGGGAGTCGACGTACAAGCCGAGCCCGTGGCCGCGCACGCGGGTATAGCGGTTGGTCGTGTACTCGCCCAGTCCGCGCGCACGGAACACCTCGTTTTCGCAGCGGGCCACTTCGGCGGCGGTCGCACCGGGCCGCACCGCGGCAAGGCCCGCTTCCATGCTCTGCAGGTAGACGCCGAATGCCGCGCTCTGCTGCGGCGTGGGCGGCCCGATCACCAGCGTGCGGCAGATCTGCGCGTAGTAGCCTTCGATGCACGGCGTCAGCTCGGTGGTCACTAGGTCACCCGCCTGCAGTCGCCGCTCGCCGGGCGGATGCATGCCGCGCACCTCCGATCCACCCGAGCCGATGATCATGAAGTTGTCGGGACAGCCTTGGCTGCGAAAGAACGTCTCGACTTCGGCGGTCAACTCGTACTCCGCGCGCCCGACCCGCGCCGCCTCGCGGAAGACCTCGTACCCAGCATCGGCAATGCGCGCCGCCCGCCGCACGGCATCGATCTCCAGCTCGCTCTTGCGCATCAACAGGTGATCGAACGCGTCTGCTGCATCGGCCAGCCGGTCGCCCAGCGTCTCCGCGATGCCGTGGGGCATCAGCCGAAGCGGCGCTGCCGCGAGCCGGCCCACCGTGCGCCCCAGTTCGGCGGCCAACACGCCCAGCATGTCAGGCCGGCACACGATTTCACAATCGGGCGCTTCCACGCTGGCGCGATCCGCTTCCATTGGCGATTCGAGATACAAGCGCACACCGCCCCTGGCGTGAATCAATGCAAAGCCATGCCCTTCCAGGATCGGAAAGTTGGAAACGTAGCGCAGGTAGTCGCAGCGCCACGCATTCCCGTAGATCAGCAGCGCGTCCCAGCCGCGGTCGCGGCAAAGACTGCGTACCTTCTCTTGCCGCTCGAGCGCTAATGCATTGGGCATCGTGCCCCTTCTTTCTTCATTGGCCTAGCCTGACGACAGCGGTGGCGCCGTCGATCACCACTTCGGCGCCGTTGCGCGCGGACAGACGCTGGACTCTGCGCAGGATCGCTTCAGCGACTTCGCCGCTGGCGAGCACCGGGCGTCCGCGTTGGGACCGCGGCCTGCGGTAGCCCAGATCGAGCGGATGCAGCCGCAGCTCCGCAAGCGTGCCGGCGCGAAACTCGCAGGTGGCAGCGAAACCTTCCCAGAACTGCGCGGCGGCCGGAAAGCCACGGGTATCGCCGCCGGTGCGCGCGTCCAGGAAGTCGGCCGGCGTCGCATCATGGCCGAGTCCGAAGCGCGCGTACGACTCCGCGGGGAAGACGTCCACGGTGTCGTTCTGGAATACGAAGTTGCCCATGCTGTAAAGGATCGGCCGCCCCTTGTAGATTTCGACACCGAGCGTGAGATGAGGCCCGTGCCCCGCCACCACGTCGGCTCCCGCGTCGATCGCCGCGCGCGCGAACTCGATGGCGAACCGGGCCGGCTCCTCCATGTCCACGTCGGTCGTTGCGCTCAGACGCCCCGCCGGGCCGAACTCGTGCGAGTGAAACGAGAAGATCACCCAGTCGGCCTGCCGCCGCGCTTCCCGGATCCAGCGCAGGTTGGCGTCCGCGTCGGCGCGATTGACTTCGGTCGAAACGGAAAAGCCGTTGGCGCGCCGGAACCGCGCCCCGAGAAGCTCGAGGCTGTCGTCGTCGTCCGGCGGCAGCTCGCTGGCGCTGTAGAACTGGGCGCGATGACGCGTGCGCTCCTGGGTCAGCCCGAGCTCGTCGCTGACGCGTCGCAATGCCCGGAATGCATCGGCGTCGATCTCATAGCGGGTGGCAAAGGCGAGCGGATTGACGCCCGGTCGTCCCGGCGCGTCCGGACGCTGGTCGGCGGCCCGGTTCCAGGGACGGAAGAACGAGGTCGCGGCGACGAGCGCCACGCGGCCGGCGGGCGTGTCGCGATAGGCCGGAGCGCGCGCCTGCGCCAGGTTCGCGCCGGCGCCGGCACAAGGCAGGCCGGCCGCGTCCAGGTGCGCGAGCGTTGCCAGCACGCCGCCCGTGCCGTAGTCGGTGGCGTGATTATTGGCGCACGACAGCAGGTCGAAGCCCATCCATTTCAGATCATCGAGCAGCCGTGGCGGCGTGGTCATCGGCGTGCCCTGGGTGAAATTCGGCGCCCCTTCGTCGCGCTCGCGCACTGTCGTTTCGAGGTTCGCGAAGGAAACGTCGGCGGCGCGCACCAGGTCGACCAGCCGCAGGTAATCGATCTCGTCGAAGCCCGACAGGCGGCGCGATGGCATCACGTCGCCGGCCAGCAGCATGCGGATGTCGCCGCTTTCCGCCCGGTAGGTCGTCATCGGCGCGTCGCGGCAAAGGTCGCGGCGCTGCGCCCGCCGATGCGCCCGAACACGGCGCCCGAGGTCAGCCCGCTGCCGCTGGCGTAGTTGTGATAGTAGAGCCCGCCGACCAGCTCGCCCGCGGCGTACAGGCCGGGAATCGGGCGCCCTGCTGTGTCGATGACTTCGGAACTGGTGTTGATCTTGAGGCCGCCGAACGTGAAGGTGACGCCGCACGAGACGCCATAAGCGTGATACGGCGGCTTGTCCAGACGATTCGCCCAGTTCGATTTGTTCACCGCCAGACCCTGCGTGCACAACCCATCGCGAACGTTCGGGTCGAACTCGACGCTAGGCCGCGGCGCCTCGTTATAGGCCTTGATGGTTTGCAGGAAACGCTTCGGATCGACACCTTCGAGTTTGGGCGCGAGTTCCTCGAACGTGTCCGCCTGGACCTTGGTGATGCGCCGGATGCGGTAGTCCTCCCGCAGCAGGTGCGTGACCTTCTGGTCGAAGATCTGCCAGGCGAACAGCCCCGGCTGGTTGAGCACCTCGCGCCCGTACTTGGCGTAGGTGAAGGTGTGGAAGTCTGCCCCTTCGTCGACGAAGCGCTCGCCCCTGGCATTGATGTAGATGCCGAAGGTGTAGTTGTGCTTCTGGAAACTGTCGCCCACCGTCAGGTCGCCGAACGGCGGCGCGTTCATGTCCCATTCCGTGGCATGACAACCGGACCAGTGCCCCGTCGGCATCGCTCCGATGTCCAGCGCCATCTGGATACCACGACCGGTGTTGAAAGCGGTACCCCGGACATGGGCGAGGTCCCAGTTGGGCCCGAGGTAGCGCGCGCGCATTTCCGCATTCTACTCGAATCCGCCACAGGCGAGCACGACGGCCTTGGCCCGCAACTCGATCGTGCGTCCTTCGTGGCGCGCGCGCACGCCGGTGACTCCGCTGTCGTCGTGCAGCAACTCGACGGCCGGCGTCTCGTAAAGCACGCGGATGCCCACCTTGTCGACGGTCTTGTGCAACGCCTCGATCAGCCCCGGGCCGCCGCCCCAGATCTGGCACGGCAGTCCGCCCCAGAATTTGAACTTGTTCCCGACCTTGAAGGCGTGGCTGCCCAGCGTCAGCTCCAGGCGCATGCCCTTGGTGAGCATCCATTGCGCCGTCTCGTAGCTCTTCTTGATCATCACTTCAGTGAGATCGGGATCGCACCGGTACTGCGTGAGCCGGCCCATGTCGTCGAAGAACTGGCTTTCGGTGTAGGTGTCGAATTCGATGTTGCTCAAGTCCTGCTCGGCCATTTCGGGCACCAGGCGCTTCAGGTCCTCGGCATCGTTGTAGGCAAACCGCAGCATGCCGCCGGTATAGGTCGAATTGCCGCCTCGCTGGTCGCGCGGCGCGGCCTCCAGCATGATCACACTGGCTCCGTTGTCGTGGGCCGATAGCGCCGCGCAGGCCGCTGCGTTGCCGGCACCAACCACGATGACATCCGCTGCGAACTCGCTGCTGCTCATGGGGAAAACTCCGTTGGATTCAAGGTCTGAGCCAAGGCAGCTCGGCGTGATACGCGCGCTCGAAAGCGTCGATCAGTTCCGAGTAGCACTCGGTGAGGGAAAGGTCGTCCTGGCCGGCCAGCAGGCAGCGCTTGCGCAGCGCGCCGATGGCGAACTGGTAGCTGCGGCCGTCCGGACCGGTGACCTGCTGGCGCGGCAAGTCGATCGCGACCTGTGCGCCGATTTGGCGGTGCAGGCTCGCGCGCAGCGCATCCACTTCGTCTGCCGCCAGCTGAATCGGCAGCACGCCGTTCTTGAAGCAGTTGCCCACGAAGATGTCGCCGAAACTCTCGGCAACGACAGCGCGAAAGCCGGCTGCGCACAGGGCCATGACGGCAGCCTCGCGCGAGGAGCCGACTCCGAAATTGCGCTGCGCCACGACGATTTGCGCGCCGGCATACACGCTCTGGTTGAAGATGAACTCCGGTTTGGGGGTGCCGTCTTCGCCGAAGCGCCGGTCATGCAGAAACACGTCGTCGTGCCGGCCGGGCTGAGCGAACACCCTGATCATCCGCGCCGGGCAGATCTGGTCGGTATCGATGTTGGACTCGTCCAGCGGAACTGCGACGGCTTGCAGAAGTTCGAAACGTTCCATGGCTGCCTTCAGAGATCGCGCGCGGCGGCGATGCGGCCCGTGACGGCGGTGGCCGCTACCGAAGCCGGGCTCATCAGGTGGGTGCGGCCGCCGGGGCCCTGGCGTCCCGGGAAATTGCGGTTCGAAGTGGAAGCGCAGCGCTCGCCAGGCAGCAGGAAGTCCGCGCCGTTGACCCCGGTGCACAGCGAGCAGCCCGACTCGCGCCATTCGAGACCGGCGGCCAGGAAAATGCGATGCAGCCCTTCGGCTTCGGCTTGGCGCTTGACGGCGCTCGATCCCGGCACGACGAGCCCGGGCACGGCGCTCTTGCGACCCTTGAGCACACCCGCCGCATCGCGTAGGTCTTTGATGCGTCCGTTGGTGCACGAGCCGATGAACACCCGGTCCACGCCGATATCGGCGAGCGGCTGGTTCGGCTCCAATGCCATGTACGCCAATGCGCGCACCTGCGCGTTGCGGCGAGCGGCGTTGGCCTCATCGGCCGGGTCCGGAACCCGGCCTGCGATCGGGACGCATTGCTCGGGGCTGGTGCCCCAGGTGGCCATCGGGACGATCTGTGTACTCTCGAGGCGGACCTCGTGATCGAATTGCGCGCTGGCGTCGCCTGGCAAGGATCGCCAATACTCGATTGCACGCTCCCACAAGGCGCCGACCGGCGCACCGGGCCGTCCTGCCAGATACTCGAACGTGGTGTCATCGGGCGCGATCATGCCCGCGCGCGCGCCGGCCTCGATCGACATGTTACACACCGTCATGCGCTGCTCCATCGAGAGCGCTCGGATGCCGGGACCGGCGTATTCGATCACGTGTCCGGTGGCCCCGCCCGTGCCGATCTGCGCGATGATGGCCAGAATCAGGTCTTTGGCCGACGCGCCGTCCGCAAGGCGTCCGTCCACCGCGATGCGCATCGTGCGTGGCTTGGCCTGCCACAGCGTTTGCGTCACCATCACGTGCATCACTTCGGAGGCGCCGATCCCGAAAGCGAGCGCGCCGAACGCGCCGTGGGTTGCGGTATGCGAGTCGCCTCCGCAGATCACCATGCCGGGCTGCGTGAATCCCTGCTCCGGAGCGACCACATGAAGAATGCCCTGGCGCGGGTCATCGAGGCCGATCAGGTTGCAGCCATGGCCGCGCGCATTGGCCTCGAGCGACTGGACCATCTGGCGGATCGTGGGGTCCTCGATGCCACCTGGTCCGCGCGAGCGGTCCGTGGTCGGCACGTAATGGTCGGCGCAGGCGATCACCTGGCGCGGGAAGTGCAGCGATTTGCCCAGCCGGTCGATCGTCGCGAATGCCGGGCGCGAGCCTTCGTGAATGAAGCAGCGGTCGACATACATGAGCGATTCGCCGTCTTCCAGGTCCGCTACCGAATGACGCTGCCAGATCCTGGCGAACATGGTCTGCGCCAGCGTGGCGGCCGGCGCGTCGGGCATGGGTGGCGGGGATGGACTCACGTTCCTACTCTAGCGGCCGGACGGCCATCGAGCTATAGAATGGGAGCACTATCAGCCATGCGCCCGACGCATGGCTCGCCAGAATGGAACTCAAGGATTTGCGGGCCTTCACCCGGGTCGCCCAGTTCGGCAACATCTCGCAGGCGGCGATTTCGCTGGGCCTCACGCAGCCGTCGGTGAGCCGCATCATTGCCGCGCTCGAGCGGGACTTCGGCAGTCCCCTGTTCTATCGCACCGGCCGGGGGGTCGCATTGACCGAGACCGGACAAGCCGCGGTCGCCAAGGCGAGAAACATCGTCTTCGACTGCGACCAGCTGATCGTCGATATCCGGGACTCCGGCCAGGCGCCCTCCGGGGTCGTTACCGTGGCCATGCTGCCCTGGATGATGCACAGCGTTGCGGGTGACCTCTTCGATGAGGTGCGCACGACCTATCCCGGCATCACGCTGCGGATGATCGAGGGTTTCAGCGGCCGCAATGAGGAATGGCTCGCGGATGGCCGGGCCGACATTGCCCTCATCGGCCGTTACCGCAAGACCGTTGCCCGCGGCGAGGAAGTACTGATCTCTTCGCACCTGTCATTGGTCGGTCCGCGAACGAGGAACGCGGCACCGCCGACGATCAGCTTCCGGGAGCTGGCCAAAGTGCCGCTGGTGTTGCCCTCCCTGCCGCACGGGCTGCGGGTCGCAGTCAACGCCGTGGCCCGCAGCAAGCGGCTCAAGATGAATGTGGTGGCCGAGGCCGATTCGTTCGAGGCGCAAAAGGCCGTCATGAGCCGCCAGGGCTGCTTCATGGTGCTGAGCCCGCAGACAGTTGGACGCGAGCTCGCCAGCGGGGTGTTCCACTTGCGGGAAATTGTCGAGCCGAAGATGCCGCGCCTGGTGGTGATGTCGACCACCACCCATCGCCCGTTGAGTCGGGCGGCGCGGGACGTGGCCGGCATCGTTCGCAGATTGGTGCGTTCCGCCGGGAAGTGAAGAGGCTCCTAGCCGCCGTTGGGAATGAACATGTAGCCGGCGTTGCGGACGGTCCTGATGCAGCGCGGTTCGCCGGCCGGATCGGGCTCGACCTTGCGGCGCAGCCGGCCGATGCGGATGTCGATCGAGCGGTCGAACGGCTCCCATTCGCGGTTGCGCGTGTGCAGGAGAAGCTGGTCGCGCGACAGCACGCGGTTGGGATTGGCCAGGAACGCCGTCAGCAGGTCGTATTCCATCGCGGTGATCGTGACCTCGGGGCCGCCGACTTCGAACACCCGGCGCGACTCGAGGTCGATCTCGCAGCGGCCGAAGCGCTGGCGCCGCGGCTGCGGTTGCTGCCCCGCCGGCGAGGCCGGCGCGCTGTCGCCGGCGGCAGGCTTGGCCTGCAACCGGCGCAGCACGCTCTTGATCCGGGCCAGCAGCTCGCGCAGGTCGAACGGCTTGGCGATGTAATCGTCCGCGCCCAGTTCCAGGCCGACCACCCGGTCCACTACGTCCCCGGATGCCGTCACCATGATGATGCCGACCTCGTAGTGCTCCCGAAGGTAGCGCGCCAGCACCAGCCCGTCCTCTCCGGGCAGGCGAATGTCCAGCAGCACCGCATCGGGAAGTTCCTGCTCGATCTGCTCGCGCATCTGCGGCCCGCTGGCCGCTTCGGCCACGGTGTAGCCATGTCCTTCGAGGTATTCGCGCAGCATGGCGCGCACCGACGGATCGTCGTCGACTACCAGCAAGCGCGTGCGTGAGTTCATGGGCGGAAATTCTGCCGCAGCGCGCCCGCGATGACGAGCCCCGAATACAAAGCAGTTACAAACCCGCCGCGAGCCGGCGGCGGCGCTGCCGGCCAATACAAGATCGCTACACAACGCGGAGCGCCTGACGCGCGGCGGATACCGCAGCTTTCGACACTTCCGTTGCCTGCCTGGTCGCACGACCGAAGGCCAGGCACCCGATTTCACCTCAACTGGACCGTCGAAAGGACACTCATGAACATCTCCACTACCACCGACCGTTACGCCCGCGTCATCGAAACCTCCAAGCGGGTGCGCTGGGATATCGAGCGCGATGTCATCCGGGGCCGCCGGTTCGACTACACCAAGACTTTCATGCCCAGCGGCCTGTCGCTGGTGGGCGAACTGCCGTTCATGACGGCGGCCGACAAGCGCCTGCTGAGCCAGGTGCAAGGCCGCACCTACGCCTATATCTTCGGCCTGGTCGAGCGCTTCATCAGCGCCAAGGTCCTGGACATCAGCCGGGAGCACTGGCTGGGCGACCAGGTGGCGCTGGAGGCCCTGGTGCGCATGAGCGACGAAGAGATCAAGCACCAGGAGATGTTCCGCCGCCTCGAAATGCAGATGCGCCAGGACATGCCCGCGGGCTACGTGCAGACCGCCAACCCGAACGATGTCGCGCGTGCCGTGCTCGGCAAGAGCACCTGGGCGGTGCTGGCGCTGACGCTGGACATCGAGCTGTTCGTGCAGGCCCACTACCGCGCCAGCATCGAGCCGCAGGACGACCTGTCCGAGCTGTGGAAGGACGTGTTCCTGTTCCACTGGAAGGAAGAATCGCAGCATGCGATCCTCGACGAAATGGAGTTCGCGAGCGAAGACGCCAGGCTGGACGGCGTCCAGCGTTCCGCCGCGGTGGACGACCTGATCGCGCTGGTCGGCGCGGTGGACGGCATCCTGCAGGCCCAGGCCGAGGCGGACGCCCGCTATTTCATGCTGGCCGCCACGACCGATTTCACCGAGGCGCAGCGCGAGCAGATCCACCAGAAAGTACTCAAGGCCTACCGCTGGCAATACATCGTGTCGGGCGTCATGGAACCGCGTTTCCAGAAGCTGCTGTTCGGGCTGATCGACGAGTCGCAGGCGGTGCGCATCAAGAACGCGCTGGCGCCGCTGACCTATGCCATCCCGGAGCGTCCCGAGCAACCCTTGCCACTGGCGGCCTGAAGGACAAGACCATGTCTTATGCCATTCAAACCAGGCCCGCCAGCCGGATTGGCCAACGCGTCGCGTGGCGCTTCATTGACGGGCTTCGCAGCGCGCTGCGCGGGCTATTGGCCGAAATGGCAGGTGCCTGGCGCTACGGCGTGGCGCGGCGCGAGTTCGCGCAGCTCGACGACAGCACCTTGCGCGACATCGGCATGAGCCGCTCCGAGTTCGACTCGTACTGGGCCGAAACCCACGGCCGGGCCGAACCGACCCGCCTGCGGGTGACGCAACGAATCGGCGGCAAGTGCCGGCCGCCGGCGTGAGCTGCGCTTGTCATGACCGGCCCGGCAGCGCCGACAACGTCAATAGTGCAGCGGATACGGCGCGGCCTTCCTCAGGAACATGGCCTCGTCGGTTTCGATCCACAGCTTCTGCGCGAGCATCACGTCGTAAACCGGGACGCGGCCGAGCGGATGCGCGCAGAACCGGTCGATCACGCATCCCCTGGAGTCAAGCGCGTCCACGTTGCCCGAATGCCCCTCGCGAATTCGATAGTTGAATCTCCTGCCCTTCACGTAGAAGTAGCCCCGGGCGAAGAGATCGCGGCGCTGCTCCGGCGTGAGGGCTCTCTCCAGCAACACCCTGGACCTGGCCAGCGCGGCCTGATTGGGGAGGTGGTAGTCGTTGAGCGAGGGACGCAGGAATTCTTCCGCTGTCGCGAGCAAGGTCAGCTCCGCCGGCGCGGGCGGGGCGTCGGCCTCCAGGAGACCGCGAAGGACTCGGGCCCACCACTTCGGCATGGCGGCTCACCCCGCGACGATGGGCGGGACTGCGATCATGGTTTCGACCTTGGCGTCGAACTGCCCCAGGGCAACGCCGCTTTCCCCGGCCGGTTGCGAATACACGAGATACCCGCGCCGCCTGACGGCATCGAAGATCGCCTTGGCCGCTGCAACCTCGCTGGGACTATCGGGGTTCCAGGTGGTTTCCTTGTCGCCACTCGAGTCCATCAATGACAGCTTGCACTTCATGTTGCTCTCCAACTACACGGCCATGTACGTCATGGTCACCGCGAGAACATTCTGGTCACCGATGAAGGCTGTCGTGGGTAACGCCCCGCAACCGTGGTGCCGGGGAGCGTCAGCGATTAAGAAGAATGTGCCTAGAGCAGCCCGGTGCCTCCGCCGCAGCCCTATCCAGGGCAGGCCGACGCGCTGCTCGGGCTCATGCTCAGCGAGCGAACCGGCACCAGCAACACCGCCTGTCCGGCGGAGAAACCCTTACCAGAACATGCCGACGACCTTGCCCCCATCGTCCAGGTCGATCTTGCAGGACGAGGGAACTTTGGGCAGCCCCGGCATGGTCAGGATGTCGCCGCAGATCATCACGATGAATTCGGCGCCCGCCGCCAGCCTGACTTCGCGGATGTTGACCTGATGCGCCGTGGGCGCGCCGCGCAACTGCGGATCGGTCGAGAACGAATACTGCGTTTTGGCCACGCAAATCGGATAGTGTCCGTAACCATCCTCCTGCAGCTTCCTGATCTGGTAGCGGACCTTCGAGTCGGCAGTGATCTCGCTGGCGCCGTAGAGCTGGGTCGCAATGGTCTTCATCTTGTCCCACAGCGTGGCCGAATCTTCGTAAGCGAACCTGAAATTCGACGGCGCAGTGGCAATCAGATCGACCACGGCGCGTGCCAGGTCTTCGGCGCCCGCGCCGCCCTCGGCCCAATGGCGCGATACGACGACCGGCACTTCGCGCCGCCGCATCCTTTGCTCGACCAGCGCGACTTCGTCGTCGGTGTCGCTGGAGAAATGGTTGATCGCCACCACGCACGGCAGGCCGAAGCGCTGCTGCACGTTGTCGACGTGGCGTTCCAGGTTGACCATGCCCTTTTCCAGCGCTTTCAGGTCGGGGGTGGCAAGCGCCTTGAGGTCGACGCCGCCATGGTATTTGAGGGCGCGGATGGTCGCGACCATCACGACCGCGTCCGGACGCAAGCCTGACTTGCGGCACTTGATGTCGACGAACTTCTCCGCGCCGAGGTCGGCCCCGAAACCGGCTTCGGTCACCACATAGTCCGACAACTTCAGTGCGGTCTTGGTCGCCAGGACCGAGTTGCAGCCGTGCGCGATGTTGGCGAACGGGCCGCCGTGGATGAAGGCGGGATTGTTCTCCAGCGTCTGCACCAGGTTAGGCTTGAGGGCGTCCTTCAGCAGCACCGCCATCGCGCCGTGGGCATTCAGGTCGCGTGCCCGGATCGGCTTCAGTTCGCGGGTGGATCCGACGATGATGTTGGCCAGCCGCTCCTTGAGGTTTTTCAGCGAGGTGGCAAGGCAAAAGATGGCCATCACTTCCGAGGCCACTACGATGTCGAAGCCGTCCTGACGCGGGAAACCGTTGGCCGGGCCGCCCAGGGACACGGAAATTTCGCGCAGGGCCCGATCGTTCATGTCGACCACCCGCTTCCAGGTGATCCGGCGCACGTCGATGCCGAGTTCGTTGCCGTGATGGATGTGGTTGTCGATCATCGCGGCCAGCAGGTTGTTGGCCAGCGCGATGGCGTTGAAGTCGCCGGTGAAATGCAGGTTGATGTCTTCCATCGGCACTACCTGCGAGTAGCCCCCGCCCGCGGCACCGCCCTTCATGCCGAACACCGGGCCCAGCGACGGTTCGCGCAGGCAGATCAAGGCCTTCTCGCCGATGCGGTTCAAGGCATCCCCGAGGCCGACCACGGTGGTGGTTTTTCCTTCGCCGGCCGGTGTCGGGCTGATCGCCGTCACCAGGACCAGCTTGCCGTTGGGCCGGTCCTTCAAAGTGTCGATGTAGTCCAGCGACAACTTGGCCTTGTAGTGGCCATACGGCTCCAGATGCTCTTCAGGGATGCCCAGCCTGCCCTCGATCAGGGGAATGATGCGCTGCATCGTGGCGTTCTGGGCGATGTCGATATCGGACGGCATAACTTCTTCTGTCGGTTGAGTGAGTGGCTGGTGCGCCCGCTTGCCAGCTTCGGCACATCCTGCCGAGTTTAGGGCCAAGGCGCCTGCACGGCATAACGCTTAACCCAGCTAGGCAATTCGCCTAGGCCACGCCTGGCCGGCGCTAGTCAAATCGGTCCCAGGACACCAACCCGCGGCAACCTTTTTCCTTATGTCCAAGGCAGGCCGCGCACTGCAACCCCCATGCAACGGGAGACGGCGAGGATGGATGCAAGGCAACTGACAATACTGGTTCTGCATTGCTGCAGCCTTGCCGCGGCGCTGCCGGCGTTTGCCGCCGACCCCGACCCGGCTGAAACGATCTGGCGCCGGAACGGCGGGCCGCTCGATCATGCCGGCATTGAGGAACTCGCACGGCGCGTCGGCTATGAAGGCGGCCGGCGCGAAGCCGGTGAAGGCACCCGCCCCGACGACCGCTCCTACGGCGGCCGGAACGGCGAGCTGCTCACCATCCGCGGCGACAAGCCCTTCCGCGACAATCTCAAGCGCAACGGACTGGAACTGCTCGACCAGATCGACAATCGCGCCACCGGACTGCAGGCGGTGCTGGTGCGCGACACGCAAGGCAGCGGCCGGGTGTATGCCATCGTGCGCGGCACCGAGTTCGGTGAATCCGTCAACCACGAAGGGCTGCGCGACGCGTTCGCCGACTCCAATGTCAACAAGATCGGCTATCACCAGTACCAGGGGGACAAGACCCAGCTGGCGCAATGGGCGCAAAAGTACGGCGGCAACCTCACCATCACCGGGCACAGCCTGGGCGCCGCGGTGGCGCAGCGCTTCGTGCTCGACCACCCTGGCGCGGTCAGCGAAGCCGTGCTGTTCAACCCTCCGGCACTGGACAAGGATTCCTGCAACCGCGTGTCGCCGGCCCAATTGCCGCCGGTGACGTATTACATGCAGCCGCGCGACCCGGTTTCGGGGCTGGGCGGGGACTGTCATGTTCCAGGAAAGGTGTTCAAGGTCGAAGGCGCGAACACCGAAACCTCCAATACCGGCTCGAAGTTCCTTGCCGAACATCGCGGCTACATGCTGCAGGGCGACACCACGGTGAAACAAATCGATTTCGGCCTGTGGCAGCGCGAACGCACCAAGGTGATCGATGGCGCCTGGAACGTGGTGGGTCAAGTCAAGGACGGGTTCAACAAGGGCCTGGTCGGCACGCCGCCGGAAACGAACGACAGACTCAACTACAACACAGTGCACAAGCTGATCGGCGATTCGCAAGTGCTGGTGTCGCTGTACCGGCAGATCATCGAAGCCAGTGACGCCTCCTCCGCAAAAGTGCGCGAGGTCGGCTTAGCCCGCTCCGACGGCATGCTGCAGCTTGACCAGATGCGCACCCTGCTCGCACAGATGCGCGGCGCGGCCGAGCAATGCCAGTCGGCAGCCGCGGTACGCGAGCGCACCGTCGCGCACGCCGGCCAGGTGGTGAAGTTTGCGGATGCCGCCGACAGGGGTTTCCAGTATGCGCAGAAGCAGGCAAAGGAGTGCAAGTCGGTCGAAGCGATCACCCTCGCCCTGGGCCTGCATGACAAGTCGCGCGCCCTGATGAAAAGCGCCTCCGATCACTTTGGCCGGATGCGTGAAGGCGAGGAGCTGCTCGCCGGCCTGCAGGCCGCGGCGACGCAGGGCCGCAGCATGAAGAATGCGGCAGACGCCAGGCTGGCGCAGGCCCGCGGCACGCTGGAACGCATGCGTACGCTGGCCAACGAGGCCGAAGCGCTGCGGCAACGCGCCGCGGCGGCCACCACCGAATACATGCGCACACGTTCCGTGGTGCGCAAGATGTATGACACGCTGCCCTCCGCGCTGTCGCAGGAAGCGACGCGATCGATGATGGAATATTGGGACCGGCCGGAGCCGGACATCGCTGCGCTGCCGGGCGAGCGCGGCGTTGCCGCAGCGGCCATCAATTCCTTCGAAAGCGCGCTGGGCGCGGCCGATGCCGAACTCAAGGGCAGCGACGGCCTGCAGGCATGCAATGCGATTGCCGCGCCCGAAGACCGGATCGGCGCCGCCGACGCGGCGATGGTCGGCATGGGACTCGACGGCATGGGCGATGACACGCGTGAAGAGGCGCAGGCCTGCCTCGCGCGCCTGCGCCACGGCAACACGCAACAGGCCGCAGCAGGGACCGGGGGGCGCCCGGCAGCCGGCAGCGATCTGGACGATTTGCTGGGCGACGTCGCCGGCAACCAGACCGTTGCCCAGGCCGCCGTGCGCGGACAACAGGCAATGCAGGACGAGAACCAGGTCAAGGCGCAAAACGCCGGCGGCCCGAGCTGGCGTGAAACCTGGGGCGAAGGGCCGGAGAGTTCGCAGCCGGTAATGGCAGGCCTGCTGTCCTCGCTGACCCAAGCGGTGCGCCAGGTGCAAACCAATTCCGCGCCGCCCCCTTTGCCGGCCTACCCGCGCGAGACGCCGCGCCCGACCGCCTATGCCGGCGCGCGACCGGCCACGACACCGGTGACGTCCGCGCCGCCGCCGACCAAGGCGCGGGACGATCGCCAGTTCATCATCGTGGGCAGCGCATTCCCGGCTTCCGATGCGTACTACCGCAAGCATCTGGCCTGCCGCTACATCAGGTCGCTGGCCGGACCCTACTTCGTCGAAGGAAGGGAGCAGCTGATTCCCGAAACCGCGGCGGGGATCAAGGCGAAAGGACACGTCGACGTGCAGGTGAAGTACGGGCCTGCAGACAGCGGCGAGCGCATGGTCAGGGAATGGGAGCGCATCCGCAGCCAAGGTGAGGATGCGTGCCGCGACGCCGTGCGGCGGGACAAGGAACACCTGGAACCAAGATAGGGGCGAAATGATGGAACGGAGAACGGTATTGGGCATAGTGGGCGCGCTGCTGCTCGGCGGTTGCGCGACCGGGATGGTCGGGCGTGACAACGGCCCCGAGCCATTCGGCGGCAAGACCTACCGGGTCGAGCCGCCCGGCGCGCGTCTGCAGCGCACGCTGAAGATCGTGCTGCTGACCTTCAAGGACGAGCGGCCGCAAAACAGCCACGACCTCGAGTGGACGCGGCAGGCATCGAACTACGAAAACACGGTTGGACAGGCGGCGGAAGTGCGGCCCGAATTCGAAAACGCCATCCGCGCCGGCCTGGCGTCGCATGCGCACATCCGGCTGGTGCCGCGCGAGACCTTCCTGCAGACCCGCGACGCCGACATGGTGATCTCCGGCCGCATCGTCAGGTGCGACGCCGATCGCAAGATGGCCTGGTCGACCAGCACCTACATCGGCGAATCCGTGATCGAAGTGACGCTGCGCGACCGCCAGGGCAAGCAGCTATGGGCCAAACCGCTGCAGTTCGCCTCGAAAGTCGTCAACCCCGTTCCGGGCATGAGCGCGCTGAAAACCACCTACCTTGACGAGATCCGTCCGGGCTATGTCGCCAAGGCGGTGGAGGATTCGATCCGCATGGCGGCGCAGGACTTCATTTCCAGCAAGGCCTTCGCCGACGCGCTGGCTGCGGTCGTGGATCGCTGATACCGGCGCGCATCAGGCGTCGGTCGAAGCGCGTCAGGCCTTCCAGCTCTGCAGGATGCGCATGTAGTTGCCGCGCGCGAATGCCGCCGGGTTGGGGCAGCGCGCCAGGTTCATGCAGCCGTGCATCTCGGCGAGCGACGCGTAACCGAGCTCCCCGACCATTTGCGCCAGGCCGTCGCGCATCTGCGTGAGGTGCTGGGGGCCGTTCTTCAGCAGCGACGACACCATTTGCACCGCGCTCGCCCCAGCCATCACGGCCTTGACCGCATCCTGGGGCGTGTGCACGCCGCCGGTGACGGCGAGGTCCAGCTTGCGCTGTGCCGACAGGATCGCCAGCCAGTTCAGCCGCAAGGGAAGTTCGGAGGACTCCGACAGGCGCAGCGCGTTGTTCACTTCCAGTTCCTCGATGTCGATATCCGGCTGGTAGAAGCGGTTGAACAGCACCATCCCGTCGGCGCCCGCCGCTTCCAGCTCGGCCGCGAAATGCGCCAGCGAAGAGTAGTAAGGCGAGAGCTTGACGGCAATCGGGATACGGATCGTCCGCTTGACTTCGCGAATGATGTCGAGGGTGCGGCGCTCGACCGTGGCACCGTCCTCGGCCGCATCGGTGGCCACGTAGAAGACGTTGAGCTCGAGCGCGTCGGCGCCGGCCTGCTCGATCAACCGCGCATATTTCAGCCAGCCACTCGCGGTGATGCCGTTGAGCGAGGCGATCACCGGCACCTTCACCGCCTGCTTGATGCGGCGGATCTGGTTCAGGTAGGCTTCGGGACCGAGGGGAAAGTCCGCCGGACTCGGGAAGAACGAACTCGCCTCGGAGAACGCGTCGACGTTCGACTCGATGTCGTAGAGCGTGCGGCCCTGCTCCATCTCGACCTGTTCCTCGAACAGCGATTGCATCACGATCGCGGCGGCGCCGGCGTCCTCGAGCCGGCGCACGGTCCCCAGATCCTCCACCATCGGCGAAGCGCCGGGCATGAACGGGTGCGGCAGCTGCAACCCGAGGTAGCGGGTCGACAGGTCGATGGAAGATTCCACGGTGGCGGACGAAGTCATGGGATCACTCCTCCTTGGATGCGGGGGGTTGAACTTTCGCCGGGCCCGCGGGCGCGGCCTCGACGGGCTGCGCCATGTGCGCGTACAGCGCCCGGCGGTCGTCGGATTTGCTCTGCAACAGGGCCATCAGCTCCTTGAAGCGCTCCGGATCCTGCTGCTCGACCATGCGAAAGCGCGTTTCGTTGCGCGTGAAGTCGATCACCTTGCCCTTCAGGGCGGGCGAATCCAGGCGCAGCGGGCTCTGGCCCGGGACATGGTTGCGCGGATCGTAGCGGTACAGCGGCCAGTAACCGGTGTCGACGGCGATCTTCTGCTGCGCGGCGCCCTTGGCCAGGTCATAGCCGTGGGCGATGCAATGCGAATAGGCGATGATCAGCGACGGCCCCGGGTAGGCGTCTGCCTCGGTGAAAGCCTTGATGGTCTGCGCGTCGCGCGCGCCGAAGGCGACCTGCGCCACATAGACGCCGCCGTAGGCCATCGCCAGCATACCGAGGTCCTTCTTCGCGATCGATTTGCCCCCGGCGGCGAACTTCGCCGCCGCGCCGATCGGCGTGGACTTCGATGCCTGGCCGCCGGTGTTGGAATAGACCTCGGTGTCGAGCACCAGGATGTTCACGTCGCGCCCCGAGGCCAGGACGTGGTCCAGGCCGCCGTAGCCGATGTCGTAGGCCCAGCCGTCGCCACCGACGATCCAGACGCTCTTGCGCACCAGGTAGTCGGCCAGCTGTTCCAGCCGCCTCGCTTCCGGGCGGGCGCTCGCCTTCAGCTTGCCGCGCAATACCGCGACCCGTTCGCGCTGCTCCCGGATCTCGGTCTCGCCGTGCTGCTGCGCGCCCAGCAGCGCATCCGCCAGCGCCTCGCCGACTTCGCCCGCGAGCGCTCGCAGGAGTTGCTGCGCCTGCTTGGCGTGCTGATCGACCGCCAGCCGGTAGCCGAAGCCGAACTCGGCGTTGTCCTCGAACAGCGAATTGCTCCAGGCCGGCCCGCGGCCCTCCAGGTTCACCGCATAGGGCGTCGTCGGCAGGTTGCCGCCGTAGATCGAGGAGCAGCCGGTGGCGTTCGCGATCAGCGCGCGGTCGCCGAAGAGCTGGGTCATCAGCTTGACATAAGGCGTCTCGCCGCAGCCGGCGCAGGCGCCCGAATACTCGAACAGCGGCTCGAAGAACTGCGTCCCCTTCACGTCCAGGGGCACCTTGCTGCGGTCCACCTCGGGCAGCGCAAGGAAGAACTCGTAGTTGTCGTGCTCGGCGGCGCGCAAGGGCGCCTGCGCGACCATGTCGATCGCCTTGTGACGCGGGTTCTTCTTGTCTTTCGCGGGGCAGACCTCGACGCACAGCGTGCAGCCGGTGCAGTCCTCCGGCGCGACCTGCAGCACGTAGCTGTCGCCCTGGCAATAGGTCGCCTTGAATGGGGTCGACTTGAAGGTGGCCGGCGCGCCTTCGAGCGCCGTGGCCGGAACGATCTTGGCGCGGATGGCCGCGTGCGGGCACACCATCGCGCACTTGTTGCACTGGATACAGACCACCGGGTCCCACACCGGGATCTGCAGCGCGAGGTTGCGCTTCTCCCATTTCGCGGTCGCGGTCGGCCAGGTGCCGTCGATCGGGAACGCGCTCACCGGCAGCCCGTCGCCCTTGCCGGCGAGGATGACTGCGGTCACCCGCTTGACGAAGTCCGGCGCCCGGTCGGAAACGATGGGCGGCAGCTCGATCATGGAGGACGCCGCCCCGGGCACCTGGATCTCGTGCAGGTGCGCGAGCGAGTCGTCGACGACGGCGTAGTTCCGGTTCACCACGTCCTCGCCCTTGGCGCCATAGGTCTTCTTGATCTGGCGCTTGATGTAGCCGATCGCTTCCTCGCGCGGGAAGATTTTCGCCAGCGCGAAGAAGCAGGTCTGCATGACGGTATTGATGCGCCCGCCCATGCCGGCCCGTTGCGCCACGCCGAGGGCGTCCACGGTATAGACCTTCAGCCCTAGCTCGATGATGCGTTCCTGCACTTCGCGCGGCAACTCGTCCCAGAGCCGGTCGGGCGCGAACTGCGAGTTGACCAGCAGCGTGCCGCCCGGGGCCGCCATCTCCAGCACGTCGTAGCGCTCGAAGAAGTTCCACTGGTGCACGGCGACGAAGCTGGCGCGCCGGATGAGGTAGCTCGACTGGATCGGCCGCGGGCCGAAGCGCAGATGCGAGATGGTGATCGCGCCGGACTTCTTCGAGTCGTAGACGAAGTAGCCCTGCGCGTACTGGTCGGTTTCCTCCCCGATGATCTTGATCGAATTCTTGTTCGCGCCCACCGTCCCGTCCGCGCCCAGGCCGTAGAACACCGCGCGCACCACGTCATCCGGTTCGATGTCGAATCCGGAATCCAGCGGCAGCGAAAGGTGGGTCACATCGTCGACGATGCCCACGGTGAAGCGCCGGCGCGGCTTCTCGTTGGCCAACTCGTCGAACACGCTCTTGACCATCGCGGGCGTGAACTCCTTGGACGAAAGGCCGTAGCGCCCGGCCACGACGCGCGGGCGTGGCCGCTGCGCGCCTTCGTCCTCGGCGCCGCGCAGCGCGGCGATCACGTCCAGGTAGAGCGGGTCGCCGATCGCGCCCGGCTCCTTGGTGCGATCCAGGACGGCGATCGAGCCGGCGGTCTTGGGCAGCGCCTGGAGGAAATCCTGCACCGCGAAGGGCCGGTAGAGGCGCACCTTGAGCACGCCCACCTTCTCGCCCCGCGCCACCATCCAGTCGACCAGTTCGTGCGCCGTTTCCGCGCCCGAGCCCATCATGACGATCACGCGCTCGGCTTGCGGATGGCCGACATAGTCGAACAGCTGGTAGCGACGTCCGGTGAGCTGCGCGAAGCGCTTCATTTCCGCGCGCACGGTTTCCGGACAGTTGTCGTAGTACGGGTTGCAGGCTTCGCGCGCCTGGAAGAACACGTCGGGGTTCTGCGCCGTGCCGCGCATCACCGGGTGATCGGGCGACAGGCCGCGCGAGCGGTGCGCGGCGATCGCCTGCTCGTCGATGAGCGAGCGCAGGTCGCCATCCGAGAGCACAGCAATCTTCGCCACTTCGTGCGAAGTGCGGAAGCCGTCGAAGAAGTGCAGGAACGGGATGCGCGCCTTGAGCGTCGCAGCGTGCGCGATCGCAGCGAAGTCCTGCGCTTCCTGCACCGAGCCCGCCGCCAGCATGGCGAAGCCGGTGGAACGGCAGGTCATGACGTCGGACTGGTCGCCGAAAATCGAAAGGGCATGCGTGGCCACGGTGCGGGCCGAGACGTGCATCACGAACGGCGTCAGCTCGCCCGCGATCTTGAACATGTTGGGGATCATGAGCAGCAGGCCCTGCGACGCCGTGAACGTCGTCGACAGGGCGCCCGCCTGGACGGCGCCGTGCACCGCGCCCGCCGCGCCGGCCTCGGACTGCATCTCCGAGACCTGCGGCACCGTGCCCCAGATGTTGGGCACGCCGTGCGCCGCCCATTCGTCCGAGTGCTCGCCCATGTTCGAGGACGGCGTGATCGGATAGATGGCGATGACCTCGCTCAGGCGGTACGCGACGGAGGCGACCGCTTGGGAGGCGTCCAGGGTTTGCATCGTGCTCATGAACTGCTCCTTGATGGGCAGACGATAGCAAAGCCTGTCCGCTCTTCCGTTTTCAGGGTGCGCCCATCCTATTGGCAGTACCGTCCCATACGGTTGACTTAGGTTAAGCCGGGGCTATTGCCGGGCAGACGTTGACAAAGATATACGCGGTCGGCCATGAACGCCCGCAGCGAACTTGCATCCACTTTGGACGGGGCCGTCGGCCACGTGAAATCAACTTCTCAGGAGTTTCAAACATGAACCGCGTGACCAGGAAATTCACCGCCGCAATGGCGGCAACCGCGCTTGCGAGCTTTGCCGGCCTCGTGGCGGCACAAACACCAGGAACCGCAACACCGGGCAATCCTTGCGCCAACATTCCTAGTATCGGTATGGGCAGCAGCAACCCGGCCGCCTCTGGGTCACCCGGCATGTCAGGGCCGTCGGGGATGTCGGGACCGTCGACCCCCAGCACCGGCGCGGTCGCCAGCAGCCCGGGTACATCGGTCGCCCCGCCGACCGCCGGAACCGCGACACCCGGCAGCCCTGGTACCAGCAGCGGGACCACATTGGGTGCCGCGGGATCCGGTTCGGTGTCCCCAGGTCCTTCAGGCACGTTGGGCAACAGCATGGACACCAACCCGGGCGCCGGCACGACGTCTTCGATGGGTAGCTCCTCCGCGCCGACCACGACGGCCGCGTTGCCCAGTACCTCGACCGGGTGCAATTGAACGCCGTTTTGGGCCGTCAACCCCGGCGGTAACTGATCCTGTAGATCGCACCGGCGTAGTCGTCGGCCACCAGCAGTGACCCGTCGGGCAGCACCAGCACATCGGCGGGACGGCCCCACGCCGTCTCGCCCTGCAGCCAGCCGCTGGCGAACGTTTCGTAGCCCACGGCCTTGTTGCCCTGCAACCGCACCGATGAGATCCGGTAGCCGATCTTCTTGGAACGGTTCCATGAGCCGTGCTCGGCAATGAAGATCTGGTCGCGGTACTGAGCGGGGAACTGGCTTCCGGTGTAGAACCGCATCCCTAACGACGCCACGTGCGGGCCCAGCTTTTGCGCCGGCGGCGCGAATTCCTGGCACTGCCGCCTGGCGCCGAATTCGGGATCGGCGAGATCGCCGCCGTGGCAGTACGGGTAGCCGAAATGCATGCCGGCGCGCGGCGCGTTATTGAGCTCATCGGGCGGCACCTCGTCGCCCAGCATATCGCGGCCGTTGTCGGTGAACCATAGCTCATGTGTCTGCGGGTGCCAATCGAACCCGACACTGTTGCGCACACCGCGTGCAAACACCTCGGCGCCGCTGCCGTCGGAGTTCATGCGCGCAATCTGCGCAAAGCGCTGCGGGTCCGGCTCGCAGATATTGCACGGTGCGCCGATGTTCACGTAGAGCTTGCCATCGGGGCCGAACCCAATGAACTTCGCGCCGTGGTGCGTCTCGCTGGGCAGCTTGTCGGTCAGCACAACGGGCGCCGGCGGATGGTCCAGGTGCTGCTCGATGGCATCGAAACGCAGGATGCGGCTGACGGCCGATACATAGAGATTTCCGTCCCGGTAGGCGAGGCCGGCGGGTAGCTGCAAGCCGCTGGCCACGGTGGTGACGTCCTTGGCCTTGGAGGCAGCGTCGAAGCGCACCGCATGCACCTTGCCCGCCCGCATGGAACCGACGAAGACAGTGCCGCCGGTCTGATCGGCACGCCCCAAGGCCATCGCGCGGGCGTTGTCGACGCGAGCCCACAACTCGATGGAAAAGCCCGGCGGCAACTTGATGCGCTCCAGCGGCAGTTCCGTCGCAGCCTGCGTTGCGTAGCCAAAGCTCACCAGCAATCCAACGAACAGGGCCAGGCGGCTCAGCCGGCGGCCCACGGCACCACACAACGAAGACGGCATTCCAGGTTCCTCCGAGAATGATGTCTCGTGATTTTCGGCGATATCGAGAGTACAGATGTTCATGGGACCGGACACCGGCAGCAACATTCCCGCCCGGCTGGACCGGCTGCCCTGGTCGCGCTGGCACTGGCGCGTTGTTCTGGCACTGGGCGTGGCGTGGGTGCTCGACGGGCTGGAAGTGACGATCGTCGGCTCGATCGGCGGCGTGCTCGAACGCGCCGATACGCTCGCGCTCGATGCGACGCAGATCGGCTGGGCCGGCTCGCTTTACGTCGGCGGCGCGGTGATCGGCGCGCTGGTGTTCGGCCGCCTGGCCGATCGCCTCGGGCGCAAGCGCCTGTTCCTGCTGACGCTGCTGGTCTATATGGGCGCCACCGTCGCCACCGCGTTCTCGCTCGGTTTCCCCAGCTTCGGCGCCTGCCGCTTCGCGACCGGCATGGGCATCGGAGGCGAATACGCGGCGATCAATTCGGCGATCGACGAATTGATCCCGGCACGCGTGCGCGGGCGCGTCAACCTGGCGATCAACGGCAGCTTCTGGATCGGCGCCGCCATCGGCGCCCTCCTGAGCATCGTGCTGCTGGACGAGCGCGTGCTCGGGCCGCAACTGGGCTGGCGCGCCGGCTTTCTGCTGGGCGCCGTGCTGGCGCTGGCAATCTTGCTCGTGCGCCGGAATGTGCCCGAGAGCCCGCGCTGGCTGCTCGCGCACGGCCGCGGCGACGAGGCCGAACGCATCATCGCCGACATCGAAGCCATCGTGCGCGCCCAGCATGGGCAGACGTTCGAGACGGGCGCCGCGAACGCGCCCGTCTTCTTCACCCGGACGGCGGTGCCGACGCTCGGGCAAGTGGCGCAGGTGCTGCTGCGCCGGTACCCACGGCGCAGCGCAGTGGTGCTCGCGCTGATGGTGTCGCAGGCATTCTTCTACAACGCGATCTTCTTCACTTATGCGCTGGTGCTGACCCGCTTCCATGCGGTGGAACCGGCCCAGGTCGGCCTCTACATCTTTCCGTTCGCCGCAGGCAATTTCCTGGGTCCGCTGCTGCTGGGTCCGCTGTTCGATCGCGTCGGCCGCCGCGTGATGATCACCGTCACCTATGCACTGTCGGGGATCGGCCTGGCGCTCACCGGCTTCGCTTTCTTGCTGGACCTGCTGGACGCGACCACTCAGACGCTCGCCTGGTCGGTGGTGTTCTTTCTGGCGTCCGCCGCTGCGAGTTCCGCCTACCTGACGGTGAGCGAAGTCTTCCCGCTCGAGATGCGCGCGATCTCGATTTCGATCTTCTACGCGGTGGGCACGGGTATCGGCGGTTTCGCCGCGCCGGCACTGTTCGGTGCCCTGATCGAGAGCGGCAATCGCGCCAATGTCTTCGCCGGTTATGTTGTGGGCGCGGCTCTGGTGCTCGCGGCGGCCGTCGTCGGGTGGCGTTATGCGGTGGATGCCGAGCGCAGGCCGCTGGAGGAAGTCGCCCCGCCGCTGGGCGGGGTTTCGACATAGGCACCCCCCGAGGCAATCGCGGCGGCGCAGGCGACGGCCGCGGCGGTGGCGGCCAGGAACAGGGCGGACGCGATGATCCGGTTCACGGCTTTTCTCCTTGGGCGAAGTGGCGACTGGGGCGCGGCGGGCTTCGCTCATGGCTCGCGCGCCCCGGAGCCTACGCGGCGCAGGCTCCTGGTCGCCAGTGTCGGCAGCGCCGGTATTCGCGTTATTTCAGCGGGCCGGATTTTTGTATCGCGCTCGTATGCCGGGCGACCTGGTCCGCTCACGCGGTCGAAGAGCCCGCTTGCTCAGCCGCGGCTATTCGCCCGTCGCCTTTCCTGGCAAGCAGGTCGCCCAGCAACGGGCGCAGCGTAGCGCCGTCGATGGGCTTGCGCAGCAGGACGCTCACGCCGCAGGCGGCCAGTTCCTCCTGGGCGATTTCCGACGCGTTGCCCGTGTACAGCAGCACCGGCAGGGCCGGCCGGTGCCGCATGGCGTGCTTGGCAAGCGCCAGCCCCGTCATGCCCGGCATGGTCTGGTCGGTCAGCAGCAGATCGAACAGATCGTCATTCGTGGCCAGCCGCCGGGCCGCCGCGAGCGGGTCGCGCTCCAGCACCACGTTCAGTCCCCATTCCGTCAGCGCGTCCATCATGTAATCGCTCACGATGGGCTCGTCTTCGACCAGCAGCACCCGGCCGTGCAGCGGGGGTGCGGCAAGGGCAGCAGCCGGCGCGGGCGCCGCCGGCGCATCGGCACGCCGCGTGTCCTGCGCCGCGGCCGGCAGCAGCACCCGGAACACCGACCCCTCGCCGGGCGCGGAGACGACCTGGATATGGCCGCCGTGGTCGTGCACGATCCCGTGGACCATCGCCAGGCCCATGCCGGTGCCCCGCCCGACTTCCTTGGTGGTGAAGAAGGGTTCGAACATCCGCTCGATCACTTCCGGCGGCATGCCGCGGCCGTCGTCGGCGACTTCGACCCAGACCCAGCGGCTGTCGTCCAGCCGCGCGCTGCACGAGGCGCAGTGGCCGGCCGCGGCGGAGTGGCCAATTGACACTCGGATGGTGCCGTGATCGCCGATGGCATCGCGCGCGTTGATGCACAGGTTGAACAGCACCTGTTCGAGCTGGACCGGATCGGCGACCACCGGAGGCAACGCCGATTCGGTATCGCCGCACATTTCGGCGCACTCGACGGCAATGGACGAAGGCAGGTTGGGACGCAGCAACTGCAAAGCCTGGCGCGCCACCGGCGCCGGCGCCAGCAGGCGCCGTTCGCCACGTCGCGGCCGCGAAAACGCCAGCAGCTGCGCCACGTGGTCGCGGGCCCGCTCGGCAGCCAGGCGGGCCTGGCCCAGCTGGCGCGCCAGCACCGGGTCGTCGCTGGAGGCGGGCCGCTCCTGCGCCATCGACACATAACCGAGCACGCTCGTGAGGATGTTGTTGAAGTCGTGCGCCAGCCCACCGGTGAGCTGGCCGATCGCCTCCATCTTCTGCGCCTGCCGCAGCTGGCGCTCGAGCTCGCCGCGGCGCTGTTCGGCCGCATTGCGCTCGGTGATGTCACGCGCGGCATACAGCACATGCGGCTGGCCGCGGTACATCATCGGCGTGCCGCGCACCTCCATCTGCAGGGTCGAACCGTCCTTGCGCGTGGCTGTCACTTCGAATCGCAGCTCCTCGCCGGCCAACGCGCGGGTATGCCGCAGGCGATTGCGGGCCAGCATCGCCTCGTCCGTCTGCGTCAGGACAATGTTGGCGGCCATGACCTCCTCGCGGCTGTATCCGCTCAGTGTCGAATAGGCCGGGTTGACCTCGACAGCGCGGTAGTTTGCGTCGCGCAGCACCAGGGCGTCCGCCGACGCGTTGAAGATCGCGCGGTACTGCTCCTCGGTATCGCGCAGCGCCCGCTCGGCGCGCTTGCCCTGGGTGATGTCGCGCCCGATGTAAAGCACGTGCGGCCGGCCGCGATGCTGAATCGGCACGCCGCGCAGTTCGAGGTCGTACCGGCGGCCGTCGCGCCGCCACAGCTGCGTGTCCAGCGCGATCGTCTCGCCGGCCAGCGCGCGCTCGTGCAGCGCACGAATCGTCTCCTTCACTTCCGGCGGATTGGCCAGCACCCGGTCCAGGCCCAGCACTTCCGCACGGGAGTACCCGCTCATCGCCTCGTACGTGGCATTGACGTCGACGATGCTGAAACTGGCGTCGCGCAGAACCAGCGCGTCCACCGAGGCGTTGAAGATCGCCCGGTACTGCTCCTCGCTGTCGCGCAATGCCTGTTCGCCCCGCCGGCGCTCGGTGATGTCGCGCAGGTGGCCCACGAAGATGCTGCCTTCCGGCACGGCCGCGACACTGATGGCGACTTCGACCGGGAATTCGGTGCCGTCCGCGCGCAGCGCCGTGGTCTCCACCAGCCGTCCCACCAGCCGCCCGGCGTGATGCGCCTGGAAATTCCTGACTCCGCTCTCGTGCGCTGCGCGCAGCCGCTGGGGCATGATCACATCGGCCATCCGCCGGCCCAGCACGTCCTCACGGCGATGGCCGAACACCCTTTCGGCCGCCGCGTTGAATTCGACGATGCAGCCCTCGCTGTCCATGCCGATAACGGCGTCGAATGCGGCCTCGACGGTAGCGCGCAAGCGGGCCTCGCTGCGCTGCAATTGGCGCTCGCGCCGGCGCCGTTCGCTGATGTCGCGTATGACCGCCATCGCATGCGGCCGGCCGCGCTGCACGAAAGGCTCGACCCGCAGATCGGCGTCGAAGGTCGAGCCGTCCGGCCGCAGCACGGTGGTCTCCAGGTGGGTCGACTCGCCGGCCAGCGCGCATCGCACCATCTGCAGCCGCTCCCTGACGTAGTCCCGCGGCATGGTGGGCGGGTAGGTCTGGCCGATGAGGTCTTCGCGTTTGTGGCCATACAGGGCCAGTCCCGCCGGATTCACGTCCACGATGCGCAGGTTTTCGTCCCAGATGAACAGTCCGTCCAGCGATCCTTCGAAGATCACCCGGTACTGCTCCTCGCGTTGGCGCAGATCCTCCAGGGCCTGCTTCTGCGCCGTGATGTCGCGGCTGAAAGCCACGATGTGCGGGCGCCCGTCGATCATGGCGGGCTTGAGCCGCACTTCGTCCCAATGCAGGCTGCCGTCCTTGTTGCGGCGCTGCCATTCGAACGGCGGGCAGCGGCCCAGCTTGGCCAGCTGCAGACGGCGCAGCGCCTCCTCGCCCGTGTACGGGAACACGCCCGAACTGGTATCCGCGGCGGTACTGCGGCGCAGCTCTTCATAGCTGTAGCCGTAGGTTTCGCAAGCCTTGGAATTGACGTCGAGCACGGCGCCCGTGTCCCAATCGTGGATGTAGATCGCGTCCTCCGATGCCTCGAAGATCGCGCGGTAACTGGCTTCGGAACGCTGCAGTGCTTCGCTCGCGCGCAGCCGCTCCACTTCGGCGGCCGCGCGTACCGCGAAGATCTTGAGCATGGCTTCCACGCGGTCCAGCTGGGTGAGCGTCCTGCGCGAAGCGACCGACACGATGCCCAGCGGCGAGCCGTCCAGCGCAACCAGCGGATGCCCCGCGTAGCTCTCGGTGCAGTGGGCGCGCACGTCCTGGTCGTGCGGGAACAGCGCCTGGAGGCCGGCCGGGTAAGCCCGGAAGGACTGCCCGAGCACCGTCTCGCAAGGTGTCCCGGCGATCGCATAGCTCACGTCCCGCAGGATCTTCCCGTCGGAGTACATGGCCAGCATGCGCAGCGTTTCGGGCTGCGCCGGTTCGTAGCGCGCGATGAAGGCCACTTCGACGCGCAGGATCGTCGCCAGCAGGCGCGCCAGTTCGTCGAACACGCTCGCGCCCCGCGAGGCGGAGACCGCCAGTGCCACCGCCCGCAGGGCTTCGTCGGTGCGCTCGCGCTCGATTTCCGCGGCCGCCCTGCCGGCGATGATCTTGAGCATGGCTTCGGCGTGGTCGGCGTCGCCCGCGGCAATCGGCCGGCGGTCCATCGCCACCACCAGGCCCAGCGGCTCGCCGCTACTGTCGTTGAGCGGAAACGCCGCGAAGGAATTCATCCCTTCCCTGGCGAACACGGAACGCACCGCCAGCCGCGGCAACAGGCCCGACCCGATGAACTGGCAGGACCTGCCGACCACCGCGGCGCAGGGAGATCCTTCGAGGGGATAGTCGAAATTGCGCAGCATGCGCCCGTCCAGGCAGGCGGCCAGGGTGCGCATCACGGCGCGCGATTCGCCGGCGAACACCGCGATGAAGACGATCGCCACTTCGAGGCTCGCCGCCAGCTCCAGCGCCAGGTCAGCGAAAAGGTTCGCACCGCCCGGGTGGGCCACGGCCAGGGCGACCCGGCGCAAGGCCTGAACCTGTGCCAGCGAAATGGCCTCGGCGCGGGTAGGCGGGGGCAGCGATGCTTGACTGCTCATGGCCCGCAGTCTACGGCGCCATTCCGGCTGCCGGGGCCGGAATTTCCTGGCGGATACAAGCCGGATACATGGCGGTTGCCCAGCAGCGCCGCGGTCGCAATCCGGCTACCAGATGCCCCACCGGCGACGCCTGCGGATTACCTGCGCAGGCAATGCTTGGCCACGCTCGAAACGGAGCCAAGACTTTTTCCTCGAGGAGCCAGCCACCATGTCCATCTTCCGCCGCCTGTTCGCATCCGCTTCGCCGTCGAACCCCCAGCTCATGATCGCCCTGCACTGCAGCGCCAGCAGCTCCCGCCAATGGGATGCCTACAGCAAGCTGCTGCCGCGCGGGATGCGCCTGGTTGCGCCCGAACTGATGGGCTATTGCGCCGGCGAGAAGTGGGACGACAGCGCGCCGGTCAGCCTGGAGGCCGAGGCGCGCCGGCTCGGCCCGCTGCTGTTTTCGCAAGACGGCGGCGCGCACCTCGTGGGCCACTCCTACGGCGGCGCGGTCGCGCTGCAAATGGCGCTGCGCTGGCCCGATCGCGTCAAGACGTTGACCTTGTTCGAGCCGGTCCGCTTCGCCCTGCTGCTGGCCGAGCGCGAACACGAGGCGGTCGGGGATGCGATCGTCGGCGTCGGCCGCCGGATCGGCTGGCATGTGCTGTCGGGACGGCTGGAGGAAGCGGCCGCCCTGTTCGTCGACTACTGGTCGGGGACCGGCGCCTGGGCCAGCCTGCCCGCTGCGCGCCGGCGCGCGGTCGCCGAGCGCATGCCCAAGGTGCGGGCGGAATTCGAGGCGCTGTTCGCCGACACCGAGCCCGCGTGGTCGTACGGCACGCTGAAAATGCCGCTGCGCCTGATCACCGGCAGCACATCTCCGCTGCCGGCTCACAGGGTGGTCGACGTCATCGCCCGCGCGTGCCCACAGGCCGAAGTCGTGCGGCTGGACGGCGTCGGCCACATGGGACCGATCACCCATGCCCGGCTGGTCGCGGCGCATCTGCCGTGCCAGCCACGGACACCGCACACTCTGCCGCAATCGAATCAATTGTTGACATTTGCCCCGGCGCGAGCTGCTGTCAAATAGGCGCCGCCATCCCTGGTTGCGGCGATGCTGTTTTGCCGGTGACCATGGACAAGGGGAGGTTCCATGGAGTCGCTTCAATTGGCTTGCGCGGCAACGCGCCGGGCGGGCCTATCATTGCTCATGGTTCGCGGCCTTGTTCTCGCGTTGTTGCTGTCCCTCGCCGCCACTTTGGCCAACGCGTTGCCGCTGGCGCTATTCCCCTCGACCTTTGGCGATGGCACCCAGGTCGATACGGCTGTGCTGGGCAACCGCATTCCGGTTGTCTTCGTGCACGGCCTGGGCGGCGGCTCGGACGGCTGGAACAGCATCCTGCGTGCCTACGAGCAGAACCCCGCCTGGCGCGCCGCCTTCAAGCCGTACTCGTTCAACTACCCCAGCACCCAGACCGAAGTGACCGCGGACCCGGCTGCGCCGCGCACGCTCACGGCACTCGGTGGCGCGTTGCGCGACTTGATGCAGGGCTATTACGACAAGCCGGCGGCCGCGCCCGATTTCGGATTCGGCAACAAGCGGGTGATAGTGGTCGCGCACTCGATGGGCGGGCTGGTGGCGCGCTCGATGATGCAGGAACATGTGTTTCGCGATGGCCAGCGCGGTGGGCAGAAGGTGCTGCACCTGATCACGCTGGGCACGCCTCACCACGGCACGCCGCTGTCCGACTTGGCATTCCAGCTCGGACTGTCCACGGTCAGTGAAATCGGCGACGGCTACTCCGGGTTCGTGGCCCAGACCACCTGGACCAATTTCGATGGCCTGGACATGTCCGGCGGTCAGTGCAACCCGTGGCTCGCGCAGTTGAACAACTATGCGCCCTCCACCGGAGCCACCTATGGCCGCTGCGGCGCGGTCGCCGCGAATCCGCTGCCGGGCTATTACGAAAAGATCATCGCGTACGGCGCGCACAGCCTGCAATCGCCGGACATTCGAATTGGCACCGGGGTCTTCAAGCCGGGCTCTTCGACGTCGCTGCTGCCCTCTTTCTTCTACCTGCGCGACAACCTCTCGATCACCTACCCGAACGACGGCATCACCCCGATGACCAGCGCCCAGTTCAACGGACCCGCGCTGTGGCAAAGGGCGGAAGCGTTCGACTGCGACCACCGGTACATGAAGGACGGCTATCCCGAGTTCGTCAGGTCAGCGACGGCCACCTACACCGACCTGGCCTTCTGCGCGGGTACCGGCAACGGCGCGAGTTACGCCTCGGGCATATCAGGCGGTTTTGCAGTATCGGGATCGATCCTGGGCGTGCCCGGCGGAATCATGGAGACGATCAGGAACGCGTCGGAGATCGAACGCGTCCTCAACTGGGGCGAGAAGGCGTTCGCCGGCTTCCTGCAGCCTTCGGGAGCGACGACGGAGATCTGGAACGGCTACTACTACCGCTATTACCCGGGCACCAACGCCTACGCCGGCGTGAAGGACGGCAACGTCTATTACCGGGGCCCGACGGACAGCCAGCCCGTTTTCATCGCCCCACTGGCCAACTTCCTGGCGCAGGCGCAGGCGGCAGGCTTCTAGGCAGTTACAATTTTCCGGAATCGTCGTGGGGGCGAGGACGGAGCGGCTTGAACAAAGTCTTTCGAAGCAGGCATTTCAGGAGCCTGGTCAACGGCGGCGTGCTGCTGCTGCTGATTCACGTGGTGGGCACGCTGGGCTACCACCATCTCGGCCGCCCGGCAGCCGGCTGGATCGACAGCTTCTACATGACCTTCATCACCGTGGCCACCATCGGCTACGGCGAGGTGGTGGACCTGAGCACCCATCCGATGGGCCGGCTGTTCACGGTGGCCGTCGCCGTCGTCGGCATCGGCACGATGAGCTACCTGTTCTCCACCTTCGTGGCCCTGCTGCTCGAATCCGATCTCAATGCCGCCCTGAGGAAACGCCATATGCAACGCCAGATCGCCGCGCTTCGCGGCCACTACATCGTGTGCGGCGTCGGCCGCGTGGGCAGCAACGTGGCCGACGAACTGGTCAAGACGCGCCGGCCGTTCGTGGTGGTCGAGAACGATCAGGCGGCACTGGATCGCTGGCTGGAACGCTGCCCGCACACGCTGTACCTGCACGACGATGCCGCGACGGACGACGCGCTGCGCCGCGCCGGTGTGCTCGCCGCCGCCGGCGCGTTCGCCGTGACCGGCGACGACAGCCACAACCTGATGATCTCGCTGTCGGTCAAGCTGCTCAATCCCAAGGCCCGGGTGGTGGCCCGATTGCACGACATCCGCAATGCCGACAAGGCGCGTCGCGCCGGCGCCGACGAGATCGTGTCGCCCGATTTCACCGGCGGCATGCGCATCGCGTCGGCCATGGTGCGGCCCCACGCGGTCAACCTGATGGACCAGATGCTGCGCACCGATGACGGCCTGCGCGTCGAGGAAGTCAGGGTCCCGGACGGCGCCGCGGCCAAGCCGCTGTCGCAGCTGATCCCGAAGTCGCGCGATTACCTGCTGATGGCCATGCACGAACACGGCAAGTGGGTCTTCAATCCGGCCGACGACCACGTCGTGCAGGCCGGCGCCGCGCTGGTGCTGATGACCAGCCCCGCGGGGCGCGAACAGGTCGAGCGGCTGCTGAAAGCCTGAGCCCGCAGCGGCATTCCCGGCTATCGGGGGCTTGACCCAGCGCAAGTGAGGCGCTCGGTCCGCAACTACACTTTTCCGCAGTCCAGATCGCCCCGTCCATGACGACACCGCCCCGCATCTTTGCCGCAATCAGCCTGCTGATGATCATTGCCATGGTGGTGGGGACCGGACTGGTCCAGGCGCCGTTTTTTCGCCAGTCCATCATCGATCGTGAAGCGGCGATCGTGCGCGATATGGTTAACGCGCTGGCGCTGGCGAATGGCGTCACGGCCGCCGACCTGCAGGACTATCGCGGCGCCGAAGCCAGGAAGCGCTTCGAGCAGAGTTTCAGCCCGCTGAAAAAGCTTCCTGACGCAGCTCGGATCAAGGTTTTCAATCGCGAGAACGTGATCGTCTGGTCGGATGATCCTTTTCTGGTCGGCATCAAGCGCGCGGCGCGGGGGGAGCGCCTGGCACTTGCAATGAAAGGACAGGTGCAGGCGGTGTTCAACCCCGTCAGGAACGAAGCCAATCTCGAAGCGCAGGTGTCACCGAATTCGGAAATGATCGAGTGCTATGTGCCGATCTTCATGCAGGAAGCCGGCCGGCCGGCGCCAGCCGTGATCGGCGTTCTCTCGCTCTATCGCGACCCCGCCGAGCTGAATCGAACCATCCGGCAGGGCCTGTACCTTTTGTGGGCAATCATTGGCGCGGCGGGTTTGGTCCTGTTTGTCGCTCTTTACATGTTGTTCAAGCTCGTCTACAGCCGGCAGCAGACCGCCGAGTTGAAGTTCAGCAAATTGACCGTGGAGCATGAGCGGATCGTTCAGATCGAAAAGATGTCGGCGATGGGCGAGCTGGTCGCCAATATCGCCCACCAGCTGAACAATCCGCTCGTGGGCGTCGTCAATCTGACACAGCTGGCGGAGCGCCAGGTGGGAAATCCGCAGCGGGTATCGGAACTGTTGGTCGAAGTTCGCAAGGCCGGCGCCGAATGCCGGGACATCGTGCACCGCATTCTGCGCATCAGCCAGATATCGCGTTCAACCCTGCAGCCCACCGATATCAAGGAACTGGTACAGGACACGATCACTTTCTGTCACCAGAGCATCGACCGGCACCAGGCCCTGGAGTTTGCGGCACCCGAGGAAAAGGTCGTGCTCGATGTGGACCCGGTGCTGCTGCGGCAGGCCCTGTTCAACCTGATCCACAACGCGATCCTGGCGGCGCCGGGGCGGAAGGTGCATGTCGCATTGGCCTTCACCAAGCAAGAAGGGATCCCGGGGGTTCTTCTCAGCGTGACCGACTCCGGAAGTGGCTTTGGCAGCGAGACAGCCGCCAAACTTTTCAAGCCGTTTTTCACGACGCGGTCCAGCGGCACCGGACTGGGCCTTTCGGTTGCGCAGCACATCGCGATGAAACACGGTGGCGTGGTTCTTGCAGAGAATCTGGCAACAGGCGGCGCGAGGTTCAGCATCTGGCTGCCGACGACTACCACGGTATGAAGTCCAAAATCCTCCTCGTCGACGACGATTCATTCACGCGCCGGCTGTTCGAGAACCTTCTGCGCGGCGACAGCATCGACCTCGTGACTGCAAGCAATGTGAGGCAGGCGCGCGACGCCTTCGACCTGGGCGATTTCAACCTGGTCATCCTCGACCAGCGCCTGCCCGACGGCAACGGCCTGGACCTCTTCGCGGAGATGCGCAGGCTCAGGCCGCGCCAGACGGCGTTGATGATCACCGGCTATGCCGAAGTGCGCGACGCTATGCGAGCCGTGCGCGAGGGACTGTTCGATTACCTGACCAAGCCGTTCGAAAACCTGGAGGAGCTCGAGGCGGTCATTGCCAAGGCCCTGGAGATGGATCGCGCGTACCGCGAGATCGCCGACCTGCGCGAGATATTCACCTCGCGGTCGGGCGACCCCATCATCATCAGCCACTCGATTGCGATGGAAAAGCTCCTGGTCCAGCTGCGCCAGGCGGCGCCGCTGGATACCACGGTGCTGATCGAGGGAGAGAGCGGAACCGGCAAGGAAGTGATCGCCAAGCTGCTGCACTCGCTGAGCGCTCGCAGCCGCGGGCCGATGAAGGAGCTCAACTGCGGCGCGTTGTCGGAGTCGCTGGTCGAAGCCGCACTGTTCGGCTATGAAAAGGGTTCTTTTACCGGCGCAGTGAAGACCACGCCCGGCTATTTCGAGGAAGCGAACAACGGCACCATCCTGCTCGACGAGATCGCGGACATGAGCCCGAAGCTGCAGGTCAGCCTGCTGCGAGTGCTGCAGGAAGGCACTTTCGTGCGGCTTGGCAGCACACTGCAGCGCCCCTCCAATTTCCGTTTGATCTGCGCAACCAACAAGCCGCTGGACGCGGAGGTCGCGGCCGGGCGCTTCCGCTCCGATCTTTTTTACCGCATCAATGTGGTTCCATTGCGCGTGCCGCCGCTGCGCGAGCGTCGCGAGGACATTCTTCCTCTGGCGCTGTTCTTCCTGGACCATTTCAACCGCAAGTTCAACAGGGCCGCTGGCCCTCTGCAGCCGGACGCGGTGGAGACGCTGGAGGGAGCCCGTTGGGCGGGCAATGTGCGCGAACTCAAACACACGATCGAACGCGCCGTCGTCATCAATGCGGGCGGCCCGATTGCGAGTGCAGACCTGGGTATCGCGGACGCCCAGGAGGCGCTTGATTTGCCGACCCAGCCCTTGCCCTATCGTGAGGCGCACCTGCGCTTCGAGCGCACATATTTTTCCAGCCTCTTGCGTGCCGCCGATGGCAATGTTTCGGAGGCATCCCGTCTTTCGGGCATCGCCCGCCAGAACATCTACGGCCATCTGGAGCGCGCCGGAGTTGTCACGAAATCATGACAACTGTCATGGATTTGTGATGACACTGCGGGCGGCGACGCAAGAACGCACTGCGCCTGTTCCAGTCCCTCC
The DNA here is from genome assembly GCA_035571795.1 of Ramlibacter sp. GTDB lineage: Bacteria > Pseudomonadota > Gammaproteobacteria > Burkholderiales > Burkholderiaceae_C > Ramlibacter. The sequence goes on from DATNBX010000026.1 coordinate 46,436, forward strand.
CACTCGGCTTCCCTCGCAAGTTCCCGGACTTTTTGCGTCGTGGCGCTTGGCATGCAGCTTGCAGATGCTTACCCGTTCAATTCCGGCTTTTCAATCTATCCGGCGGCCCGGCAGATAACGTACCGTCCAGAACAACGGCATTGGGCAGATTCGAAATTTTTCAGAAGGAATACGTATGTTCAAGAAAACAACCGGTGCCGTTCTCGCAGGTGTCCTGCTTGCATTGGCGGGCTGTCAATCGGCCCAGCAAAAGGCTGCCACGAACAGCGCGACTCCCGCGAACACCCTGGTCGCGATGAAAGTCGCCAGCGGGCCGAATCCGAATGCCCTGGCGGCCGATCCCGCGTGGGCGGCGGCGAAACCGCTGGCAGTTTCGCTGAGCGACGGTGCCAACTTCGGCGGCACGGGAAAGACCACCGCGACGCTGAAGGCCGTGTACACGGCCGACACCTTGTACATGCTGGTGCAATACAGCGACCCGACCAACTCCGTGCGCCGTGGCCCCTACCAGAAACAGGCCGACGGCTCCTGGAAGAAGCTCGCGGACCCGGCCGACAAGGGCGGGGACGACAACGTGTACTACGAGGACAAGTGGGCCATGATCTGGCCGATCGACAACTCGATCAAGGGCTTCGAAGAGCAGGGCTGCGCGGTGCTGTGCCACCTGGGCCAGGGCAAGCCCTATGGCAACAAGTACACCCCCGCCGAAGGTCAGATCGGCGACATGTGGCACATGAAAGGGGCCCGTACGGCGCCCTGGGGTTTCGTCGACGACCAGTATGTGGACCACACGCGCTACGACCCGAAGGCCAGCCCGAACGCCGGACGCAAGAGCGATCCGGGCACGGCCGCCGGCGAGTACAACGCCTTTCCGCTGGTGAACGGCAAGCCGCAGTTCATGAGCAAGGATGGCAAGCCCGCCAACGCAGGTGGCACGTACTACGTCAAGCGCGGCGACGAAGTGCCGTTCGTCGACAACTTCAAGGCCGGCGACGAAGTGGCCTCCTACATAGTCAACCCGTTGCAGGGCGACCGGGCCGACCTGCGTCTGACCACGAATTGGAGCAACGGCGTCCACACCGCCGTGGTCACCCGCAAGCTCGTCACCGCAAGCAAGTTCGACGTCCAGTTCAGCAACCTCGCGGCGCGCTACCCCTTCGGCTTCGCCGCCTTCGATAACGCGCAGGTCCGCCACGCCACGACCGACGACGCGCTGTTCATGGTCTTCGGGAAGTAGCCTCTACCGCGCGGCAGAAGCACTTCGGGCCTGCTTGATCGGCAGGCCCGATTTCATTGGCACGCGGGCGCGTCTTGGCACTCAGCGGGAGGTAGCGTTGCGTCGGCGCGTGGCCGCGGCCTTCTTCGCCGATGCCGATCGCTCCTCGGGCGTGCGTGCAGCCGATGCCCGGCCGCCGAGCTTGCCGCCCTTCTTCGAGGGACCGGTATCCATGGCCTTGCCGCGGCCGGAGCCGCTTTTCTTGCCGCCACCGGTTTCCTTGTTCACGGTGGCCCAGGCGCGCCGTTCGGCTTCGCCTCCGGAGACGCCGCGGCTTTCATAGCCTTCCTCGATGTGCTCGGCCTGGCGCTTCTGCTTGTCGGAGTAGGAAGATTTGTCACCACGTGGCATGTCGACCTCCTGAGCGGATAGGGATCGGGCCAATCTAGCTCCCGCGCCGGGCAACAGCGGTAGGAAATCCGCTGCGATGCATGTGGGAACAGCCGCGCGCCGCAAATGTGGCGCCACTGCGCCCCGGCCCGAAAGGCCGAGGTCGAGGTAGAGCTGGACATAGGAAGCAGCCTACGGCCGGCTTGCCCTCTGGATCACTTCGCAACAGCCTGCAAGCGCACAGCACCGGCGGGGCACGCGCTGCATAGTGGTGCCATTCCACTGGAGCGCAAGACGACGTGACCATGGATGCCTCGACCGTTGTGGATCTCGCCCTTCTGGCCGTCGCCCTGGCGGCGGCGCTGGTGATGCGGCCCTGGCGGCTGCTGCGCGCCGGCTCCGCCCATCCGGGCCTGTCGACACCGTTCCTGGCCATGTTGACCATCGTTGCCTGGCTGTGGTCGTGGCCCGCCGCCGCTGCGGTGCCGGTGCAATGGTCCGGAGCCGCCCTGGCGGTGCTGACGCTGGGTTGGCCGCTGGCCGTGCCGGTGCTGGCCGTCGCCGGCCTCAGCACGATGGCGACGGCCGGGCTCTCCTGGGCTGAAGCGCTTTCCGCCACCATCTGGCTCGGACTGATGCCTGCGACGGCGGTGCTGGTGCTGGGCCAAGCCGTGCGAGCCGCGCTCGGCACCCATCCGGTCGTCTACCTGCTGGGTCGTGCTTTCGCGGTGCCGCTCGTCGCGCTGTTCGTCTGCACGCTGGGGGCGGCAGTGACCGGCCAGGGACTGGCGGCCCAGGACGGCGAGATTCAGGTGGTGGCGGCGTTCCTGCTGGCACTGGGCGAAACCAGCTGGACCTGCGCTATCGCATCGATCCTGGTGGCTTGGCGGCCGCAGTGGCTGGCGACCTGGTCGGACGTCCTGTACCTGGGCCCGCGCTGCCGGCCGAGCTCTGGCTGATGGGCTGCCGCACCCGACGTCAACGGTATTGCTTTGTGCCGCGTTACAGGTTGGCAGCCCAGGTTGGGCAGCAGATTACAAACCATCCATTGGAAGACTTCATATGAACAAACTCCTCGCTATCCTGGTCGCCTCTTTCTTCGCCGCCTCGGCGTTCGCCGCTTCCCACGTTGGCGCGCCGATGGCCGCCGCCTCGGGCGCCAAGCCGGCCGCCTCGGCTGCCGCCAAGAGCGAAATGAAGGCCGACGCCACGGCCGAAAAGAAGGATGCCAAGGCCACGGCCAAGGCTGAAAAGGCGAAGGCCAAGGCTGACGCCAAGGCCGCCAAGAAGGCCGCCGCTGCCGAAAAGAAGGCCAAGACTTCAGCCGCCGACGCCACCAAGGATAAGGCTGTCGCTGGCGCCAAGGCCAAGGAAGCCAAGGCTGTCGCCGGCGCCGAGGCCAAGAAAGAAGAAGCCAAGAAGTAAATCTTCTTTTCTACCCGAAAATGCCCGCCGCCCGGCGGGCATTTTTCTTGGGGCCTTCGGCGGCTGCCCGTCCAGGCGCGCGGGCGTTGGCGGCCTCGCCGTACGGCACGGCGGGGCGGGTTCCTACAGCCGCGTTCTCCCGCCTTGCGAAGAATGAAAACACATTCCGGATGTGGAATGCGCTTTTCGCCACTGATCGAACGGGAGAACACCATGCAAAAAACTGTTATCGCTTTGATGCTTGCCGGGCTCGGCGCCGCCGGGCTGTATGGCTGCGACGTCAGGAAGACACAGGAAGGCAGCGCGACGAAGTACGAGGTGACGCCGCCCGATGTCAAGGTCTCGAAGACCCAGAAGGAGGTGACGGTGCCCAAGGTGACCACCCAGAAGGAAACGATCACCGTGCCGAAGGTGGAAGTGACGCCGGCCGACCAGACGGCGCAGAAGAAATAGCTTCTCGTCAGTTCGCCAGATCAACCCGCACAGGGGCACAGGATTGTTACCTACACAGCCTCCGGGCGGGCTGAAAAACAATACAGTCAAGACGCATTTCCCTGGCGCGCCAACGTGCAAGAACTGCCTTTTCGCACCCTGCTGTACCGGTACTTCTTTTTCGACTGGTTGTTCAAGGATGCCGGCCACGGGAACGTCTTCGAGCGGGCTGCCGCCTGGCGCCACAACTGCGAACAGGCCCATTGGCTGCTGACGTACATGCGCCGCTGGCTGTGGTGCGGCATGGTGCTGTACGCCTTCGGCGGATATTCCGAGCTGCTGCTTGGACTGCAGCAGCTGTCGGCCTTCTTCTACGTTCCGGCCTCGCTCACCCTGCCCGTCAATGCGGTGATCGGCGCCGCCTGGCTGGGATTCAAGGCGTTGCCCAGGCCCATCGGCCATAAACCCAGGCGCTGAACCGCCAGGGGCCGCGTGTACGCTCGCGCCATGCCCGGCATTCCTTCCTCCGACAGTTCAGCAACTGCCAATCCTGCCGCGCTTTCCGCCCCACGCCCGCTCTGGCGCGTGTTCCTGGCGTTCCTGGGCCCGATGATCCTGGCCAACATCCTGCAGTCGCTTTCCGGCACGCTCAACAACGTGTTCGTCGGGCAGATGCTGGGGACGCGCGCCCTGGCTGCCGTCGCCGGCATGTTCCCGATCATTTTCTTTTTCATCTCGCTGGTGATCGGCGTCGGCGCCGGCGCTTCGGTGCTCATCGGCCAGGCCTGGGGCGCACGCGAGCCGCACAAGGTCAAGGCGATCGCCGGCACGGCGCTCGGCCTGGGCCTGTTGCTGGGCGCGTTGGTGGCGCTGTTCGGCGGCATGTTCACCGAGGCGCTGTTGGGCGCGCTGGGAACGCCGGCCGACGTGCGGCCGATGGCCCTCGGTTATGCGCGCATGATGATGCTGGCGATGCCGGGGCTGCTGGTGTTCATCCTGTTCACGCAGCTCATGCGCGGCGTCGGCGACACGGTCACGCCGCTTTATGCGCTGTTGCTGTCCACCTCGGTATCGTGCGTGCTGACGCCGGCATTCATCCGCGGCTGGTTCGGCCTGCCCCAGCTGGGCGTGACCAGCGCCGCGGCAGCGTCGATCATCTCGTTCCTTTGCGCGCTCGCCTTCCTCGCCTGGTTCATGCGCCGCCGCAACCATCCGCTGGCGCCCGACCTGGAGCTGCTGCGCGACCTGCGCATCAACCCGCGGCTGCTGCGGCTGGTGCTGCGCATCGGCCTGCCCACCGGAGTGCAGATGATCGTGATCTCGCTGGCCGAGATCGCGCTGCTGTCGATGGTCAACGGCTTCGGCTCCGACGCAACGGCCGCCTACGGTGCGGTCAACCAGGTGGTGAACTACGTGCAGTTCCCGGCGCTTTCCATCGCGATCACCGCCTCCATCCTGGGCGCCCAGTCCATCGGCGCCGGCCGCGTGCACCTGCTGGGCACGATCACGCGCACCGGCCTGAAGATGAACGTAGTCATCACTGGCGGCCTCGTGCTGGTGGGCTACCTCTTTTCGCGGCACCTGATCGGCGCCTTCGTCACCAGCGCGCCGGTGCTGGAGCTGGCGCAGACGCTGCTCCACATCATGCTGTGGAGCAGTGTCGTGTTCGGATTTTCTTCGGTGCTGGGCGGGGTGATGCGATCCAGCGGCACCGTGCTGGTGCCCACGTCGATCTCGGTCCTGTGCATCGCGCTGATCGAGGTGCCGTCGGCCTGGCTGCTGAGCCATCGCTTCGGCGTCAACGGCGTGTGGATGTCCTACCCGATCACGTTCGTCTCGATGCTGGTGCTGCAGGCGAGCTATTACCGGCTGGTGTGGCGCAAGAAGAAAATCGAGCGGCTGGTCTAAGCCCAGGAGTTAGGCGCGTCCACCATGATCAGGTGACTGCGTCCACTGGCTACCATGCCTCTGCGTATAGTTTCTGTGCCGCTTCGATATCGAGCGGGCGAGGGTTCGTTGCGCTGCAGTGGTCATCAACGGCCTGCTGCGCCAGAGGCGCGAGCGCCTCCTTCGCCACGCCTAGCTCGCGCAAGCGGCACGGCAGGCCCAGCTCGAACACCAACCGCGCGAAGGCTTCCGGCACCTCCGAGCCCGAACCGAGGCCCATCGTTGCGGCCAGCCCGTCCATCTTTGACGCACATGCTTCGTAGTTGAACCGCAGCACCGGCGCGAGAAAGAGGGCATTCAAGGTCCCGTGGTGCAGGCGCAGCCCAGCGAGCGCGCCGAGCGGGTGGCTCAGGCTGTGCACCGCACCCAACCCTTTTTGAAACGCAAGCCCTCCCATCAGGGCGCATTGCATCATCTGTTCGCGGGCTGCGCGGTCGGTGCCGTCGGCAAACGCGCCGCGGATCGCCCGCCATCCCCGGCCCAGACCATCAATCGCGATGGCGTCCGCGACTGCATTGACGCGGGTGCTGCAATAAGCCTCCACGCAATGCGAGATGGCGTCCATGCCGGTTGCAGCCGTGAGCCCGGCCGGCAGGCTCAAAGTCAGTTCGGGGTCGCACACGGCTGCACGCGGCAACAGGTGCGTGCTCAGGAATCCCAGCTTCCTGCCGCAATCGAGCTTGAGCAGGGCCGCCCGCCCTACTTCGCTACCGCTACCGGCGGTCGTCGGGATGGCAATGATCGGCGGCACGCTTGGGTGAATCCGAGCCGTGCCGCCGTGCACGATCGCATACTGTTCGAGCGGCGGCGAATGGCCCACCATCAGGCCGACGAGCTTGGCAAGATCCAGGGCGGCCCCACCGCCGAATGCAATGATTCCGTCGCAGCCGCACTGGCGATAGCAGCCAAGACCCGCCTGCAGGTTGGCTTCGGTCGGATTCGTCTCGGTGCCGCTGAATGTGGCCGGCGCGGCCAGGCCCAGGCGCGCCGTCAGGCCCAACTCGATCAGCCGCGCATCGGTGACCAGCAACGGCCGCCGGATACCAAATCGTTCGAGCAGACCCGGCACGACTTCGACCGAGCCATGGCCGAAGTAAATGTCGGTCAGATAGCTGATGTCGGGAGAGCGCATGGCATTCAATACTTGCCGTCGCGGGTTTCGAAATGCGTCTCCTTGCCAAGACTCGCGCCGCCGTGTGCAACCCAGTCTGCCACCCAGTCGATCATCTTGTCGACCGGTATCCGCGGCACACCGAAAAGCCGCTGGGCCTGCGCTGTGTCGACGATCCAGGCCGTGGGCGCTTCGCTGCCGGACAGCTTCGGTGCCTTGCCGAAGCGCTTGCCGAACTCTTCGGCCAATTCCCTGACGTTGGACTTCTGCGGGCCGGTGACGTTCAGCGGGCTGGTCGGCGTCGTGCAGTGCGCAAGCAGGCGCAACGCCTGCTCGTTCGCGTCGCCTTGCCAGATGATGTTGACATGACCCATGCCGATATCGACGGGGCGGCCGGAGAAGACGCGGGTCGCGATATCGTGCAGCACGCCATAGCGCATGTCGATCGCATAGGACAGGCGCACCAATCGCCCGGGTGTTCCCCATTTTTCGGACCCGTAGACGAACATCTGCTCGCGCCCGACGCAAGAGTTCGCATAGTCACCCGCCGGCGGCTCGGCGCGCGTCTTCTCGGTCGCGCCCGAACCGTTCGCATCGACGTAGGGGTACACGCAGATGGTCGAGAAGCAGACGATGCGCGACTCTCGATACGCCTCGGCCACGATGAAGGGCACTCCGGCGTTCATGGCCCAGGTAAAAGAGCTCTTATCCGCGGCGCCGAACTTGTGGCCGGCCATGTAGACCACGTTCTTGATCCGCGGCAGCCGTTCGACGGCCGCGCGGTCCAGCAGGTCGCAGGGGATGCATTCGACGCCCCAGCCTTCGAGCCGCTCACGCAGACCGGCGTCCGAAAATCGCGCCACGCCGATCACGCGCTTGCCTGGAGCCGCGCGCTTTGCCATGCGCGCGAGCGTCGGCCCCATCTTGCCGCCGACGCCGAGCACGACGATGTCCCCGTCGATGCGTGCCAGGTCGGCAACCAGCGCCGGGCTCGGGGTCGTCATGAAGTCCTCGAGTGCTTCGACGCTTTCGAAACGTTCCGGCAGCGGCTGGGCGCTAGCGCCCGCGTCCGGTTCCCGCTTGAATGTGTGTTCAGTCCGGTTCAATTTTCTGCTCCTGGATGCAGATAGCCCAGCACGACTTCGATCATGTAGGCAAGGTGGGCGGCTCGCTGCTTTGGCGCCATCAGATTGCGCCCGAAAATCGCCGAAAGCGTGTGTCGGTTCGAAAGGTAGAAGTAACCCAGGCTGGCGATCAGGATGTAGAAGCGCATCGGATCCACATCGCGCCGGAACAAGCCGGCGTTCGCCCCGCGTTCGAGCAATCGGCCGATCATCTCCAGCAGCGGGGAGTGCAGTTTCGCAATCGAGGCGGAACGGGCGAGGTGGCGCCCTTGATGCAGGTTCTCGCTGTTCAGAAGGGAAATGAATTCCGGATGGGACAGTTCGAACTGCCACGTGAACTCGATCAGCCGCCGCACGGCGTCCGTGGGTTCCGCCTGGTCGAGATTGAGACCCTTCTCGGCCTCGCGTATGACTTCGTACGCACGCTCGAGCACCGCCAGGAACAGGTCGTCCTTGCTGCTGAAGTAGTAATAGAGCATCCGCACATTGACGCCGGCCTGCGCGGCGATCCGGTCGACGCGAGATCCGCCCAGGCCTGACTCCGCAAACTCCCTGGCTGCTGCGCGCAGGATCTGCTCACGCGTGCGCTCGGCGTCCCGCACCAGGGGACTTTTTGCGCGGCGCGCGGGAATGCGAAGGGGCTGGGCAGCAGGCATCTGTTACCTAATTAAGCGATTATTGAATCATGCTGGCACGTGCGGTGTCAAACCGAGGACTTCATGAATTGACCTTTGGCCAACCGTCTGCTTTAATTAAGTAACGGTTTAATTTATCGACTGAAGGCATAGGTCATGACGTACGACTTCATCATCATCGGCTCCGGCCACAACGGACTCGCCTGCGCCGGGTATCTGGCGAAGGCAGGCTCCAAAGTTCTGGTTCTGGAACGCGCCCCGCGCGTGGGCGGTGCATGCCACACGGAGGAAGTTACGCTGCCCGGCTTCAAACACAATCTCTGCTCCGTCGTTCACACCCACATTCCGCTCAGTCCGGTCTATCGCGACCTGGAGCTGGAGCGCCACGGCGTGAAGTACGTTTACCCCGAGCACCTGCGCAGCACCATCTTCCCCGATCACAGCAGCATCGTGATGTATCGGGAGCCTGAAAGAATGGCTGCCGAAATCGCCAAGTTCTCCGCACGCGACGCGAAAACGTTCAAACAGCTGTATGACGACTATGCCGAGTTCATCGACTCGACCTACCTGCCGCTGATGTATTCGCCGCCCTTGCCGCCCTCGCTGCAGAGCGCCGAGCTGGAAAAATCCGAGGAAGGCAGAACGCTATTGCAGTGGCAGGCCAGCACGCCGGTGCAATTGCTCAATGAGCTGTTCGAGAGCGACCAGGTCAAAGTCCATTTCCTGGTGCGGTTGACCGTTTTGGGATTCGCTCCGGATCAATTCGGGCAGGGATGGATCCAACTGTTCCGCATCCTCAAAGGCGAAGCGCCCATCTGTGTCGGTGGTTCGCAGCAGCTGGCGCACGGACTGAGAAACTCGATCGAGGCCGCCGGCGGCGTCGTGCAGACAGGCATGGACGTCAAGCGGATCCTCATGCGCGGCAACCGGGCCATCGGGGTAGAAATGGCCGATGGCACGCGGGTCGGCGCCGCCAAGGCGGTGGTCACCAACGTCGAACCGAAGAAGACCTTCCTCAACATGGTCGGAGAAGAGTTCCTGCCTTCCACCTTTGTGACCCGGGTGAAGAATTACCACGCACGCGGGCGTTCGCTCTTCACCTTGCACCTGGCGCTTTCGGAGCCACCGAAGTACCGCGCCGCTGCGAACAACCCGCCGGTGAACCTGGGGTTCAGCCAGGAGATGTTCGGGGGGACGATCCAGGACCAGGTCCGCGCCTACCAGGAAATCGCCGCCGGGCGGCCGGTCCGCAACGAGATGCTGCAAGTCCCCGTGCCCACGCTCTACGATCCTTCGCAAGCTCCCGCCGGCAAGCACACCGCGGTGGTCTGGCAATTCGCACCGTTCAACGTGGCGCCTGATGGCCCGGAAGGATGGAAGAAGCTGAGGGACGAGTACGCGGAGCACATCATGGGCCGGTGGAGATCCTACGCCCCGAACATGACGCCGGACGGGATCCTGGCCATGGCGATCCATGATCCCGGTGACACGGAGCGGGACAACGACAACTTGGTGAACGGCGTCGATGTGGTGGGCGACATGACGCCTGACCAGATGGGGTATTTCAGGCCGTTCGCCGGCTGGTCGAACTACCGCTCGCCGGTTGAGGGCCTTTACATGTGCGGCGGCTTCTGCCATCCCGGCGGCGGTGTGCACGCGGGCGGGGGGCACAACGCCGCCGGCGTGATTGCGGAGGATTTCAAACTGAACAAGTGGTGGGATTAGGGAGCCCCTGAATGCCTCGTCGCGAAGCCGCCTTCACCGTCAACGCCCCGCCGGGGGAACTGTGGAAATTCATCCGCGACTTCGAATCGCTCTGCACCTGCATCCCGGGGGTGCAGCGCATCCAGGTGGTGGACGAAAAGACGGCCGAATTGACGGTGAAGGAAAAGATCGGTGTAGTACCCATGATCCTCACCCTGAAAGCGCAAATAGAATCGGAGAATCCGCCGCACGCGCTTCACGCCGTTGCAAAGGCCGAGCATCTGACGATGGTGATCGACGTTGCGTTGCGGGCAAACGAATCGGGGACCGAGTTGCTCACTGTGTTCGACGTCAAGGGGGAGGGACCGCTCAAGGGGGTCGTCGACAGCCTTTTCGAGAAAAGGGCGACCGAGCGAACCGCCCAATTCGCCGATTCTCTTCAGAGCCGCTTCGGTGCGGTCGCGCCGGCGTCCGTTCCGGCGCCAGCGCCCGCAGGATGGCTCAACCGGCTCTGGCGGCGCCTTCGGGAGTGGTTCGCACCCGCCAGGAACAGTGCTAAAAGGCCCTAACGTCATGCCTAGCCCCGCGCGCGACGCCGCACTCGAATCGAAGCTGGGTCGCTATTCGCTGGGTGTCGTCGCCCACCTGCTGCTGCTGCTGGTGTGGTACCTGTTCGTGCGCTTTGGTGAGGTGCCGAAATTCGTCATGCCGGGCCCTGCGGATACCCTGGCGGCGCTGCTCGAGCCGAACTACGGCTGGTGGGCGAACGTGCGGGTAACGGCCACCGAGATCTTCGGCGGCTACGCGCTCGCGCTGGTTGTTGGCGTGCTGCTCGCGCTGCTGTTCACGTGGTCGAAGACGTTCGAGTCGCTGATGCTCCCGCTGCTGGTCACGCTGAACATGATTCCCAAGGTGGCGCTCGGCCCGCTGATCATCGTCTGGTTCAAGTACGGCGTTTTTCCGAACTCGATGATCGCGTTCTCGATCGCGGTGTTTCCCATCCTGCTGACCACCGCGCGCGGCCTGCGCGAGATCGAGCCGGAGCTGCTGGACCTGGTGCGCTCGCTGCGCGGGTCGCGCTGGCAGCTGTTCACCAAGGTGCAGTTGCCCGGCGCACTGCCCTATGTCTTCTCGGGCATGAAGGTGGGCGCGATCCTCGCAGTCGCCGGCGCCATCGTTGGCGAGTTCCTGGGCTCCGACCGCGGCCTCGGCTA
>DATNBX010000027.1:0-24290 GCA_035571795.1 Ramlibacter sp.
CAAGGCGGTTGCTCTACCCCTGAGCTAAATCGGCGTTGAAACGATTCTAGCCGCGGGCATTCCTGCGGCTCACTTGACCCGCTTGAGTGTCGGCCTGGGTCCGCTGGGCGGCCGGGGCGGCTCGCCCTCCGGGCTGTCGGAAGCGGGCTCGGGCGTCACCAGTTGCACCACCTTCGGGTCTTCCTCGCTGGACGAACCCGCAGCCGGGACGCTTGAGAGCGGGGACGGCTTGGACAGCTCTTCACCGCCGGCGCTCGGCACAGCGACCGGAAAGGCCATACCCTGGCCATTCTCGCGCGCGTAAATCGCGATCACCCGGTTGACAGGCACCATGATTTCTCGCGCCGAGCCGGCGAAGCGCGCCTTGAACTCGATGAATTCGTTACCCAGTTTGAGCGAACTGGTCGCGTCGAAACTGATGTTCAGCACGATCTCGCCGTTTTTCACATATTCGCGCGGCACCTGAACCGTATCGTCGACCAGCACGGCGACATAAGGCGTGAGCCCATTGTCGGTGCACCAATCGTACAAGGCGCGGATCAGGTAAGGACGTGTCGACGTCGATTCGAGCGCGTTCATCATCGAGTGGCGGACGTGGCTTACTTGCGCATGACCTTTTCGGACGGCGTCAACGCCTCGATGTAGGCCGGACGCGAAAAGATGCGCTCGGCGTACTTGAGCAATGGCGCGGCGTTCTTGGACAGCTCGATGCCATAGTAGTCCAAGCGCCACAACAGCGGCGCGATCGCAACATCGAGCATCGAGAAATTATCGCCGAGCATGTACTTGTTCTTGAGGAACACCGGTGCCAGCTGCGTCAGGCGGTCGCGGATGTGCGAGCGTGCCTTTTCCAGCGCCTTCTCGTTGCTCTTGGCGGCCCGCGACTCGAGTGTGCTGACGTGGACGAACAATTCCTTTTCGAAGTTCAGCAGGAACAGCCGGACCCTGGCGCGATCGACCGGGTCGCCGGGCATCAGCTGGGGGTGGGGGAACCGCTCATCGATGTATTCATTGATGATGTTGGACTCGTACAGGATCAGGTCGCGCTCGACCAGGATCGGCACCTGGCCGTAGGGATTCATCACGTTGATGTCTTCGGGCTTGTTGTACAGGTCCACATCGCGGATTTCGAAGTCCATGCCTTTTTCGAACAGCACGAACCGGCACCGGTGGGAGAAGGGGCAGGTGGTTCCCGAATAAAGCACCATCATGATTGAAGGCTCCTAAATAAAGTGAAAACACGGTCCGCCAACAAAATGCGACCGTGCTCGAGGACGCGTGTACGGCACAGCCGGACCGCGTTTTCGTCCGTTGATCCGGACCGCGTCTTCGTCCGTTGATCCGGACCGCGCTTTCGTCCGTTCATCCGGACCGCGTCATGTTCATTGCTTCATCGCGTTTGCTTGTCAATGGACTTCTTTCCAGAACGCCGCGTTGAGTCTCCAGGTGATGAGCGTCAGCAGCCCGAGGAAGATCAGCACCCAGACGCCTACGCGCACGCGCGAATTCTGTGCGGGCTCAGCCATCCACTGCAGATAGCCGACCAGGTCGCCTATCGCCTGGTCGTACTGAAGCGGCGTCATCGTGCCCGGGGTGACCTGTTTCCAGCCCTGGAAAACCTTGATTTCGTGGCCATGCTCCTCGTGCGTGGCGAACTGCGGCTCGCGCTCGCCCTGCAGTTCCCACAGCACGTTGGGCATCCCCACGTTGGGAAAAGCGAGATTGTTCCAGCCGGTGGCCTTGGTCGGGTCGCGATAGTAGGTGCGCAGGTAGGTGTACAGGTAATCGGCTCCGGTGCCGCCGTGGCCCGAGCGCGAACGCGCGACCAGCGTCAGATCGGGCGGTGTGCCGCCGAACCAGTCCTTCGCCTGTTTCGCATCCATCGTTGTCTTCATGGTGTCGCCGACCTTGTCCGTCGTGAACAGCAGGTTGTCCTTGATCTGCTGCTCGGACAGGCCAATGTCGCGCAGGCGGTTGTAGCGCATGAAGGCGGCCGAATGGCAGGTGACACAGTAGTTGACGAACAGCTTGGCGCCGTTTTGCAGCGATGGCAGGTCGCTCAGATTGTTCGGCGCCTTGTCCCAGGTGATTTCGTCGCCGCCGGAGGCCTGCGCACCAGTGGCGATGCCAAGCGCCGCGATCAGGGAGAGGATGAGTTTTTTCATTCTTGCTCCAGGCTCAGTGCGCAGCAAACGTGATGCGCTCGGGCACGGGCTTGAATTCGCCGAGCCGGCTCCACCATGGCATCAGCAGGAAGAATCCAAAGTAGAACAGGGTGCCGACCTGCGAGACGCGTTCGCCGATCGGCGAAGGCGGCTGTGTGCCCAGGTAGGCCAGCACGATGAAGTCGACGATGAAAACGCCGAGCACCAGTTTGTGCCAGCCCGGCCGGTAGCGGATCGACTTGGCAGGACTCTTGTCCAGCCACGGCAGGAAAAACAGGATCACGACCGCGGCAATCATCACCACAACGCCCCAGAACTTGGCGTCGATGCCTTGCATCATGCTGATTCCGGTGAAGCCGAACGCGTTGAACATCCACAGAAACGCCAGCGCCAGCAGCACCAGCAGGCCCTTGACCAGTCCGGAAGCCGAGGTCTTGAGCAAAACGAATGCAACCGTGATGACCAGGACGGCCGACAACGCGTACATCATTTCAGTCGTGATGGCGCGCAGCATCGAATAGAAGGGCGTGAAATACCATACCGGCGCGATATGCAAGGGCGTCTTCAGCGGATCGGCCGGGATGAAGTTGTTGTATTCCAGGAAATAGCCGCCAACCTCGGGGGCGAAAAAGATGATCGCCGAGAACACCATGAGAAAAACGGCAACGCCGAAGATGTCGTGCACCGTATAGAAGGGATGGAACGGGATGCCGTCGACCGGGTGGCCCTGCGCATCGAGCAGCGCTTTGGGACCCTTGATTTCAATGCCGTCGGGGTTGTTCGAGCCGACGTCATGCAGCGCGAGGATGTGCGCGACCACCAGGCCCAGCAGCACGAGCGGGACGGCGATCACGTGGAAAGCGAAGAAACGATTGAGCGTCGCGTCGCCCACGACGTAGTCGCCCCGGATCCACTCGGAAATGTCCGGCCCGATGAAGGGGATCGCCGAGAACAAATTGATGATCACCTGGGCGCCCCAATACGACATCTGGCCCCAGGGCAGCAGGTAGCCCATGAAGGCCTCGGCCATCAGCGCCAGGAAGATCGCGCAGCCGAACAGCCAGACCAGTTCGCGCGGCTTGCGGTGGCTGCCGTAGATCAGGCCGCGGTACATGTGCAGGTAGACCATCACGAAGAAGGCCGAAGCGCCCGTCGAGTGCATGTAGCGGATCAGCCAGCCCCAGGGCACGTCGCGCATGATGTACTCGACCGAACCGAATGCCATCGCCGCATCGGGTTTGTAATGCATCGTCAGGAAAATCCCGGTGACGATCTGGATCACCAACACCACCAGCGCCAGCGAACCGAAGAAATACCAGACGTTGAAGTTCTTCGGAGCGTAGTACTCCGACATGTGGTCCCGGAACATGACGCCTGCCGAGGGCATGCGGTTGTTGAACCAGTTGACGAGTTTGTCGGTCGCCGTGGCGTTGGGTGAGATTTCCTTGAATTCAGCCATGATGCTTCTTGATCAGTCGCGGCCCGAGCGGATTGCTTGCAACCCTCGCCTGCACCGCGAAAATCTCATCCTTTCTTGTCTTCGCCGATGAGCAAGCGGCTGTCCGACAGATACATGTGCGGCGGCACTTCCAGGTTATCCGGTGCCGGCTTGTTCCTGAATACGCGGCCCGCGAAATCGAAAGTCGAGCCGTGGCACGGGCACAGGAATCCGCCTCGCCAGTCATCCGGCAGCGAAGGCTGGGCGCCAGGCTGGAACTTGTCCGACGGCGAGCAGCCCAGGTGCGTGCAAATGCCGACGCCAACCCAGATCTCCGGCTTGATCGAGCGGTGTTCGTTCCTGGCGTACTCGGGTGTGGGGTAGGCCTTGCGCTGCGAATTGGGATCGGCTACCTCCGCGTCGGCTTTCTTCAATGTCTGCAGCATTGCCGGAGTACGCTTGAGGATCCAGACCGGCTTGCCGCGCCATTCCACCGTCATCTTTTCGCCCGGCTGCAGCGCTGCGATGTCCACCTCCACGGGAGCACCGGCTGCCCTGGCCCTTTCGGACGGTTGAAAGCTGCTGATGAAGGGAACGGCGGTGAATGCGCCGCCCACGACGCCCGCGCAACTGGAGGCGATCAGCCACGTCCGTTTGCTGGCGTCCACTGTGGTGTCACTCATGGGGATCCTCAAGGAGGTCGCTGTTTAGGTCAACCCACAATTGTAGCTGAACGGGTAGGAAAGACTCAACGCTTCCGGTGTCCGGCACGGGTGGGGCTCGAGCGTTCATACTCGGGGGCGATCAAGACCGGAGGGCCTCCATGGGAATGCTGCGGGAATTCAGGGAGTTTGCGATCAAGGGCAATGTGGTGGATCTCGCCGTCGGCGTGATCATCGGTGCCGCATTCGGCAAGATCGTCGACTCGCTCGTGGCCGATGTTGTCATGCCGTTGATCGCAGCCGTGATCGGGCGTGTGGACTTCTCCAACCTCTTCGTTGTACTGGGCCATCCGCCGCCGGGCATCCCGATGACACTCGATGCGCTGAAGAAGGCGGGCGTGCCGGTGTTTGCCTACGGCAACTTCCTGACCATTGCGGTGAATTTCGTGCTGCTGGCGTTCATCATCTTCATCATGGTCAAGCAGATCAATCGCCTGAGGCGCGAAACGCCGCCGCCGCCCGCGCCGCCCGCGGCGCCGCCCGAGGACATCGCGCTGCTGCGCGAGATCCGGGACAGCCTGCGCCGCACTTAGCACGGACTCCCGGCGCTGCCGGGGGTCTCACCGGCGACCAGCCGGCGCGCCGCGCGCACCGCCTCGATCAGGCTGGACGGGTCCGCGCGACCGGTGCCCGCGATGTCGAAGGCCGTCCCATGATCGGGGCTGGTACGCACCAGCGGCAGGCCCAATGTGACGTTCACGCCTTTTTCGACGCCCAGGTATTTCACCGGGATCAGGGCCTGGTCGTGGTACATCGCCACGACCACGTCGAACTCGCCGGGCCGGCCGCCGGCCGCACGCGCCCTCATGAAGACGGTGTCCGGCGCCCACGGCCCGCTTACGTCCAGCCCTTCGGCTCGCGCCGCCTCGATCGCTGGCATGATCGAATCTATTTCTTCGCGGCCGAACAGCCCGCCTTCGCCCGCGTGCGGATTGAGGCCAGCGACCGCGATATGCGGCGCGCGCCCCAGCGACCGGCCCACTGCCTCGTGCGCGATGCGCATCGTCTGCAAGACGTTCTCGCAGCTTACCGCCGCCAGCGCATCGCGCAGCGAGACATGAATGCTCACCAGCACGGTGCGCAATTCGTCGTTGGCCAGCATCATGCGCACCGGCACCTCGGTGACCCGCTTGCCGAGCCAGGCCGCCGCCTCCGCCTGCAACAGTTCAGTATGGCCGGGAAAATTGACGCCGGCGGCCGCCAGCGCTTCCTTGTGCAGCGGCGCCGTCACCAGCGCGGCAATTTCGCCCGCCAGCGCAGCGCGAGCGGCCCAGATGACGCAGTCGGCGGCGGCCCGTCCGGCGGCGGCGCTGACTTTGCCCCACGTCGGCGGTTGCGGCAAGTCGGTCACCTGCAACACGGGGACGCAGCGCGGCGGCATGACCGGCACCTCGTGGAGCGAATCGATCAAGGCGATGGGAAGCTCCACGCCTCGTTCACCGCGAATCGCCTGCGCACCGCGCCGCATCGTCGCCACATCGCCGGCCACGAAGCAGTTCTGCATGGCGTCCGGTGCATCCCTGAAGGCCTTGGCCAGTATTTCGGGACCGATGCCGGCCGCGTCCCCCATGGTGATGGCGATCGGTTTCATTGTTGCGCGAAATTCATGCGGGGTTCTCGATATCGATGAAGCGGTGCTGGATGCCTAGCTGGGTCGCCACGTGGCCGGCCACCGCCGGTGCGCCGTAACGCTCGCTGGCATGATGACCGCAAGCAAGGAAAGCAACACCGCACTCGCGCGCGTAGTGCGCCTGCGGCTCGGAGATTTCGCCGGTTATGAACGCGTCCGCGCCGGCAGCGATGGCCGGCTCGAAATATCCTTGGGCGCCGCCCGTGCACCAGGCGATGCTGCGGATCTGTCGCGGCGAAGCCTCTACCCAGGTCGCGCGCCGGCCCAGGTTTATTTCCAGATGCGCAGCCAATTCCTGCGCGTTGGCGAAGCTGTCACCACCGCGGCGCCGGCCGAGAAAACCGAGCGATTGCTCGCCAAAGCGAGCGGTTGCTTCCAAGCCCAGCTTGAGCCCCAACTGGGCGTTGTTACCCAGTTCGGGATGGGCGTCCAGCGGCAGGTGATAGGCAAACAGGTTGATGTCGTGCTTGAGCAGGAGCGCCAGGCGTTGTTTCATCCAGCCGGTGACGCGGCCGTCCTGGCCGCGCCAGAACAGGCCATGGTGCACGAATATCGCCTGGGCCTGAGCCTGGACAGCCGCCTCGATCAATGCCCGGCTGGCCGTGACTCCCGAGACCAGCAATCGCACCTCCTCGCCGCCCTCCACTTGCAAGCCGTTCGGCCCGTAGTCCTTGAAGTTTTCGGGCTGAAGCAAGCCTTCGAAAGTGCGAAGCAGCTGTTGTGCGGTGACCATACGCGCGAGCATTCCCTTCAAAAGCCCGATTGTCGGCCAAGCAGGCGCAGCCCCTGCCCGCCGCGCTTGCGCCTGCGGATACGGCGTAGGGGTCCGCCCGCATAGCCCTTGAGTGCCATCGCTGCAATAATCACTTCGTTTGCAGGGTGGGGATTTGTGAATTCACAAGAACTAATCATTTGGAGCATGGCGCTCGGTGCCATTGCGGCCATGTCACTGGCCAGGATGATCGACCTGATCGTGCGGCCCACCCTGTCGCAGGTCCAGGGCGTGGCCTATCACGTCACCGTATTGCTGCTGGTATTGGTCCTTAGCGGAGTGGCCGCAGAAAACTGGCCGCAGCTCGATCCCAGGCTGGTACGCCCGGCGCAGGTGCTTGCGGGGCCGGTTTGCGTCGGGCTTTCGAATTTCTGGATTCGAGACTGGCTCAACGCGAACCAGCGCGACCGTCTCATGGCCTCGGCCCTGCGCCTGTCGGCGGTGTTCATGCCGGTCGGCGGACTGGCAAGCCTGGCTTTGCCCGACATGTTCCAGATTCCCGCCGCAGGCGCCGTTTCACTGGCCGGCGGCGTGCTGACCCTATGGCAGATGCTGCGTGCCTGGCTCATGGGCGATCGGCTGGCTCCGGTGATGGCAGCGGGCTGCCTGCTCACGTTGCCCGCCATCGTCGGCCTGCACGCCATCGCGATCCACGGGCCAGGCGGACTCGAACTGAGCACGCACGCGGCGACGGCCCTGTGCGCCGCGCTGTCCAGCGGGCTGACGGGTTTCGTGCTGTGGCGACGCGATCGCCATGAGTGGCGCACCCGCCCCGATAAGGGCATGCCCTCGCGCACCGATCCTGTGACCAAGCTCTCCAGTGGATTGAACCTGGTGCGCAAACTGGTCAATGCCCAGCGGCGCCGCCGCCGGACCCGCCGCGACGGCGCCGTGCTGGCGATCGTCGTGTTCGATGTCGACCGCATTGCAGCGCAGACTGGAACGGCCAGCATGAACGAGGTGTTCATCTGCATTGCCCGGCGGATCCAGCGCCAGGTAGGCGTGATCAACCCGGTCGGCCGCTACTGCGATAACTGCTTCGTGGCCCTGGTGGAGACGATCCAGTCGCCGGCCTGGTTGCGCACCTTGGGGCTGCGGGTCGCGAGCAGTTTGCGCCGGCCGGTGCAGGTCATAACCGCATCCGGGCAGCGCGTCGAACTGACCGCCGACGTCGGTGTGGGCGTGGTCCACCTGTCGCGCGCGCAGGTGCCGGTCGATGACATCCTGGACGAAGCCCAGCGCATGGCGCAGGCGGCTCGTGGCATGCGCTCGCGCGCGGCCATTTTCGATCCATGCAAGGGGGAAGTGGTGCCAGTCGAGCAGGCCAATCTCGGGCCGCGCCGCCACGGGCACCGCCAATTGGTCCCCCACGTGCCTTGAGCGGCGCCGATTTGGCGGCCCCTTAGCCGCATCGGCCGCCGCTCGCGTCTACACTTGCGGAAACAACTTTCGGGTCCTCCACGCCGATCATGCGTCGCTACTGGCTGCTTTTCTCCCAGGCTGTCACGATCCTGCTCGCCGCCTATTTCGTCGTGGCGACCCTCAAGCCCGGATGGCTTGGCCGGCCGGCCGTGGCGGTGGCGGTGAACCAAGGCGTTCCGCTGGTCGAGGCACCGGCACCGGTGCCGGCTGCCCCGCCGCTGGGAAGCTTCCGGTTCGCGGCCCAGCGCGCGTCCGCAGCGGTGGTCAGCATCAACACCAGCAAGGCGCCCGAGCGACATCCCAATGCCAATGATCCATGGTTCCGGTTTTTCTTCGGCGATCAGGGCGCCGCGCCGCAGGCCGGCCTGGGCAGTGGCGTGATCATCAGCGCCGACGGCTACATCCTCACCAACAACCATGTAGTCGAAGGCGCCGATGAGATTGAAGCGGTGCTCAACGACAGCCGGAGGGCCAGAGCCAAGGTGATCGGCACTGATCCTGATACCGACTTGGCCATTTTGAAAATTTCGCTGGAGCGCCTGCCGGTGATCACGCTGGGCAATTCCGACGCACTGCAAGTGGGCGATCAGGTGCTGGCCATCGGCAATCCGTTCGGTGTAGGGCAGACCGTCACCAGCGGCATCGTCAGCGCACTGGGCCGCAATCAGCTGGGCATCAACACCTTCGAGAACTTCATCCAGACCGATGCGGCGATCAACCCCGGCAATTCGGGCGGCGCGCTGGTCGATGTGAACGGCCATCTGATGGGGATCAACACGGCCATCTATTCGCGCTCGGGCGGCAGCATGGGCATTGGCTTCGCCATCCCCGTGTCGACCGCCAAGCTGGTGCTCGAAGGTATCGTGAAGGAAGGCGTCGTGAGGCGCGGCTGGATCGGGGTCGAGCCGGCCGACCTGTCGCCTGAATTGATGGAGACATTCGGCGTCAGGGCCAAACGCGGCGTGCTGATCACCGGCGTGCTGCAGAACGGCCCCGCCGCGCAAGCCGGCATCCGTCCCGGCGATGTCATCGTGGAAGCGGCGGGCAAGCAGATCGCCAATGTATCGGAGCTGCTTTCAAGCGTGGCGGCCCTCAAGCCGGGTACGGCGGCGAAATTCCGTGTGCTGCGCCGCGACGATGCGGTGGAGCTGAACGTGACTCCGGGCTTGCGGCCGAAGCCGCCGAAGCTGCCGCAGCGTTAACTCCCGCTGGCCGCGGCGCCCTCCTCGGGAGCCTTGGTGTGCTTGATGAACAGCTGCGCCGCCCAGATGCCCGCCTCGTAGAGCAGGCACATCGGAATGGCGAGCGCCAGCTGGGACACTACATCCGGCGGCGTGATGATGGCCGCGACGATGAACGCCACCACGATGAAATAGGCACGGAATTCCTTGAGCTTCTGGATGGTGACGAATCCCATGCGCGCCAGCACGACGACCACGATCGGAACCTCGAATGCCATGCCGAAGGCCAGGAACATCGTCAGCACAAAACTCAGGTAAGCCTCGATATCCGGCGCCGCGGTGATGCTCTTGGGCGCGAAGCTCTGGATGAACTTGAAGACCTGGCCGAACACGAAGAAGTAGCAGAACGCCACGCCGATGAAGAACAGCAAGGTGCTCGAGACCACCAGGGGCAGCACCAGCTTCTTTTCGTGCGAGTACAGCCCAGGTGCGATGAAAGCCCACGCCTGGTACAGGACCACGGGCAACGCCAGCAGGAAGGCCGCCATCAGCAGGATCTTCAGCGGCACCAGGAACGGCGAGATAACGGACGTGGCAATCAGCGTCGCGCCCTTGGGCAGGTGCGACACCAGCGGCGCGGCCAGGATGTCGTACAGCGCCGCCGGTCCGGGGTATAGGAACAGCACCCCCGCCATCACGGCAACCGCGATCATGGCCTTGATTAGACGGTCGCGCAGCTCCACGAGGTGGGCTACGAACGGCTGCTCCGTGCCGGCGAGCTCGTCTTCCAGGTTGGGGTCGGCCATCAGTTGAATTTTTGCGGGCGGTACCTGGCAACGCGGGCCGCGCCGGAAAGCGCCTTGGTCCGGATGCCGTTGCGCGCCTTGTACCAGTTGGGTGTGGCGCCCTGCTTGATGCGCCATTTTTTCCTGGGTCGCCGGTACTCCGGATAGACCGGCAAGTAGGCCGGCGGCTCGCTCAGCGCCACCGGCGCATCGGCGCCGGCAGCGGCGTCGGCCAGCTGCCTTTCGAGGTCGCTGGCACCGGACCTGATGGAGCTTTCGACGTCGCGCGCCGCGGACTCCACCGTGTCCTTCATCTTTTTCAGTTCTTCCAGCTCGATCGAGCGGTTGACTTCCGCCTTCACGTCCGCGACATAGCGCTGGGCCTTGCCCAGGAGCGTCCCGACCGTGCGCGCAACGCGCGGCAATTTTTCCGGACCGATGACCAGCAGCGCGACGGCGCCGATCACCATCAATTTTTCGATACCTAGATCGATCACGATGTCATTCCGGCCCCAGCCCCAGCCCTAGGCGCATTGCGTTCGCTAGCGGGTTCGCGCGAAGCGCCCACGGCGAGCGCCGGGCCGAGATCCTCAGGACTTGTTCCTCGCTTCCACGTCGATCGTGGTCTTCTCGGGCCCGGTCGGCGTGGAAGACGTGACCTGGTTGGAGGGAGGCACGGGCGTATCAGGCGCCGATCCGTCCTTCATCCCCTCCTTGAAACCCTTGACGGCACCGCCGAGATCGGAGCCGATGTTCCTGAGCTTCTTGGTCCCGAAGATCAGCACGATGATCAGCAGAACGACCAACCAATGCCAAATGGAAAATGAACCCATATTTGATGCTCCTGTGCTACGTGGATTCTAGTCGCGCAGGGGAAGTTCAGCCCTGCTCACGCCATTGCGCCCTCAGCCCTTGAGCCAGGGCCGCGGCCCGCCGAACACGTGCACATGCAGGTGCTGGACCTCCTGCCCGCCGTCGGCACCGGTATTGATCACGACGCGGTAGCCTCCCTGCGGATACGGCCTGCAGCCTTCCTGGATAGCCAGCTTCGGCGCCAGGGTCAGCATGCGGCCCAGCAGCGCCGCATGCTCGGGCTCTACCTGCGCCAGCGACGGTATGTGCTTCTTGGGAACCATCAGGAAATGCACGGGCGCCCACGGATGGATATCGTGGAAGGCGAGGATTTCCTCGTCTTCGTAGACCTTGCGAGAGGGAATCTTGCCCTCGGCGATCTTGCAGAAAATGCAGGTGGGATCGGCAGTGTTCATGGTTTCATCGAGGCGAAGGTCAATAGGCGGGGCGGCTGTCGGCGAAGCGCAGCCACCCGCGCAGGCATCGGTACAGATACCACAGCCCGACAACGGTGTACGCGATGGCGCCGGGGAAGACCAGCAGCAGCCACAGGGGGCCGGTAACTACCAGCCACAGCACCGTCCACCAGAAAGTCGCAATCATGTAATCGTGGTGGCTTACATAGAGCGGGTCCTGTTCGTCGGCGCGCTTGATGTAGTTGACGATCAGCGCAATCACCGCCAGCGTTCCCATGCTGGCCCACGCGACGGTGTGCAGGCCATACAGCACATGCATGACCGTGCGGTCACCAGATGTCTTGGCTTCGAACTGGGCAAGATCGGTTTCAGCCATGGGCCTCGCCTTTAGTCTCCCGCGCCTTCACGCTGGCGCGCCCTGCGCAATGCCTTCTCCTCGATGCCGCTGGTGCCTTCGCGGCGCTCCAGCTCGGCGATTACGTCGGCCGGCGCGAGTCCGTAATGGGCCAGCGCGATCATCGTGTGAAACCACAGGTCGGCCACCTCGTTGACCAGCTTTTGAGAGTCGCCGCCCTGCTCCGCATCCTTGGCGGCCATGACAACTTCCGTGGCCTCCTCGCCGATCTTTTTCAGGAACGCGTCGGGCCCCCGATGCAGTAGCCGTGCGACATAGCTGGAGTCGGGATCGCCGCCGTTGGCCTCCTTGCGGCTTTCGATGACGGCCGCCAGGCGGGCCAGGGAATCGTTTGAGCTGCTCATTGGCCTGTCACTTGTAGATGGATTCAGGGTCTTTCAAGACCGGCTCGGTGACTTGCCATGAGCCGTCGCGGTAAAGATGGAAAAAGCAGCTGTGGCGGCCCGTGTGACAGGCGATCGACGGCTCATGCCCCAGCTGTGTCACCTTCAGCAGCACCACGTCGTTGTCGCAATCCATGCGTATTTCATGCACCGTCTGCACGTGGCCCGATTGCTCACCCTTGAACCACAGTTTGCCGCGCGAGCGGCTGAAGTACACAGCGCGCCCGAGTTCAGCGGTTTTGCGCAAAGCTTCGCGGTTCATCCAGGCGAACATCAGCACGTCGTTGCTTCCGATCTCCTGGGCGATGACGGGGACCAAGCCTTGTGCGTCCCATTTGATTTCATCCAGCCAATCCATCACGGGATTGTCGGCGATGTGAGCGTCGAATCAGCTCGTTGACACTTGGACCAACACAAAAGTTCTAAACAAGTGGACGGCCTGCCAAGTCAGTTGCCCGTCACAAGCGCACCGGAATGCCGCGCTGAGCCATTCGCGCCTTGGCCTGCCCGATGGTGTATTCGCCGTAGTGGAAGATGCTGGCGGCCAGCACCGCGTCCGCGCCACCTTGCTGGATTCCGTCGGCGAGATGGTCCAGGTTGCCCACTCCGCCGGAAGCGATCACCGGCACGGAGACCGCATCGCTCACGGCACGGGTGAGCTCGAGGTCGAACCCGGCCTTGGTGCCGTCGCGGTCCATGCTGGTCAGCAGGATCTCCCCGGCGCCCCGCCGGGTCATCTCGACGGCCCATTGCAGGGCGTCCAGCCCCGTGTTCCTGCGCCCGCCGTGGCTGTAGACGTCCCAGCCGGGACCGCGGGCAGCGGCTTCCTGGGCAGTGCGACGCTTGGCGTCGATCGCCACGACGATGCACTGGGCCCCGTATTTGGCGGAAGCGTCGGAAATGACCTCCGGGTTGGCGATCGCAGCCGAGTTGAAGCTGGTCTTGTCGGCGCCCGCGTTGAGCAGTCGGCGCACGTCCTCCACGGTTCGCACCCCGCCGCCCACGGTAAGCGGGATGAATACCTGCGAGGCGACGCCTTCGATGATGTGCAGGATCAGGTCGCGCTCGTCGCTGGTCGCCGTGATGTCCAGGAAAGTGAGTTCGTCGGCGCCCTGCTCGTTATAGCGTGCCGCGATCTCCACCGGGTCGCCGGCATCGCGCAGCTCCACGAAATTGACGCCCTTGACGACGCGGCCCCCGGTCACGTCCAGGCACGGAATGATGCGCTTGGCGAGCATGGAAGTCGTCAGCCGGCCAGTTCGTCGGCCTTCGCCTGGGCCTTGACGAAGTCGAGGTCGCCCGAATAGATCGACCGGCCGCAGATCACGGCTTCGATGCCCTCGTCTTCGACGGCGCAAAGCTTCTCGATGTCGGCGATGCTCGACAGCCCGCCCGAGGCGATCACGGGAATGTGCAGTGCCTGCGCCAGCTTCACGGTGGCCTCGATGTTGATGCCGGTGAGCATGCCGTCGCGCCCGATGTCCGTGTAGACAATGGATTCGACGCCCCAATCCTCAAACTTGCGCGCCAGGTCGACCACCTCGTGGCCGGTCAGCTTGCTCCAGCCGTCGGTGGCGACCTTGCCGTCCTTGGCATCGAGCCCGACGATGATGTGGCCGCCGAAAGCGGTGCAGGCATCCCTCAGGAACCCCGGATTCTTGACCGCCGCGGTGCCGATGATGACGTAGCGCAGGCCCCCGTCGATGTACTTCTCGATGGTGTCCAGATCCCGAATGCCGCCGCCCAACTGCACGGGGATGTCATCGCCGACGGCCCTGAGAATGGACTTGATGGCCGCGTAGTTCTGCGGCTTGCCGGCGAAGGCCCCGTTCAAGTCGACCAGATGCAGCCGTCTCGCTCCCTTGGCCAGCCAGCCGCGCGCCATGGCCGCGGGGTCCTCGCCAAAGGTGGTGGCCTGGTTCATGTCGCCTTGCTTGAGGCGCACGCAGTGGCCGTCTTTCAGGTCAATCGCGGGGATGAGGAGCATAGCGGGGGATATCGAGGCACGCCGGCGAGCGGCTCGCCTCGCCGGTCAAGGATTCCATTGCAGGAAGTTTCGGTAGAGAGACAAGCCTTGGTCTGCGCTTTTTTCCGGGTGGAACTGGGTCGCAAAAATATTATCGCGTGCAATCGCGGCGGTAAAGCGGGCGCCGTAATCGGCTTCCCCCACGCTGTGGCGCGCATCCGACGGCCGCACGTAGTAACTGTGCACGAAATAGAAGTAGCTGGCGTCCGGCACGCCGCTCCAAAGCGGATGCGGCCGCGCCTGCCAAACCTGGTTCCAGCCCATTTGGGGAACCTTGTAGCGGCTGCCATCGGGTTGCAGCCGGCCATCCAGCTCGAACTTGACCACCTCCCCGTGGATCAGTCCGAGGCCGTCGGTCGGGCCTTCGTGGCTGCGATCGAGCAGCATCTGCATGCCCACGCACACGCCAAACAGTGGCTTGCCTGCCGCCGCCTCGAGTACCGGCCCCTGCAGGCCGGAGTCGCGCAATTGGCGCATGCAGTCGGGCATAGCGCCCTGCCCGGGAAGCACCACGCGATCGGCGTCGCGCACGTCTTGCGGGCGAGCCGTGACGATGACGTCGAAGCCGGTGCCCCGCGCCACGTGCAGGACCGCCTGCGCCACGGAGCGCAGGTTGCCCATTCCATAGTCGACGACCGCTACAGTTTTCATAGCAAACGGCGGATGCTGGGTGACGGGATCAGGTACGAAGCAGCACCACGAATGATCAGAGCGATCCTTTGGTCGATGGAACGGCACCGCCCGCGCGCGGGTCGAGTTCCAGCGCGGCGCGCAGGGCCCGCGCGAATGCCTTGAATACCGTCTCGCATTGATGGTGCGCATTCTCGCCGCGCAGGTTGTCGATATGCAACGTCACGAAAGCGTGGTTCGCAAAACCCTGGAAGAATTCATGGGCCAGCTGGCTGTCGAACGTGCCGATCATGCCGCTCCTGAAGGGCACGTTCATGACCAGGCCCGGCCGGCCGGAAAAATCGACCACGACACGCGATAGCGCCTCGTCCAGCGGTACGTAGGCATGGCCGTAGCGGCGGATGCCCCGCTTGTCGCCCACGGCCTGGTAAATCGCTTGCCCCAGCGTGATTCCGACGTCCTCGACCGTGTGGTGGCCGTCGATATGCAGGTCGCCCTTGGCCTGGATGTCCAGGTCGATCAGGGCGTGGCGGGCGATCTGGTCGAGCATATGGTCGAAAAAGCCGATACCCGTAGACAACCGCGCCTGGCCGCTGCCGTCCAGGTCGACCTGCACGGTGATCTGGGTTTCCGCCGTCTGGCGCACGACCTCCGCACGGCGGTGCTGGGTCAGGTCCTGGTCGGCGGTGCCGGAAACGGTCGTCATAGGGATGCCTTGAGGGCGGCCAGCATCCGGGCGTTCTCATCGGCCGTTCCGACCGTGAGCCGCAGGCAGTTGGCCAGCAATGGATGCATTTTAGAAACGTTCTTGACCAGCACGCCTAACGATTTCATGCCGTCAAAGGCCTTCTGGGCATCGGGAACACGCGCCAGGATCATGTTGGCGTCGCTCGGCCAGGCCTTGACACCGGCCAGTTCGGCCAATTCGCGCTGAACGGCGGACCGCTGCCGGCGCAAATCCAGGGCCTGAGCGGCAAATATCCCGGCGTGCTCGAGGGCGAACAGCGCCGCCTCGCAGTTGAGAACGCTGATGTTGTAGGGCGGCCTCACCTTCTCGACCTGCGCGATCAGCGCCGCCGGACCCATCATGTAGCCGATCCGTACCCCGGCCAGCCCGAACTTGCTCAGCGTGCGCATCAGCAATACATGGCCGTGGCGGGTGATCCGCTCGATGTAGCTCCTGCTGGAAAACGGCTGGTAGGCTTCGTCGACCACCACCAGGCCCGGTGCGGCTTCGACGATTTTTTCGATGACGGCGTCATCCCACAACTTGGCGGTCGGGTTGTTGGGATAGGCAAGGTAGATGACGGATGGCCGGTGCTGGTCGACCGCAGCCAGCATGGCCGTCTCGTCGAGTTCGAAATCGGCGGTCAGCGGCACGCCAACGAACTTCAACCCCTGCAGCTGGGCGCTCATGGCGTACATCACGAAACCGGGCACCGGCGCCAGGATGGATGCGCCGGGCACATCGCAGGCCAGCGCGATCAGCGAGATCAACTCGTCGGAGCCGTTGCCCAGCACGATATCGAATCCTTCGGGCATCTGCGCGTAATTTGCCAGCGCAGCGCGCAAATCACCGGTCCGCTCGCCAGGGTAGCGATTCAGCGCCAGCGCGCCCAGGCGTTGCCCGAGTTCGGCCTGCAGGTTGGGCGGTAGGCGATGCGGGTTCTCCATCGCATCGAGCTTGACCATGCCGGCCGACGGTTGGATCGCATAGGCGTGCATGCCTTGCACGTCCTGGCGAAAGACACGGCCGGCCACGTCATTGGTGCTCGAATTCATCGCTTGAACCTCATCTCGGCGGCGCGGGCGTGGGCCTGCAGTCCTTCGCCATACGCCAGTTCGGCCGCTATCAACCCGAGCTTGCGCGCACCTTCCTCACTCACCTCGATCAGGCTGCTGCGCTTCTGGAAGTCATAGACGCCCAGCGGGCTGGAAAACCGCGCCGTACTGCTGGTGGGCAGCACATGATTCGGGCCGGCGCAGTAATCGCCCAGCGATTCGCTGGTAAACGCGCCAAGGAAAATGGCACCGGCATGCCGCAGCAGCGGTTCCCATCGATGCGGGTCGGCGCTGGCGATCTCCAGGTGCTCGGGGGCGACGCGATTGCTGATTTCGCAGGCTTCTTCCATGCTTCGCGTGTGGATCAGGGCGCCGCGGCCGTTGAGTGACTTGGCGATGATCTCGGCCCGCGGCATTTCGGGCAGCAGCCGGTCGATCGCGGCCTGCACCTGGTCGATATAGGCGCCATCGGGACACAGCAGGATGCTCTGCGCCAGCTCATCGTGCTCGGCTTGCGAGAACAGGTCCATCGCCACCCAATCGGCCGGCGTGCTGCCGTCGGCCAGCACCAGGATTTCGCTGGGGCCGGCGATCATGTCGATGCCGACCTGCCCGAACACCCGCCGCTTGGCGCTGGCCACATAGGCGTTGCCCGGCCCGGTGATCTTGTCAACCCGGGGCACGGTTAGCGTGCCGTACGCCAGGGCGCCAATGGCCTGCGCTCCGCCGATCGTGAAGGCACGGCTCACGCCCGCCAGGCAGGCGGCGGCCAGCACCAGCGCATTCTTTTCGCCTCGCGGCGTGGGCACGACCATGATGATCTCGGCAACCCCCGCGACATGGGCCGGGATCGCGTTCATCAGCACCGACGACGGATAAGCCGCCTTGCCGCCGGGAACGTAGATGCCGACGCGGTCCAGCGCAGTCACCTTCTGTCCCAGCAAAGTACCGTCCGCGTCGCGGTAACTCCAGCTCTCACCGCCCGCCTGCTTCTGCGCTTCATGGTAGCTGCGCACGCGCGACGCCGCGGCCCGCAGGGCATCGCGCTGCGGCGCCGGCAGACCATCGAAAGCCGCCTTCAATTCAGCCTGCGTGAGCTCCAGCTCGCTCAGTGAGGACGCCTCGAGCGCGTCGAAGCGGTTGGTGTAGTCC
The DNA here is from genome assembly GCA_035571795.1 of Ramlibacter sp. Classification (GTDB taxonomy): domain Bacteria; phylum Pseudomonadota; class Gammaproteobacteria; order Burkholderiales; family Burkholderiaceae_C; genus Ramlibacter. Next base: position 17,772 of record DATNBX010000027.1, read on the forward strand.
AGCACAGCTGCGTCGCCACGCCGCTGCACATCGGCCAGTATTTCAGTCACCCGCTGCTCCACCTGCGCGTCGGTTTGCGCCGACCACTGCAGGCGCGCCTTGAATTGCGCCTCGAATCCGGCGCTGTCGGTGCAAAGGCGGGCAGGCTTGGCGCTGAAGTTCATGGCTTCAATTCCGGCCAACGGCGGCGGCAAAGGCGTCGATGATGCGGCGAATCGCATCCTGCTTGAGCTTGAGCGCAGCCTGGTTGACCACCAGGCGCGAGCTGATGTCCATGATCCGCTCGACTTCGACCAGGTTGTTGGCCTTGAGCGTACCGCCAGTGGAGACCAGGTCGACAATGGCGTCGGCCAGGCCGGTCAGCGGCGCCAATTCCATGCTTCCGTACAGCTTGATCAGGTCCACGTGCACGCCCTTGGCGGCGAAAAACTCGCGCGCGATGTTGACGTACTTGGTGGCCACTTTCAGGCGCGAGCCCTGGCGCACGGCACTGGCGTAATCGAAATCCGCGCGAACCGCCACGCTGACCCGGCATTTCGCGATGCGCAGGTCCAGCGGCTGGTACAGCCCGGCGCCGCCGCCCCAGCCGGCCCCATGTTCGATCAAAGTATCCAGGCCGGTCACCCCGAGGTCGGCGCCGCCGTATTGCACATAAGTCGGCACATCGGTGGCGCGAACAATGACCACGCGAACATGGTCCTGGCTCGTCGCCAGGATCAGCTTGCGCGATTTCTCGGGATCTTCGAGCACCTCGATGCCGGCGGCGCCAAGCAGCGGCAGGGTCTCGTCGAAGATGCGTCCCTTGGACAGGGCCAGTGTGATCATTTGACTCGTTCAATGTCCGCGCCGATGCCGCGCAGTTTGGCTTCCATCCGATCGTAGCCGCGGTCGAGGTGATAGATGCGGTCCACCAAAGTTTCGCCCTCCGCGACCAGCCCCGCTATGACGAGGCTGGCTGAGGCCCGCAGGTCTGTGGCCATCACCGTGGCGCCGGAGAGTTTTTCCACGCCCTCGATCACGGCGAACTTGCCTTCAACCTGGATGTTCGCGCCCAGGCGCACCAACTCGTTGACGTGCATGAAACGGTTCTCGAAAATCGTCTCGGTAATCTTGGACGGACCCTCCGCGATCGCATTGAGCACCATGAACTGCGCTTGCATGTCGGTCGGGAAGCCCGGGTACTCTGCGGTGCGAAAACTCTGGGGCGCCAGCCGCCCGTGCGAGTGCAGGTGAATGCCGTCGTCGACGCGCGCCACGCTGGCGCCGGCATCGCGCAACTTGTCGATCACGGCATCGAGGTGATCGGCCCGGCCATGGCGCAACACGACGTCGCCCCCGGTAGCGGCTACCGCGCACAGGAAGGTGCCGGCCTCGATCCGGTCGGCCACCACGCGATGGGTGCAGCCGCGAAGCTTGTCCACCCCTGTGATCGTGATGCGGCTGGTGCCGTGCCCTTCGATGCGCGCGCCCATCTCGATCAACATCTCGGCCAGGTCCGTGATTTCCGGCTCCTGGGCTGCGTTCTCCAGCACGGTCTCGCCTGCGGCTAGGGAGGCGGCCATCAGGAAATTCTCGGTGCCGGTGACCGTCACCATATCGGTGCGGATGCTTGCTCCCGTCAGCCGCTCGCGGCCCTTCGGCAGCTTGGCGATCATGTAGCCGTGTTCGACCACGATGTCCGCGCCCATCGCCTGCAAGCCCTTGATGTGCTGGTCCACCGGCCGCGAGCCGATCGCGCAGCCGCCGGGCAGGGACACGGTCGCTTCGCCGAAGCGGGCCAGCAAGGGGCCCAGCGCCAGCACCGAGGCGCGCATGGTCTTCACCAGCTCGTACGGAGCTTCAGGTGAACTGAGCCGGCTCGCATCGATCCGCACCCGCCCCTCCTCGCTGCGTTCCGCGTCCACGCCCATGTTGCGGATCAGCGTCAGCATGGTGGCGACGTCCTGCAGCCGCGGCACGTTCTCAAGCACGACAGGCTGATCCGTCAGGAGGGCGGCGCAAAGTTCGGGCAGCGCCGCATTCTTGGCGCCGGAAATCCTCACTTCGCCGTGGAGCTGCCGGCCCCCGCGAATCAAGAGCTTGTCCATGTATGGAGGTTCAGTCTTCCTGCAACTTGGCCCACTCGGCTGGCGTCACTGTGTGCATCGACAGCGCATGTATCTCGTCCGTGCGCATTTTCGCACCCAACGTCGCGTAGACGCGCTGGTGCCGCTGGATGCGGCGCTTGCCTTCGAATTCAGGCGAAACGATGACCGCGGTCCAGTGGCGGCCGTCGCCTTCCACCTGGATGTACTCGCAGTTCAGGCCGGCGCTGATGAGAGTTTGAAGTTCGTCGGAGGTCATGGGCTGGTGTCCTGTCCCGCAAATTGGCTATCCCCGGATCTTGTACCCGATACGCAGCAGGTGCACGGCGATCGCGCTGACTACCAGCAGGGCCGAACCGACGATGCCCAGGCTGAGCCAGGGAGAAACGTCGCTGACTCCGAAGAAGCCGTAGCGGAAACCGTCGATCATGTAAAAGAAGGGGTTCAGGTGACTCACATCCTGCCAGAATTCCGGCAGCGAACGGATGGAATAGAACACGCCCGACAGGAACGTCATGGGCATGATGACGAAATTCTGGAAAGCCGCCATCTGGTCGAATTTGTCGGCCCACAGGCCGGCGATCAGACCCAGTGTTCCGAGCATGGCGGCCCCGAGCACGGCAAAAGAAACAATCCACAGCGGCGCCACGAAGCTTGGGTGGCCAAAAGCAGCCGTGATAGCGAAAACGCCGATGCCGACCGCCAGCCCGCGCACCACCGACGAACCCACATAGGCGATGAACCAGCTCCAGTGCGACAGCGGCGTGAGCAGCACGAAGACAAGGCTGCCCATGATCTTGCTTTGGACCAGCGACGAGGCGCTGTTGGCGAATGCGTTCTGCAGCACGCTCATCATCACCAACCCGGGCACCAGGAACGAGGTGTAGCTGATTTTGTCGTAGACCTTGACGTGGTCCTGCAGCACGTGGCCGAAGATCAGCATGTAGAGCAGCGCCGTGAGCACCGGCGCGGCCACGGTCTGGAAGCTCACCTTCCAGAAGCGCAGCACCTCCTTGTAGAACAGCGTTCGCCAGCCTGTCATGAGGAACCGACCTCCAGGCCCGTGACTTGGTCGGCCGCGCTGCTTGGCAAAGGGCCCCGGCCGGCTTCGGCGGCACGGGCGGGCGGCGGCTTGTCGCCGTGCCTGGACATGACATCGAGAAAAACGTCCTCCAGGTCCGCCTTGCGCACCTCCACGTCTTCCACCCGCAGGCCGGCCTCGCGGATCGCCCCGAGGTAGCGCTCGATTTCATGCGCATCGTGTGCCGGCAGTTGCACGATCCGACCGGTGACCCGGGCCTTGCCCTCGAATTCGCGCGGCAACTGGCTGTCGATCTTGAAGCGCAGCACATTGCTGGATGCCGCCTTGAGTAGTTCGCTGGTGCGCTCCAGCGCAACCACGCGACCGGACTTGAGCATGGCGACGCGCCCGCACAGGGCCTCGGCCTCCTCGAGGTAATGGGTGGTCAGCAGCACGGTGTGGCCGGCCTTGTTGAGGCGGGCGATGAACTGCCATAGTGTCTGGCGCAGCTCGACATCAACGCCCGCCGTCGGCTCGTCCAGCACGATCACCGGCGGCTTGTGCACCAGGGCTTGTGCCACCAGCATCCGCCGTTTCATGCCGCCGGACAGTTGCCGCATGTTGGCGTCGGCCTTGTCCGCCAGGCCCAGGCTTTCGAGCAGTTCGCCAATCCAGGCGTCGTTGTTCTTCACGCCGAAATAGCCCGACTGGATTCGAAGCGATTCGCGCACATTGAAAAAAGGATCGAACACCAGCTCTTGCGGCACGACTCCGAGCTGCCGGCGGGCATTGGCATAGTCGGCCTGCACGTCGTAGCCGCGTACCGTCACCCGGCCCGAGCTCGGCCGCACCAGGCCGGCCAATATGCTGATCAGCGTCGTCTTGCCGGCGCCATTCGGTCCTAGCAGGCCGAAGAACTCGCCCTGGCGGATGTCGAAACTCACATCATCCAGCGCCTTGAGCGGGCCGTTGCGAGCGGAGGGGTAGATCTTGGAAACCGACTGGAAGGAGATCGCGGGCATGTGAGCCCGCGATTTTAGACCGGGCCGCCGGTCGCACCTGAGAGGCCTAGGCCAGCCCCGGCAACAGTTCGGCCACCCCGTAGAGCGTTGCAAGCTCGCGCAGCCGCGCCGGCAGACGGCTGACTGAAAAGGTTTTGCCCAGCGCGAGGGCTTCGCGCCGGCATTCCAGTAGAACCGCCAGCGCCGACGAATCGAATTTCGTGAGGGCGGCCGCGTCGGCCACGATTACCGGCTCGCCGCGGGCGCGCATCGCCTGGGCCAGCATCCGGCAGCACGCGGCTGCCTGCTCATGGGTGAGCTCGGCAGGCAAGATCAGCAATGAACCACCTCGTCAGCCCTTCTTTGCTGCGTTGGTCTTGTTTCGCTCCACCAGCGACGCGATCAGCCCGTCCACCCCCTTTTCGTTGATTTGCTGCGCGAACTGGGTGCGGTAGGTTTCCACCAACCACACGCCCAGGACATTCAGGTTGTAAATCTTCCAGCCCGCGCCCTGGCCGGGCGTCTTTTCAAGCCGGTAATCGAGCTGGATCGGGTCGCCGTGGCCGCGCACTTCGGTGCGCACCACGACGTCGGTGTCCGTTGGCGCACTGCGTTGCGGCTTGACGCTGACGACCTGGTCGTTGACCTGGGCCAAAGCACCCGAGTAAGTGCGGACCAGCAAGATCTTGAATTCGTCCTGGAGTCGCTTTTGCTGCTCGGGCGTGGCTTGGCGCCATGCCGGGCCCACGGCCGCAGCGGTCATGCGGCGGAAATCGACGTTGGGCATGATCTTGCTATCGACCAACGCCAGGACCTTGTTGGTGTCGCCCGCCTGGATGGCCTTGTCCGACTTGATCGAACCCAGCACGTCATCCGACAGGCGCTTGATCATCGCATCCGGCGCTTCATCGGCCATCGCGGCCAGCGGCGCAAGCCCCGCGAGCGCGAGCCAACATGCGATCCGGGCAAAAATACGTCTTGTCATTTGTCTTCCCTTTCAATGCGGAGAAAAATCAGCCGTCACAGTTGGAAATCCAGGTCCATGCCGGGTTCCGGCGCCGCGCCGCCGGTTGAAACAGTGTGCAAGCCTAACGCGCCGGGGCCGGCGCCGGTGGACTCGATCTTGGCTGCGGCGCGCGGGCTGGCGGACCCCCCGGCTGAGGTGCCGACTCGCCGTCTTTGGGCTCCGAGCCATCGGTATCCGAATCCTTGTTGTCTTTGATGTCGGCCCGGCGCTTTTGCAGGTACGCGTCGCGCGTGAAGCTGTACTTGTCCAGCGCCGCCTCCTCGATCACGCTACCTATCCTGAGCAGGTTGGCCCGGCTGTCGATGGCGCGCAGCACGTACAGCGCATTGCGGTCGGCAACGGGTTTGACATGCTGCACGAGGTCTCCCTTGTAGTCCAGCGGCAAGGCGGCGGTATCGCGCAAGGTGGACGGCCCCAGCAGGGGCAGGACGATGTACGGTCCGGCCGGCACGCCCCAGCGCCCCAGCGTCTGGCCGAAATCTTCCTTGTGGCGTTCGATATTCGCCTCGCTGGCGATGTCCAGGATGCCGCCCAATCCGAAAACGGTGTTGACGCCCACCCGCATGATGTTCTCCGCCGCATTCTGGAACTTGAGTTGCAGCAGGCTGTTGACGAAGGACCAGGCATCGCCCAGGTTGCCGAAGAAATTGCTCACCCCGGTGCGCACCAGCGGCGGCACACCGTTCTTGTAGGCGGTGGCGACCGGCTTGAGCACCGCCCCGTCCACGGCTTCGTTGAACTTCGCAACTTCACGGTTGAGCGGCTCCAAAGGATCGCGGGGGTTGGTATTGAATCCCGCGCAGCCGCCAAGCATCACGGACACCGCGGCCAGGAACGCCACCAGCGCGCCGCGCGAAAGGCGCGCGGCGGCGGAAAAGGAACATATTCTTGTCATTTCTTCGTTGGCTTCCCTGGCGTGCTGGCTTCCGGCTTCGCTGGGGCGCTGGCGTCGGCCGCCTTGCTATAGAGAAACTGGCCGATGATATTTTCCAGCACCACAGCCGACTGCGTGGTCGTAATCGTATCGCCTGGCGCGAGATTCTTGTCGTCGGCCCCGGCTTCGACCCCGATGTACTGCTCGCCGAGCAGGCCGCTCGTGAGGATTTTCAGCGAACTGTCCTTGGGAAAAGCGTAGCGGGTTTCCAGCGCGAGGGTAACGCGCGCCTGGAAGGACTTGTCGTCGAAGCTGATCGACTCGACGCGGCCGACCACCACGCCGGCACTTTTCACGGCCGCCTGACGCTTGAGCCCGCCGATGTTGTCGAACTTGGCTATGACTTGATAGCTCGGCTGCAGGCTCAGCGACAGCAGGTTGGCCGACTGTAAAGCCAGGAAAAGAATTGCCGCCGCACCGATCAGCACGAACAGGCCCACCCATATGTCGCT
>DATNBX010000028.1:0-15171 GCA_035571795.1 Ramlibacter sp.
GCCGAGCGGCTCGCGCACACCACCAAGGGGGTTTCGGGCAATATCGGCGCAACCTTGGTGCAGGATCGCGCCGCAGCGCTGGAAGCAGCGATCCGGGCCAACCGCGGAGCGTGCGACATAGAACAACTGCTGGGCGAACTCGACACCTCGCTGGTTCAGTTGCTGGACGCGCTCGCCTGCCGCCTGCAACCGGAGCAAGAGCGTGCCTGAAGTTCGTGCACGGGCGATTCACCTAGCGCGGGATAGGAAATCGCACTACTCGCCGGCCAGGCTGGCATGGTCTGATGACTCACGGGCGCGCGTCGCAGCGCTTTCGGATGAAAGATGTTCAGATGACTAAAGCACATACGAGCGGATCGCAAGCGAGCAACACGCTGGTCCCGCCAACCGCCGCTCTTCCGGACCTGGTCAATCAATTGGCACAGGAACTGGCCGAAGCCCGGCGGGCCCTGGCTGCCGCCAGCCAAAAACTAGGCACCACCAGTCGCACGCTGGAAGGGCGGACGCACGAACTGATCGAGGCACGCGCCGCGCTTGCCCTGCTGCTGGCCACGCTCGACTCGACTACCGAAGGCATCCTGGCGATGGGCTATTTCGGACGGGCGATGCACTACAACGCCCGCTTTATCGAGATGTGGCACATTCCGGCCGACAAGCTAGCGACCCTGAACGAAGCAGCGCTGCTGACCATGCAGATGGCGCAGGTGAAGGACCCCGAGCGCTTCCTGGCCGATGCGCAGGAGCGCAAAGCCCATCCGGACGCCGGACAGCTCTCTATCGTTGAAATGACCGACGGGCGCATCCTCGAATGCCAGGTCATGCCCCAGCGCGTGCGCGGCAAACGCCTGGGCTCGGTGATCAGTTTCCTCGACGTGACCGAACGCGAACGCCTCGAACGCGTGATCTCGGCGCTCGAAGCCGAAATGCCGCGTGAAGTAGCCGAGGCCAAAGCCTCCAGCTACTGAAGGCCAGGGCGTCAGGGCGGGCTGCGGTTCGCCGTGCGTGGCGCTGCGCGCGCTTGCGCCTGCTCGGCCTCGGCCACCACCCAACTGGCGAAATCCTGCGCGTCCGGATTCCCCGCGGCATGCGGCGCCAGGGTGACGAAATAGCCGCGCCGGGACGCCGCGCGGCTTCGAAAGGGCGCGGCCAGCTTTCGCTGGCGGACCAATTCCGCCAATAGCGGCAGGCGACCGATGACGACGCCCTGGCCCGCGCACGCCGCCGCGACCGCCTCCGAGTATTGGGTAAAGCGCAATGTGTTGGCCGAGCGCACTGTCTCCAGCCCGATCACCTGCAACCACGGCTCCCAGTCAACCGTCGGGGGTTCGCCCTGCGGCAGGTCCACGGTGAGCAAGGTGTGATGCTCCAGGTCCGCGGGCGTCTTCAGTGGCCGGCGGGCGTCGCGCATCAGCCGGGGTGAGCACAGCGGCTGCACTTCTTCCTCGAACAGCAGTGGCCCCACACCGGCGCTGACGGGTACAAAACGGATGGCCAGGTCGATCTGGCTGCGCTCCAGGTCCACCAGACCGAGCGTCGCGGAGATACGCACATCGACCTGCGGATGCGTGGCCGTGAAACGGGTCAGCCGCGGAATCAACCAGAACGAGGCGAAACCCGGCGTACAGGTGATGGCCACCTGGCGCATCGGCGTGGCTGCTCGCACGCGGGCTGCCGCGTCATGCAACCGCTCCAGGCTGTCGTTGACCGCCCGCTGCATGATGCGTCCGGCTTCGGTCAATGCCAGTGCCCGGTGGCGGCGCTCGTACAGCGCCACTCCGAGGCTATGTTCCAGCTGCTGGATCTGGCGGCTGACGGCCGATTGCGACAGGAACAATTCCTTGCCGGCTTCGGTGAAGCTCAGAAGGCGGGCCGCGGCTTCAAAGGTGTGCAACAGATCCAGACGCAGCTGGCGCGATCGCGGCAGCGCCGGCCGGGCTGCCGCCGCAGTCGCATTCGCATTCCGTGGTTGCATGGATTCCATGTGAAATCAGCGTTTGTCCATTGGGCCGACGGTCAGTATATTCATTTGCAGGATGCATACGTAAGGACCGCCATGAACGCCTTGTCTCAGCGCTACGAAATCAGCCTCGCACCGCGCGGCTTGCTCGAGATTCCCGATGCCGCGGGCGTACGGTTCAGTTGCGATGAAGGTTGCCTGTGGATCACGCTGGACAACGACCCGCGCGATATCGTGCTGGAGCCGGGCCAGTGCTTTGCCGGCACCCAGCATCGCCGCGCGCTGATCTATGCGCTGCAGGCCTCCACCCTCGGACTGCGGCTGGACCCGGCGGCCGGCCTGGCAGCGCAGGCGCCACGCATCAGCTTCGCAGCGGGAGCATTCGCGCCCTGAACCACGGCGAAAGGGGAAAATGGCGCCACGCCGGGACCGATCCGCGCCGGTCAAGCGCATCCGTCCCGGCAGCTGAAAGGACTCGGCAACCATGCCCCAGCACATTGGTATCGTCGGCTGCTCCGCCGAGGGCGCAGCGCTTTGCTATCGGACGATTTGCCTTGAAGCCCCGCGGCTGCTCGGGCCTCATGCGCATCCCGAAATCTCCATGCACACGCGTTCGCTGGCCGAGTACACGCAATGCATCCATCGCGAAGACTGGCAAGGGGTTGGCGAACTCATGCTTGTTTCTGCCCACAAGCTTGCGACGATCGGCGCCGCCTTCCTGATCTGCCCCGACAACACCATCCACCGGTCATTGGCGTACGTCCGGCCGCGCTCTCCCCTGCCGTGGCTGGACATTGCAGAAGTGGTCGCCGACGAGGCCGTGCGGAGCGGCTATCGGTGCCTGGCGCTGACCGGAACACGTTGGCTCGTCGACAGCGAGGTGTACCCGCAACAGCTCGCAGCACGCGGACTGGAATATCTGCGCCCTGCCGCAGCCGAGCGGGACGAGATCAATCGAATCATCATGGAAGAGCTCACCTGCGGCGTGGTCAAACCCGAGTCCATTGCCCGTTTCCAGCAGGTTGTCGGCCGGATGAAAGAGGCGGGCTGCGATGCGGTGGTGCTCGGTTGCACGGAAATTCCGCTCATCATGAGCGACTCGAATTCCCCACTGCCCACGCTCGATTCGACGCGCTTGCTGGCGCGGGCGGCGTTGCGGCACGCGCTGCAGGACGCAACTGCGCCGTCCTGAGCGATAGCGCTAACGGGCCCCTTGGGAGCCTGCGCGGCAGAGAAACGGGCCTGCGTTGGGTCCTAGACTCTTTCGAGTATCACGGCGATGCCCTGCCCTACACCGATGCACATGGTGCACAAGGCATAGCGGCCGCCGCCCCTGTGCAGCTGGTTGATCGCAGTGGTCGCCAGCCGGGCGCCGGACGCACCCAGCGGGTGGCCCAGCGCAATGGCGCCGCCGTTCGGGTTGACGCGCGGATCGTCGTCCTGCAGGCCGAGCAGGCGCAGCACCGCCAGCCCTTGCGCGGCGAAAGCTTCATTGAGCTCGATCACGTCGATCTGTTCCAGCTTCACGCCGGTGAGGGCCAGCACTTTCTGCGTGGCCGGCGCGGGCCCGATGCCCATCACGCGCGGCGGCACGCCGGCGGTGGCCATGCCCACCACCCGCGCCTTGGGCGTGAGGCCGTGTTTGGCCGCGCTCGCCTCGTCGGCCAGCAACAGCGCACAAGCGCCATCGTTGACGCCGCTCGCGTTGCCGGCGGTAATGGTGCCGTCGGGCCGCACGATGGGCTTGAGTTTTGCCAGAGCTTCCAGGCTGGTTTCGCGCGGATGCTCGTCCTTGTTCACGACGATCGGCTCGCCCTTCTTCTGCGCGATCGTCACGGGCGTGATCTCGCCGTCGAAGAATCCCGCTTGCTGGCCCGCCACGGCCTTCAGCTGCGAAGCCAGCGCCATGCGATCCTGTGCGTCGCGCCCGATCTTGTACTCCGTGGCGACGTTCTCGGCGGTCTCGGGCATCGAGTCGATCCCGTACTTTTCTTTCATCAGCTTGTTGACGAAGCGCCAGCCGATGGTCGTGTCGTAGACGGTGTTGGTGCGGCTGAACGCGCTGTCGGCTTTGGGCATTACGAAGGGCGCCCGCGTCATGCTTTCAACGCCGCCGGCGATCATGAGCGTCGCCTCCCCGGCCTTGATCGCGCGCGCTGCCGTGCCCACGGCGTCCAGGCCCGACCCGCAGAGCCGGTTGATGGTGGCGCCCGGCAGCTCGAACGGCAAGCCCGCGAGCAGGCTGGCCATATGGGCGACATTGCGGTTGTCTTCGCCGGCCTGATTGGCGCAGCCGAAGATGATGTCCGTCACGGCTTGCCAGTCCACCCCCGGGTTGCGCGCCATCAGCGCCTTGAGCGGAATCGCGGCCAGGTCGTCGGTGCGGATCGAGGACAGCGCGCCCCCGTAGCGGCCAAAGGGGGTGCGGATGGCGTCGCAGATGAACGCTTGTTTGGTCATTGTGTACTCCTGGTAACCTTTTCGTGACGCAGCGATCCTGGGATCAGGACAGATTCTAAAGAAGGTTGAACGCCAGTCGGCCTGACGCGACTCGTCGTCTGGCCAATACTCGTCATGCTACGCTGCAAGCATGTTCAATCCCTCGCAAGCGGACGTGCGGCGTTTTTTTTGTTCGGTCCGCGCGAAGACGCGCCACGGCCAGCCGCTGGATGCGCTGGAGACGCTCGCCGGCCAATGGCTGCAGGAGCATCCGGAATACGACGCGGAACTCGCGGACATGGATGCGGCGCTGGCGCGAACCTACGACGCACAGGACGGCCGCACCAACCCCTTCCTGCATCTGTCGATGCACTTGTCGATCAGCGAACAGTGCTCGATCGACCAGCCGCGCGGCATCCGCCAGGCGGTCGAACTGCTGGCGGCGCGGCGCAACTCGTTGCACGACGCGCACCATGAAGCGATGGAGTGCCTGGGCCAGATGCTGTGGGAAAGCCAGCGCTCGGGCCGCCCGCCCGACGGCGCCGCCTACATCGCTTGCGTACGGCGCCGCGCCACAAAGGGTTAAGAATCAACGCGTCAGCGTTGCCACAAGTACAAGGCCCCGTATCGCGGGGCCTTGTTTCATGTTGGAGCGTAGCGGATTAGCGGTCATTTAAACCGGTTCTCCGGCACTGTCTTCAGGTCGCCTTCGAGCGAGCTCACGTAGAGTGCGAGCGCTTTCAGTTCCGCATTCGAGAACTGTTTGGCGATGGCTCCCATGATGCCGTTGGAGCGCCCGGCGCTGGGGTTGCTGTCGCTCTTGTACGCCTTCAGCGCAACGAACAGGTAGTCCGAGTGCTGGCCGGCGATCTTCGGGTAACTGGGGTCGATCGGCCTGGCGAAGTTCGCGCCATGGCAGGAGACGCAAGCCGCCTTTTGCAGCAGCCCGGCGACTTGCGGACTCGGCGCCTTGTCCGCCGTGGCCGGCAAGTTGACGGCAGTGTCCTTGCCGAGCGATTCGAAGTAGGACGCGATGTCGGACATGTCCTGGTCAGGCAGAGCCGTCGCCACGCTTCGCATGGTGGGATGCCGGCGGCTGCCCTGCTTGTATTCGGTCAGCGCAGCCACGATGTACTTGGCACTCTGGCCCGCGATCATCGGAACCTTGTAGACCTCGGGAAAGCTCGCCTGATAACCCTTGATGCCGTGGCAGCCGACGCACGCCGCGATCTTGGCCTCGATCGACCTGGCCCCGCCCACGGCCGGGGCTGCAGCGCCCTTTTTCGGTTGCGCCGCCGCTTGTGTTGCCGGTGCCTGGGCTGCCGAAGAAGCCGGCGCCTGTGCCTGCGCGAAACCGGTCACCCAAGCGACAGGCAGAGCGAAGAGCGTGATCAACAACTTGGTCATTTTGCGAGCACAATTGGGTGAGGGGTCGTTCTTCCAATCAACCTTTGAGTATATCCGGCGCACTTGAGCGCCGCTTCCATCCAACACCATCCATGAAGTTCCAAGGCTCTCAGAACTATGTCGCCACGCAAGACCTGATGCTTGCCGTCAACGCGTCCATCACGCTCAAACGCCCGCTGCTCGTCAAAGGCGAGCCCGGTACGGGCAAGACCATGCTGGCCGAGGAAGTGGCCCAGGCGCTCAACGTGCCGCTGCTGCAGTGGCACATCAAGTCCACCACCAAGGCCCAGCAGGGGCTGTACGAATACGACGCCGTGAGCAGGCTGCGCGATTCTCAGCTCGCGGACGTCGAGGGTTCCGAGCGGGTCAAGGACATCCACAACTACATCGTCAAAGGGGTGCTGTGGCAGGCCTTCACCGCCGACCAGCCGGTGGCGCTGCTGATCGACGAAATCGACAAGGCCGACATCGAGTTTCCGAACGACCTGCTGCGTGAGCTCGACCGGATGGAGTTCTTCGTCTACGAGACGCGCGAGCTTGTGAAGGCCAGGCACCGTCCCCTGGTCTTCATCACGTCGAACAACGAGAAGGAACTGCCCGACGCGTTCCTGCGCCGCTGCTTTTTCCACTACATCAAGTTCCCCGACGCGGACACGATGAAGCAGATCATCGACGTGCATTTCCCGGGGCTGAAGAAGGACCTGCTGACGGCGGCCATGAAGACGTTCTACGACGTGCGCAACCTGCCGGGCCTGAAGAAGAAGCCCTCGACGAGCGAACTGCTGGACTGGCTCAAGCTGCTGGTGGCCGAGGACATTCCGCTGCAAGCGCTGCAAAGCAAGGACGACAAGGTGGCCGTGCCGCCATTGGTGGGCGCCCTTCTGAAGAACGAACAGGACGTAACCCTGTTCGAAAAACTGGTGTTCATGCAGCGGCACAATCGTTGAACACATCGCGGGAGCCGGCCTGTCATGAACCAGCTGTTGCTTGAAGGACTCGCCGACGCCGCCGGCTTTGTTGCCGGCGCGCTGGCCGGCTATTTGCTGGGACTGGCCTTCGGCTTGAACATGTTCGAACCGGGCTACGGCAACGGCGCCATCGCTGCCATCTTGCTCGCAAGCCTGGGCGGTGGTGTTGGCGTGCAGCTGGCCCGCCGCTGGCGCGCCTCGCGCCAGAAAGACAATGAGAGCCGGTGATGCGCAAACCCGAACCCTGCACGCTCGAAACGCCGCTGGTGCGGCTGGAGCCGCTGTCGGCCGACCATGTCGTTGACCTCGAGGCGGCAGCGCGCGACGGCGAGCTGTGGAACCTGCGCGTCACCTCGGTGCCCGCACCGGGCGAGACGACCACCTACGTGGCGGCGGCACTCAAAGGCCGCGATGACGGGCACATGCTGCCGTTCGCGGTGCGGGACCGCCGCGGCGGCCGCATCATCGGCAGCACGCGCTACCACGATATCGTCATGGACGTGGAGCGCCTGGAGATCGGCTACACCTGGTACGGCCGCAGCTGGCAACGCAGCCACGTCAACACCAGCTGCAAGCTGCTGCTTCTAACGCACGCGTTCGAAACCTTGGGCGCGGCTTTGGTGGGTTGGCGCACCGACAATTACAACTTCGCGAGCCAGCGCGCCATCGAACGGCTGGGCGCGCGCAAGGACGGCGTGCTGCGCCATCATGCCCGGCGGCGCGACGGCACGGTGCGCGACACTGTCATGTACAGCCTCGCCGCGGGCGAATGGCCCGAGGTGAAGGCACACCTGGAATACCTGCTCGCCAAGCCGCGGGAGGAATGATGAACTCGAGGCGGATCGGTGGAGTCTGAAGCATGCTGATCGATTTTTTCTACACCTTGCGCAGCGCCAAGCTGCCGGTCTCGGTCAAGGAATACCTGATGCTGCTCGAAGCCGTCAAGCAAGGCGTGGTCGGGCCCGCCAGCGACGACGGCTACCGGATCGACGACTTCTACTACCTCGCGCGTACCGCGCTGGTGAAGGACGAGAAGCATTTCGACAAGTTCGACCGCGCCTTTGCCGCCTACTTCAAGGGCGTTGAGATGGTGGCGGATTTCACCAAGGACGTGCCGCTCGAGTGGCTGCGCAAGAACCTCGAACTGGAGCTGAGCGCCGAAGAGAAAGCCAAGATCGAGAAGATGGGCTGGGACGAGCTGATGGAAACGCTCAAGAAGCGCTTCGAGGAGCAAAAGGAGCGCCACGAAGGCGGCAGCAAGTGGATCGGCACCGGCGGCACCTCGCCTTTCGGCGCCTATGGTTTCAATCCGCAGGGCATCCGCATCGGCCAGGACAAGGGCCGCAACAGGAGCGCGGTGAAAGTGTGGGACCAGCGCGCCTACAAGGACTACGACGATACGCAGGAGCTGGGCACCCGCAACATCAAGATCGCCCTGCGGCGCCTGCGCAAGTTTGCGCGAGAAGGCGCGGCGGAAGAGCTGGACCTGGACGACACGATCAAATCGACAGCGGCCAACGCCGGCTACCTGGACATCAAGATGGTCCCCGAGCGGCACAACAACGTGAAGATCCTGCTGCTCATGGATGTGGGCGGCACCATGGACGAACACATCCATCGCGTGGAGGAGATGTTCTCCGCGGCCAAGGCCGAGTTCAAACACCTGGAGTTCTATTACTTCCACAACTGCGTCTATGACTTCATGTGGAAGAACAATCGCCGGCGGTTCTCGGAGAAGTTCGCGACCTGGGACATCATTCGCAAGTACAACAAGGACTACAAGCTCATCTTCGTCGGCGACGCCACCATGAGCCCGTACGAGATCCTGCAGCCGGGCGGCAGCGTGGAATACAACAACGAGGAAGCCGGGATCGAGTGGCTCCAGCGGCTGACCAGCACGTTCCCGAAATTCGCCTGGATCAACCCTGAACCGCAGGGCGTCTGGCAGTACCGCCAGAGCATCAGCGTGGTGCAGCAACTGATGAACCAGCGCATGTTCCCGCTCACCATCAAGGGCCTGGAAGAAGCGATGCGGCTGCTGTCGAAGTAGCGAAGTCAACCGCGCCTTCTGCGCTTCGCTCCCAGACCCCTCTTCCCCGGGCCCGGCGCGGTTGACCCTCCCCTCCCTCCGCTTGGCGGAGGGAGGCCGGGAGGGAGGTGCCGTCATTACGGCCGTACGGCGGCCTGAGAAAGTGCGCCATTACAATGGCGCACTTTCTCAGCCGCCGTAGTTCAATGGATAGAACGAGCGCCTCCTAAGCGCTAGATACAGGTTCGATTCCTGTCGGTGGTACCACCTGACACCGGTACTCGCACGTACCGAAAGTCGGCTTTCGATGCCCGACCGAAGTTGTCCTACAGCGGAAATCGAAAAAGCCCTACAGACAACGCAGCCTCATAGGTTAACCTGTTGCAACGCACAATTGCGACCGGTTACATCTCTGACGGCCACCTTGCATTCGCGTCATTGCTATGTCACGGGGCCTGTCTACCATCAGATCACAGCAGTACATAAAAGAGAATCTCAGAGAGACAAACAGCGAGGCAATCCACATGACTTCCGCCGACTTCCGCGTCGAAAGCAACCATCCCATCTCCGCGCGCCTGTTCCCGGTTTCCGATTCAAAGCAGTATTTTTTCAGCGACCGTGCCTTGGCGGTAGCCATGGCCGCCAAGAGCGTCACCAATCCGTCAGGCCAGGAAATCCGCGTGGTCCATGTACCCACCGGTGAGGTGGTCTTCAGGAAGGCTGCTTCTTCCCGCCCCGAGTTCGCCGACGAGTTCTGAATATCTGCGGGGCGCCGCATTGGCGCTCGCGCGCTCTAGGACTGGCGCAGCATATCCACCGCTGATCGCAGATCCCGCGCCCAGGTGCGGCGGTCGCGCCCACGCGCGCTCTGCGGCTCCCCGTAGTGAACGATGGCCGTGATCGAGCGCGCCGAGAGGGTCCGCCAGATCGAAGCGACCAGCGAATCGTCACCGACGTAGCACGGCGCCAGGCTCGCTGCGCGCGTGTTCGTTTCCAGAAAGCTCAACGCCACCGGCTGTACCGGGGAACCCGCCGAGATCGCCGCCTGGATCAGGTTGCCGTGGAACGGCAGCAGGGCCGCGCCATCGCTCGTGGTGCCCTCCGGAAATATTGCGACTATCTCGCCGCGCTTCAGGCTTTCGGACATGCGGTGCACAACGCGCATGGCATCGCGCCGCGATTCGCGCTCGATGTAGAGCGTGCCCGCGCCGTCGGCCAGCGCGCCGATCAGGGGCCAGTGCCGCACGTCCGCCTTCGACACGAACCGGCAGTGGCGCGCCGCGTGCATGACCAGGATGTCGAGCCACGAGATATGGTTGGCCACCAGCAGGACCGGGCCCGCCGCGGGCGGTTGCCCGCGCAGTTCGAGCCGCACGCCCAGCAGCGTCAGCATCTTGAGCGCCCAGGCCTGGACCCGGGCTTCGCGTTGCCGCGTGTTCATGCGCGGAAATCGAGCCAGGATGATGCCCAGCCCGGCCAGGGCATGCACCAGCGCCCGCCCGAGCCTGAGCGCGGCGCGCGGCCAATTCATGCTCGGGCGCCGCCGGTCAATCAGGCCCGGTCCCAGCCTTCGTAGGCGATCTGGCCGGCCGCGATGGTGCAGCGCACCCGGCCCGGCAGTTCGTAGCCGGAGAACGGCGTGTGCTTGCCCTGGCTGCGCAGCGAGCCGGCGGTGACAACCCATTCGGCCAGTGCGTCGAACACGCAAACGTCGGCGCTGCCGCCTTCGGCAAGCTGGCCGGCACTGGCTTGCAGCGTGCCGAGTGCCGGCCCCAGCACTCGGGCCGGTTCACTGGTCAGCACCGCGAGCGAGCGCGCCAAACCAAGGCCGTTGTCGCGGCCCCACTTGAGCGAAAGGGGCAGCAGCAGCTCCAGCCCCGTGGCGCCGGGTTCGGCTTCGGCAAACGGCAGCGTCTTGGCGTCTTCGTCCACCGGCGTGTGATCCGACACCAACGCATCGATCGTGCCGTCGGCCAGCGCTTCACGCAACGCATCGCGATCCCGCTGCTGGCGCAGCGGCGGATTCAGCCGCATGCGGCTGTCGAAATAACCGATGTCCGCGTCGGTCAGATGCAACGAGTTGATGCTGACGTCGCAAGTCACGGCCAGACCCTCGTCCTTGGCACGGCGAACCAGTTCGACGCCGGCGGCACTGCTGAGACGGCACAAATGGACCTTGGCTCCCGTGCCCTTCATCAGCTCGAAGATGGTGTGCAACGCGATCGTCTCGGCAGCCACCGGAACGCCCGCCAGCCCGAGGCGGGTAGCCAAGGCGCCGCTGGCGGCGACGCCGGCGCCAAGGTGCAGCTCCTGCGGCCGCAGCCAAACCGTGTAGCCATAGGTGCCCGCGTATTGCAGCGCGCGCTGCAGCACCTGCGGATTGCCCAGCGCAACCTCGGCCTGGCTGAATCCGACGCAGCCCGCTTCGGTGAGCTCAACCATCTCGGTCAACGTTTCGCCTTCGAGATTGCGCGTGAGCGCGCCCAACGGAAACACCCGCGCCTGGTGCAGCTTTTCGGCGCGGTACTTCAGCATTTCAACGAGGCCCGGCTCATCGAGCACCGGGTCGGTATCGGGCATGCAAACCAGACTGGTGACGCCGCCGGCCACGGCTGCGGCCATTTCGCTTTCCAGCATGCCCTCGTGCTCGTGCCCCGGTTCGCGCAACCGCACCGCCAGATCCACCAGCCCCGGCGCCACGATGCAGCCGGTCGCGTCGATGATCTTGGCCGGAGAGAAACCCGGCGCGATATTCTTGATCGCCAGCACCCGGCCGGCGCCGAGCGCGACGTCGCAGATTTCGTCGAAGTTGGAGGCCGGATCGATCACGCGGCCGTTCTGGATGAGGATTTTCATGCTGGGCTCCGCTGGGCCGCCTCAAGGAGGACGGGCCCTCTCAGGGGGCAGTGAACGAATGTGAACGTGGGGGTCATGCTTCCGTCCCGGCCACCATGCTCATCGCCGCCATGCGCACGGCAATGCCGAATGTCACCTGCGGCAGGATCACGCTTTGTCCGCCATCGACCACCGCCGAATCGATTTCCACGCCCCGGTTGATCGGGCCGGGATGCATGACGATGGCGTCGGGCTTGGCCAGCTGCAGCTTTTCGGGCGTCAGTCCGAAGCTCTTGAAGTATTCCTGCGAAGAGGGCAGCAACGCACCGCTCATGCGCTCGTTCTGCAGCCGCAGCATGATGATCACGTCGCAGCCCTTGATGCCTTCCTCCAGGTTGTGGCATACCCGCACCCCCATCTGCGCCATGTCCGCCGGCACCAGGGTTTTGGGCCCGACCACCCGGACCTCGGCACAGCCGAGCGTGGTAAGCGCGTGGATGTCCGAGCGGGCCACACGCGAGTGCAGCACGTCGCCGACGATCGCCACGGTGAGGTTGGCGAAGTCTTTCTTGTAGTGACGGATCGTGTACATGTCCAGCAGGCCCTGGGTCGGGTGGGCGTGGCGGCCGTCGCCGGCGTTGATCACATGCACGTGCGGCGCGACATGCTGGGCGATGAGATAGGGCGCGCCCGATTCGCTGTGGCGCACCACGAACAGGTCGGCCGCCATTGCCGACAGATTGGCAATCGTGTCCAGCAGTGTTTCGCCCTTGGAGGCCGACGAGCGCGCGATGTCCAGGTTGATCACGTCGGCCGACAGCCGCGTGGCCGCGATCCCAAATGTCGTTCTGGTCCGGGTCGAGTTCTCGAAGAACAGGTTGAACACGCTCTTGCCGCGCAGCAACGGAACTTTCTTGACTTCGCGATCGCTGACGCTGACGAAACTGGCCGCAGTGTCCAGGATGTGCAGGATCATCTGGCGCGGCAAGCCTTCCACCGACAGCAGGTGGACGAGTTCGCCGTGCTTGTTGAGTTGAGGGTTTCTTTTGTAGAGCATGAGCAACTAGCCTTCCACCTTGAAACTGAATTTGCCGCTCGCGTCGCGCGCGAGCGCCAGTGACTGCGACGCCGGCAGCGCGACGCGGGCTGCCGCGAAGTCCGCCTGCACCGGCAGTTCGCGCCCGCCACGGTCCACCAGGACCGCCAGCTTCACGCTGGCCGGCCGGCCATAGTCGAACAGCTCGTTGAGGACAGCGCGAATGGTGCGTCCGGTGTAGAGGACGTCATCGAGCAGGACGATGTGCGAATCATTGACCTCGAAGCGCAACTGGGTCTGCTGGCCGGCACCGGCCAGGCCGCGCTTGGCGAAGTCGTCGCGGTGCATGGCCGAGGAAATCACCCCCGCCTCCCCGGCCAATCCCATGTCGCGATGGAGCCGTTCCGCCAGCCAGGCGCCCCCCGAGGTGATCCCAACCAGGTGGGTCTCCGCCGAGCGTAGTTGCTGCACGCCTCGCAACAGCTCGCGGTAAAGCGCTTCCGCATCCAGTACCAGATTGCTCATAGGAATACCTCCGCGCTGCGCGCTCTATTCGCCCTGGGGACGGCCCGAAGCCTCATGGCAAGCTCCTCAAGAACTGTTCAAGAATGACGCAGGCAGCGCCCGCATCGGCATCGCTGGCACCGGCCGCCAGCGCTTCGGTGGTGCTGTAGCGCTCGTCCACCTCGAACACCGGCAGCTGCAGGCGGGCCCGCAGCTGGCGCGCGAACTTCTTCGCGCGCGCCGTATTGTCGTGGCTGGCACCGTCCGGATGAAACGGCACGCCCACCACCACGGCATCCGGATGCCACTCGCATACCCGGGCTTCGGCCTCGCTCAGCTGAGCTGCGCCATGTGCCTTGATGGTCGCCTGCGGCGTGGCAGTGCGCAACAGCCGGTTGCCTACGGCAACCCCGGTGCGTTTAAGGCCGAAATCGAAAGCGAGAAAAGTCTGGAAATGGGAAGGGACGTCGAGCACCGTGGTGCTCATGAGGCCGCCTCAGCAAGACAATTGATCGCGATGCTCCCAGGCGTCGGCGACTTGCACCCCTTCGGCTGGTCGATCCCCAGCACGCTGGGGCCCCTCGCCCCGCGCCTCATGAGTGCCCTGCCTCACTGGACAGCATCCATGACTCCAGCCCGAGGAGGGACAACGCCTTGTCATAACGCTGTTCGACCGGCGTGTCGAAGATGACGCTCACGTCGGCGCCAACGGTCAGCCAGCTGTTCTCCGCGATCTCCGACTCCAGCTGGCCTTCACCCCAGGCCGAGTAGCCGAGCGACACCAGCACTTTGCGCGGCCCGGCGCCGGTGGACAGGGCCTCAAGCACGTCTTTCGATGTCGTCATCTCCAAGCCGCCGGGAATCGTCATGGTCGAGGCATACACCGGCTCGTTGGGAGCGGCATCGGCGGCAAACACGGCCTCATGCAGGACGAAGCCACGTTCGGTCTGCACCGGCCCGCCCTGGAACACCGGCGTGCGCGCGAGATCATCGCGGCCCAGCGGCAGTTCGACTTTGTCGAACAGATGGCCCAGATTGATGTCGCTGGGCTTGTTGATCACCAGGCCCAGCGCGCCGCGGGCACTGTGTTCGCACAGATAGACCACGCTCCTGGCGAAGGCCGCGTCCGGCATCCCCGGCATTGCAATCAGGAAATGATGCGTCAGGTCGATCGAAGATGCATCGGCAGGCATGATGCTGATTTTAGCGCCGCCGGATACAGCCATGCGCGAGCTATGGCGACAGCCAACGTCGAAGGCCGGCCTTCACGATCAGGCGGTGATTGCGGCGCTGCTGTAGTGCTTGACCAGGCTGAGCAGTTCTTCTTCGGAGTAGGGCTTGCCGAGGTAGTGATCGACGCCAAGTTCCTTGGCGTGCTCGCGGTGCTTCTCGGCAATGCGAGAGGTAATCATGATGATCGGCATTTTCGCCATCCGCGCGTCGCCGCGAATATTGCGCGCCAGGTCGAAGCCGTCCATGCGCGGCATCTCGATGTCCGACAGCACCACGGCGGGCTTCTCCTCGGCCAGCCGTTCGAGCGCCTGCAGTCCGTCGGCCGCCAGCGAAACCCGGTAGCCTTCGCGCTGCAGCAGGCGCTGCGTGACGCGGCGCACCGTGATCGAGTCGTCCACCACCAGGATCAAAGGGATCTGCGCGGCTGCCGGAACGGCGGGCGCGCCCGCTCCGCCATCGGCGGCTTGCTCCAGCACTTCGGGCTGGGCCTGGTCGGCGCTGAGCCGGCGGGCCTGGTCGCCGTAGACCGTGGTGAGGGCCACCGGGTTGTAAATCAGGACCACGGCACCGGAAGCCAGCACCGTCATGCCGGCCAAGCCGGGCAGGCGCGCGAGTTGCGGCCCGAGGTTCTTCACAACCACTTCCTGGTTGCCCAGGACTTCGTCCACGTGCACGGCAATGCGCTGGGCCGCGCTTCGGAAAATCACCACGGGCAGCGTCTTGGCCTGCGGCTCGGTACTGCGCTGCGACGCCTGCAACAAGG
>DATNBX010000029.1:0-16428 GCA_035571795.1 Ramlibacter sp.
GGAATGGAGTTGCCGATGAACGATGACGATCTGGACCGCAGCTATTCAGCCCTTTGCGCGTCGCTGGCCTGCGTCGGCGAGGACAAGGCGCAGCTTTTCCTTTCCATGGTTTGCCTGTCGCTGATGGCGCGCTACGAACGCGCCGAGGATGTCCTGCCGCTGATAGCCAACGTCCAGGCTCAATGCGCGGCAGAGGCGTCCGGCGGCGTTTGAGGCTGTTCGTATGGCGCCGCTGGATCGCACGCTGACTTATCGGCTGCACCTGGTGAACAAGCTCACCGACAAGGCCAATGCGGACAGCTGTGTCCAGGAATTGCGCCTGCCGGTCGGGCAGGCACGCTGCCTGGCGGCGATCGGCAATTTCGCGCCACTGTCGGTGGTGGAACTGGCGGCCCGGTCCAATTTCGACAAAGCCCAGGCCAGCCGGGCCTCGCAGGCGCTGGTGGACCGGGGCCTGGTGGCCAAGCGCGCGAGCGGCGCCGATGCGCGCGGCGTGGTGCTGAGCCTCACGCCGCGCGGCCGCAGGCTGTGGGCGCGCGTCATCGACCTGATGGGGCAACGCAATTCGCAGATTTTCGGCTGCCTGTCGGTGGCCGAACGCAAGGAGCTGGGCGGCATGCTGGACCGGCTGATCGCGCACGCGAAACTGGCGAATGGACAGATCCCGCGCAGGGGTTTAGATTGAGTGGATGAAACATCTGGCGCGGCTGCTGCTCTTGGCGACTGCATGCGCGCTTGCGTCCGCGGCGCAAGCGCAAGGGCAACTGGCGTTCACGGCCAAGATGGTGAATGTTCGCGCTGGTCCGGCGCGCGATTACCCGATCGTGGCCGTGCTGCCCCCAGGCTTTCAGGTCGGCGTGCAGGGATGCTTGCCGGACTATAGCTGGTGCGACGTGATTGCCGGCGAGAGCCGCGGCTGGGTCTATGGCGGCAACATCAACTACCCCTACCAGAATGCCTATGTGCCGGTGATGGAGTACGGGCCGATCATCGGCATCGGCGTGCTGGCGTTCGTGCTCGATGATTACTGGGGCCGGCATTATCGGCACCGTCCTTTTTTCGCCGAGCGGCATCGCTGGATCAACCGGCCGGCACCCGCGCCGCGTGTGCGTCCGCCGCTCAGGGCAGGGGTCATCGGTCCGCGGCCCGTGCTGCCCCAGTCCCCGCCGCCGCGCCGTGAGGGTCCGCGCCATGAAGCCCCGCGAACGCAGCCGGCCGCCCCGCCGGCTGCTGCCGTCCGCGCCGCCCCCGCCGGGCCGCCACGGCAGGGCACCGAGGTGCGGCGCCGGATGCCGCGGCAGCAGGGGGAAGGTAACGCGGCTGAAACAAGGCGGCATGGGGAAGGCGGCGAGCGCGGGTCCGACCAACGGCGTTAGCCACAAAGCCTCTAGCCACAGGGGCGCTAGCTACAGATAGCCCTACCGCCGACAACCGTTGGGTGGCTGTTGCGGGCCTCGAAACGTAAAATCACGGGTACCCCAAACCCTTATGAACGCCCCCGTCGACGTTTCCTTTTTCGCGCGCGCCGCCAAGCCCATCACGAGCTACCGCAAGTACTGGGCGGCCCGTTTTGGCGCGGCGCCGTTCCTGCCGATGAGCCGCGCCGAGATGGACCAGCTCGGCTGGGACAGCTGCGACATCGTCCTCGTCACAGGTGACGCCTACGTCGATCATCCCAGCTTCGGCATGGCGGTGATCGGCCGCACGCTGGAAGCGCAGGGTTTTCGCGTCGGCATCATCGCGCAGCCGGACTGGCAGAGCGCCGAGCCGTTCAGGACGCTGGGCCAACCGAACCTGTTTTTCGGCGTCACGGCCGGCAACATGGATTCGATGATCAATCGCTACACGGCGGATCGCCGGATCCGCAGCGACGATGCCTACACGCCCGGCGACGTGGGCGGCAAGCGGCCGGATCGCGCCGCCATCGTCTACTGCCAGCGCTGCCGCGAGGCGTTCAAGGATGTGCCCATCCTGCTCGGCGGCATCGAGGGCAGCCTGCGCCGCATCGCGCACTACGACTACTGGTCGGACAAGGTGCGCCGATCCATCGCGATCGATTCCAAGTGCGACATCCTGCTGTACGGCAACGCCGAGCGTGCGATCGTCGAGATCGCGCATCGCCTGGCGGCGAGACAGCCCGTGCACGAAATCACCGACGTGCGCGGCACGGCGTTCGTCCAGCGCCATCAGCGCGAGGGCTGGTTCCAGATCGATTCGACCGGTGTCGACACGCCGGGACGCGTCGAAGACCATATCAATCCGTACCAGACCACGTCGGAACAGGCGAAGTCGCAGGGGGCGACGTGTTCGCGTGAGGATGATTCCTCACTCCCTCCGCTCGCCGGCGAGGGCTCCTCTTCACTCCCTCCCCCTCCGGGGGAGGGCGGGGGTGGGGGCAACGTGCAGCCGATGATCTTCGTTGCGAATCCCAACCTGGCTGCGAAGAGCCCCCACCCTAACCCTCCCCCGGAGGGGGAGGGAACCAGAAAGAAGCCCCCGCCGCGCGAGCGCACCGTCATTCGCCTGCCCTCGTACGAGCAGGTCAAGAGCGACCCGGTCCTCTATGCCCATGCCAACCGCGTGCTGCACCTCGAAACCAATCCCGGCAATGCGCGTGCGCTGGTGCAGGCGCATGGCGATCGCGACCTCTGGCTCAATCCGCCGCCGATCCCCCTGACCACGGCCGAGATGGACCATGTGTTCGGCTTGCCATATGCGCGCAGCCCGCACCCGGCCTACGCCGACGAGCACGGCAGCCACGACGGCGCCACGAAGATTCCCGCCTGGGAAATGATCCGCTTTTCCGTGAACATCATGCGCGGATGCTTCGGCGGCTGTACCTTCTGCTCGATCACCGAACACGAGGGCCGCATTATCCAGAGCCGCAGCGAGGACTCCGTGATCCGCGAGATCGAGGAGATCCGCGACAAGGTGAGCGGCTTCACCGGGGTCGTCTCGGACCTGGGCGGGCCGACCGCCAACATGTACCGCATCGGCTGCAAGAGCGCCGCAATCGAGTCGGCCTGCCGCAAGCCCAGCTGCGTCTATCCGGGCATCTGCCAGAACCTGAACACCGATCACTCGGCGCTGATCAGGCTGTACCGGCGCGCCCGCGGCCTGCGCGGCGTGAAAAAGATCCTGATCGGCTCCGGGCTGCGCTACGACCTGGCTATCCAGTCGCCCGAATACGTCAAGGAACTGGTGCAGCATCACGTGGGCGGTTACCTGAAGATCGCGCCCGAGCACACCGAGGCCGGGCCGCTCACCAAGATGATGAAGCCGGGCATAGCCAACTACGACAGGTTCAAGCAGCTTTTCGACCAGTACTCGGCCGAGGCCGGCAAGAAGCAGTACCTGGTTCCGTACTTCATCGCGGCCCATCCCGGCACCAGCGACGAAGACATGATGAATCTGGCGCTGTGGCTGAAGAAAAACGGCTTTCGCGCCGACCAGGTGCAGACTTTCTATCCCAGTCCCATGGCCACCGCCACGGCCATGTACCACACCGGCAAGAACCCGCTGCGCAAGATCGGGCGCGCCAGCGAAGAGGTGGATATCGTGCGCGGCGAGCGCCGCCGCCGCTTGCACAAGGCCTTCTTGCGTTACCACGACGCCAACAACTGGCCGCTGCTGCGCGACGCGCTCAAGGCGATGGGCCGGGCCGACCTGATCGGCAGCGGCAAGCACCAGCTGGTCCCCGCCTACCAGCCCATCACCGGCGGCGGCTACCAGAGCGCGCGGCGCAAGAACTCGACACCGGCGGCCGTCAAGCCCGCCAGGGGCCTGATCCTGACGCAGCACACCGGCTTGCCGCCGCGCGTGACCGGCTCGGCGAAGGCGCCGCGCAAGCCGCGCTAGGAGCCTGCGCCCCGGGAATCCAGGGCCGCGCAACATAATGCCGGAATGCACAAGTTGCCCCGGCCCGGATGAGCATGGACGAGCCCACTGCACGGCGGGTGGTCCTGGCGCAGGCGATCGAGACGGCGGACGCGCAAGGCAAGCTGCTGGGCGAAGTCGAGCGCAGCCAGATCGATGTGCAAGCCCGGCAGGCGGCGCAGGCCGAAGGTCCGGCTGGCCAGTCGGCACCCGAGCGCTTCCTGGACCTGCGCGCGCAACGGGTCGTGCAAACAGTGGCCGAGCGCAACCCGGCGATCGCTGCGTTGCAGGACATTCCCGCATCGCGCTATTGGCTCGCGGTCGCCACGCCGCTGGCCACGCTGGTGCTGGGCGCGCTCACCGAGCGGATCGCCGATCCGCATCGGGTCGATCTGCTGTCGTTGCCGCTGCTCGCGATCGTGCTGTGGAATCTCGTGGTCTACCTGCTGCTGGTGGCGAGCTGGGTCCTGCCGCGCCGGCGCAAGCGCGAGCATCCGCTGCGCGATGCGGTGGCTCGCTGGGCAGCGGGCCTGCGCGGCTGGGGACAGCGCTCCGGGCACCTGCGTGCCGACGTGACGGCGCTGTTCTATCTGCGCTGGCACCGGGTGACTTCATCGTTGCAGTTGCAGCGGGCGGCCGGCGCGCTGCACCTGGCGGCACTGGGATGGGCCGCCGGGGTGGCCACGTCGCTGCTGGTGCAGGGCCTGGTGGTGCAGTACCGCGTCGGCTGGGAAAGCACGTTCCTGGGCGCCCGGCAGGTGCACGCGATCCTGAGTTTCCTGTTGATGCCGGTCGTGGCGCTGTTTCCGTTCGAGCCGTTCTCGGTGCAGGAAGTGGCCCGCTTGCAGCTCGGTCCCGGCGACATCGCCCGGGCCGATCCCCGCTGGGTGTGGATGTATGCTGCCCTGTTGCTGGTGATCGTGATCGTGCCACGCGCCATCCTGGCGGTGCTCGCGTTGTGGCGCGCCAGGTCACTGGCGCGGCGCGTGCCGGTCGATCTTCGCGAACCCTATTTCCAGCGGCTCATTTCGCTGTTGACGCCGGCGCGGGTACAGCTGGGCCTGCTCACGCACCGGGCCGAGGACCGCGCGGCGCTGTTGCGGGTCCTGGTCCAGGAGACGGAGGTCTCCGGCAGGCTCATCGGCTCGGCCCATGGCGACACGCTGCGTTGGGTGGATCTGCCCCGCGCGCAGGCGCCGCCGCCGGCCGCTGACACCACCGACAGGCCGGCCTGGATCGGCCGCCTGCTGGATGTGCTCAGGGGCGGCAGGCCGGGCGACGCCTACGGCGACCCCGCGATGACTGCGGCACGCGACGAAAGCGATGTGGTGCTCCATGTGGCGGGCGACAGCGGCGATCTGGAAACCGCAAGAGCGCTGCTTCGATGGTTCGGCAAGCCGGTACTGGTGCTCGCCAATCCGGGGGGACCAGCGCAGGCTGATGCGCAGGGCCTGCTGGCGCGTTGCCGATCGGAGGCGCGCGAGGTGCCGCGGGTCGCCGCCGTCCTGCCCTTCGACGCTTTTGCCCGCTGCTGGGTCCAGGAACGCGTGCTGCTCGACGCGATCGGCCGCTGCCTCGCCGAGGCGAAGCGGCCGGGGTTCGCCCGCATCGTCGCCGCGTGGGAGAACCGAAGCGCGGCTCGCTTCACCCAGTCGATGGCAGCCGTCGCGGAGCACCTGCTGCATGCGGCGCGCCAGCTGCAGGAAGTGCCCAGCGCGGCGCTGTCGATGAAAAGCCTGGTGAGCGCGGGCGAGCGGCAGGCGCAGGCACAGGCGAAGCAAGGCGCGATGGACGCGGTGGTGCGGCGGCTGGAGCACTCCGCGGCGGAAATGTTCGCGCGCTTGCGGGCTTTGCACGGCATTGAAGATGCAGCGGCGGGCGCGTTGCAGCTTCGCATGGAAGAAAAGTTCGTGGTGCAGCAGGCCATCGACACACCCCAGGCGGGCATCGCCGGCGCGGCGACGGGCGCGGCGATGGGCGCTTCGGTCGACTTGCTGGTGGGCGGCTTGACGCTCGGCGCCGCCACGGCCTTGGGCGCGCTGGTGGGCGGAAGCGCGGGGTTCATCGCCGCGGCCTGGAAGAACCGGTCGACGTCGAGCGGATCGACGGTCGTGCAGCTCAGCGACGAGATGATGCAGGCGATGGTGGAGGCGGCGCTGCTGCGCTACCTGGCCGTCGCCCACTACGGCCGCGGCACGGCGGACTGCGGCGATGAGCTGCGGCCGTTCTGGAAAAGCGATGTCGTCGCCGCGGTGGAAGCCCGCAGGGCGGCGCTGGCTCCGTTCTGGAATTCCGCGCGGGCGCAGCAGGTCGACGGCCAGACCGAGGCGCTGGCCCGCGAACTGGAAGGGATCGCGCGCCGGCTGCTCGCAACGCTGTACCCGCCGCAATACAGCGATCCGTAGGCCGCCCGCCTGGCGGGTCGAAGTCCGTCAACACCTTTCGCGCTACAGCGTGTGTCGCGACTCGTGCTCGTACACGATCACGCCTTCGATCGGGTCGGCCGGGTCGGTCCACGGGGCGCGCGCTACCGCTTCGAGCGTGTCCGCATAGCCGGCGTTCCAGCGCGCCCGCAAGCCGCCGGCGGTGAAATCGATGTCCTTGGTGTGGTCCTCGCCGGCCACGGGTGGCGCGAGCAGGCGCACCACGTGCATCGTCGTGCCGCAGCCCCAGGACGACAACTCTTTCACCGACGCCAATTCGCGCTTGGCTGCCGGCAGCTGGTTCGACAGTTCGCGAATGACATGGCGCAGCCGGTGGATCTGCTTTTGCCGGGCGATGTGGCTGTCGGCACGGCTGGCGAACTGGATGTCCTTGTGGCGGCCCATCACCCGCCACAGGGTGTCGGGCTCGTCGCCGTCCGGGCGCCAGACGTTCACGGTGAAGATCACCGAATCGCGGCGCGGCTTGTCCTCCAGCACGGCTTCGATCGGCGTGTTGGAGTAGATGCCGCCATCCCAATAAGGCTCGCCGTCGATGCGCACCGCTGGAAAGGCCGGCGGCAACGCACCCGACGCCATCACATGGTCCGCGCTCAACGCGGTGTCGCGGCTGTCGAAGTAGCGCATGGCGCCGGTGCGCACGTTCACCGCGCCGACGGTCAGGCGCGTGCGCCGCTGCGCCAGCAGGTCGAAGTCGATCAGGCCGCCCAGCGTTTCGCGCAGTTGTGCCGTGCTGTAATAAGACGCCGCCTCGACGCCGACCGGCGCAAGCGTCCCCAGCAGGGCGTGCACGTTGGGCGCGAAAAATCCGGGGATCCCGTACATGACCGTCTCGACAGTGGCCAGCAAGCCACCGGCAGCGGGCCACAGCCGGAAGGCCTGGTGCACGGCCGAGCTACGCTCCATCCGGTCCCAGAACGCGTGCAGGCGCTCCATCCGGCGCGCGGGCGCGTTGCCGGCAATCAGGGCGCCGTTGATCGCCCCGATCGAGGTGCCGATGACCCAGTCGGGTGCGATGCCCGACTCGTGCAAGGCCTGGTAGACGCCGGCCTGGTAGGCGCCCAGTGCGCCCCCGCCCTGCAGCACGAGGACGACCTGGCCCGGCGGCGCCGGTCTGGCTTTGGCTGTCGCTGCCCGGCCATCGCCCTTTACCGCGGTCTTGCCCTTGGACATGGAGAACCTCTTCCTTGCGCGTTTCGAACGCCGCGCGCCTTTCGCATTGTGGACCGATTGCCGCTCCGGTTGACCGCGCGCAGGACGCCGAAAACACCTTATGCTTTGGTGGCAAGGCAACAACCGCGAATTGCAAAGGAAACGAGCATGGCAATTCCCCATTCAGCGCCGGGTGACCTGATCGATGTGCGACCCCTGGGGCCGGGGCTCTCATCGGCGCGCACGCATGCGCTGTTCAAATCGGACGACCTGGAATTGATCCGCATCGTCCTGGCCGCCGGGCAGGAATTGCCGATGCACACGGTGGCGGGCGAGATCACGCTGCAGTGCATCGAAGGCAGCGCCGTTGTCTCTTACAACGAGGGGGTACGCCGGCTCGAGGCCGGCCAGCTCATGCTCTTGTCGGGCGGCGACATGCACGGCGTGCGCGGCGCGCAGGATACGTCGCTGCTCCTGACGATCGCGCTGAAGAGGGGCGCGGCGGCGCAGCAGCCGTTCTGATCCCGAAGATTTCGCTTGCGTTTGCAAGACCTCGCGGCAAACGCGGGGCCGGGCAGGCCGCGGCGCATCCGCAAGGCCGGTCGGCGCTGCGCACCGACTTCCCTCGAGTTTGCCCGCTCTCATGGCCCCGTCGCGGAACTCACTGCGTTCGCTTGAAGCTCTCTCCGTTCAGACAGCCGCGACGAGTCAGTTCACGATGCGCGCTGTCGCGCGCGGCCACGAGAATCGGGCAAACACGAGGCAGCCTCACGTGATCGATGCGCCGCGGCCTGCCCGGCCCCGCGTTTGCAGAGACGGACTTGCGTTCGCCACGCACACCCGACTGAGCCCTTGACGGACACCGCCTGCCGCGACGCGAGGTTGCGCTCGCTTGGAGCTTCTACTTCCTAGCCCCCGCTCGACAGCCGCTTGACCGCTTGCACGAAGCGGCTGAGCGTGGGCGAACGCGCACCTTTCGCGATGCGGATGTCCAGCAGCTGGAAGCGGCCGCGGGTGGCCCACGCCTGGTCGAGAGCACGCTCCAGCTCGCCGCAGGTGCGCACCAAGTGGCCGTCGCCACCCATGCCGGCAGCCATGGATGCGAAGTCCCAGGTGCCCAGATCGTTGAAGCCCGCGTCGGGTTCGAACGCCCGCAGCATTTCCCAGCTGGCGTTGTTGAAAACAAGCACGACCGGGTCCCAGCCATAGCGCTGTGCGTTGCCCAGTTCCCAGCCCGTCATCTGGAACGCCCCGTCGCCCACCAGGATGAGGGGCCGGCGGCCGGTGGCTGCCTGCAGCCCAAGACCGGCCGGAACGCCATAACCCATGCCGGCGTAGTAGCCCGGCGCGATCAGGGCGGTGGGATCGATGTCCATCGCCGTGAACAGGCAGTCGCCGACGTCGCACGCCAGCGGAATTTCGCCGTGCGCGACCAGCAGGCGATTGACGGCTCGCGCGATGTCGGCCGGCACCACCGCCGCGCCGTCGTCGATCGGGGTGTCGTCGGGCGCGCGCGGCGGCAACGGCTGCGGCCGCGGCGCAACTCGACTCGGCGGAACACGTTCAAGCAAGGCATCGACCAGGTGTCCCAGCGGCACCTCCGGATAGACGTGGTGGCCCATGACTACCTGGCCGCCAAGCGCCTGGATCGCGAATCTCAGGTCGATGCGCTGGGCCGAAACCGCGAAGTTGGTGTCCGACACGATCACGCCGAGCAGCAGCAGCCCATCGGACTGCTCGACTTCCTCCGAGACTTCGGGCGCGCCCGCCAGGCCCAGATAGGCGCCGCGCACCGGCACGTCGTGGCCCGTAAGCAGGCCGCGTCCCATGAAACTGGTCACCACGGGAATGGCCAGGCGCCGGGCCAACTCGGCCACACGCGCCTCCAGGGCATACCGGCGAACTTCCACGCCCACCATCAGCAGCGGGCGCTTCGCGGCGCGCAGGCGTTGCAGCAGCTCATCGGCACAGGCCGCCAGGGCCTGCGGATCGGGCGCGGGCTCGGGCGTCACCGGCACATCGTCGCAGGTGCGCTGCGGCATGTCGCGCGGGATTTCGAGGTAGACCGGGCGCGACTCGCGCAGCGCCGCGTCCAGCACGCGGGCGATCAGCGCCGGGGCCTGGCGCGCGTCATCGAGCCGGGCGCGGTCGACCGTCAACTCCTCGAACACGCGCCATTGCGAATCCAGCGTCTTCACCTGATGGTGGAGCTGGAAGCCGCTGGCGGCCTCGTACGCGGCCGGAGCCCCGGAGAGCACGACCAGAGGCACCCGTTCGGCGTATGCGCCGGCGACCGTGTTGACGAGGTTGAAAGCGCCGGCGCCGTAAGTGACGGCGGCTACGCCGAGTCCGCCGCGCATGCGGGTGGCGGCGTCGGCCGCGAAGCCGACCGCGGGTTCGTGCGAGAACGTGTAGAGCGGAAGGATTGCACTGCGCTCGATTTCGCGGAACAAGGGGAGGGCGAAATCGCCGGGAATACCAAATACTTCGGTCGCGCCGCGGCGCGCCAGGGCTTGCAGGAGACGTTGGGCCAGGTTCATTGGTGCACCTTAGCCTCCTTCGGAGCCAAAGAGTTGACCAGGATCAGCTGGACGGGCCTGCCGCCGTCGTATCGTCGAAGGCGTGAATTCGACTACATCCGCTCCCACCGTCCAGCCCGAACTGGTCTGCCCTGCGGGCAGCCTGCCGGCGCTCAAGGCCGCCGTCGACAACGGCGCCAACTGCGTCTACCTGGGCCTGCGCGACGCCACCAACGCGCGCAACTTCGCGGGCCTGAATTTCGACGAGGCCGCCATCGCCAACGGCGTGCAGTATGCGCACCAGCGCGGCTGCAAGGTCTTCATGGCGCTCAATACCTACCCGCAGGCCGGCAACCCGCAGCTCTGGCGCGAGGCGATGGACAAGGCCGTTGCGCTCGGCGTCGACGCCGTGATCCTGGCCGACCCCGGGCTGATGCAGTACGCCAAGTCGGCCCATCCGCAACTGCGGCTGCATTTGTCGGTGCAGGGATCGGCGACCAACTACGAAGCCATCAACTTCTACCGCGAGCAGTTCGGCGTCGTGCGTGCGGTGCTGCCCCGCGTGCTGTCGCTCACGCAGGTGCAGCAGGTGATCGAGAAGACTCCGGTCGAGATCGAGGTGTTCGGCTTCGGCAGCCTGTGCGTGATGGTCGAAGGGCGCTGCTCCCTGTCTTCTTATGTCACCGGCGAGTCGCCCAATACCTTCGGCGTTTGTTCACCGCCCAAGGCGGTGCGCTGGCAGGAAACACCGCAGGGCCGGGAATCGCGCCTGAACGGCGTCCTGATCGACCGCTACGCCCCGGGCGAGAACGCCGGCTATCCGACACTGTGCAAGGGGCGCTTCAACGTCGGCAACGAAGAGAGCTACTACGCCATCGAGGAGCCCACCAGCCTGAACACGCTGGAACTGCTGCCCCAGCTTTTCAAGATGGGGGTACGCGCCATCAAGATCGAAGGGCGCCAGCGCAGCCCGGCCTACGTGGCCCAGGTGACGCGTGTATGGCGCGAAGCGATCGACCAATGCCTGGCCAATTCCCACCGCTATTCGCCCAAGCCTGCCTGGATGGCCAGCCTGGACCAGGTGGCCGAGGGCCAGCAGCACACCCTGGGCGCGTACCACAGGCCCTGGAAGTAGCGCCTGTCCGCTCCATTTTGCAAGATCCGCACATGAAACTCGCTCTCGGGCCACTGCTCTACTACTGGCCGCGCAACACCGTTTTCGATTTCTACGACGCGATCGCGGCGACGCCGGTCGACGTGGTCTATCTCGGCGAGACCGTCTGCTCGCGCCGCCATGAACTTCGGACGGCCGATTGGATGGAAATCGCCGGCAAACTGCGCCAGGCCGGCAAGGAGGTGGTGCTCTCGACCCAGGTGCTACTGGAGTCCGGCAGCGACGTGGCGAGCATGCATAGGATCGCCGCCAATGGCGAGTACCTGGTCGAAGCCAACGACATGGGCGCGGTCCACCGGCTGGCTGGCGTCACCGCGTTCGTCGCCGGACCGCACCTGAACCTGTACAACCTGCCCACGCTGCAATGGATGGCCGATCTCGGCGCCAAGCGATGGGTGATCCCGCTGGAGATGAAGCGCGACGACCTGGCGCTGATGCAGCAGGGCCGGCCCGTTGGGTTGCAGACCGAGGTGTTCGCCTATGGCCGCATGCCGCTGGCCTTCTCGGCGCGATGCTTCACCGCGCGCAACCGCAACCTGCCCAAGGACGACTGCCGCTTCAGCTGCATGGACCATCCGGACGGTCTGGTGCTCAAGACCCGCGCGAGCGACGAGTTCCTGGTCCTGAACGGCACCCAGACGCAATCGGCCCGGGTCTACAACCTGGTGGACGAATTGGGCGATATGCAGGCCATGGGAGTGGACATCGTGCGGCTCAGTCCGCAGGCCAATAACATGCCGGACGTGATCGCGCTGTTCGACCAGGCCCGCACGCGCGCGCTGGCGCCGCAGGATGCGCTCGTGCGCCTGGCGCCGCTCATGCCCGCCGAAAGCTGCAACGGTTACTGGCACGGGCGGCCCGGACTGGAGCAGGGCCAGGCCGCGCAGGTCGACTGAACCCCAATGCATCATGGGGAGCGTTTCAACAGCATCAGCCACCTCGTCGGGGCCGGGCTAGCTGTCGCCGGCAGCGCGGTGCTGGTCGTCCTGGCCGCGCGGCTGGGCGACCCCTGGAAAATCGTGAGCTTCAGCGTCTACGGTGCGATGCTGGTGGCGCTGTATGTTTTCTCGACCCTGTATCACAGCATGCGCGGCAGCGCCAAGAACGTTCTGCGCAAGTTCGATCACTGCGGCATCTACCTGCTGATCGCCGGCAGCTACACGCCGTTCGCGCTGGTTTCGCTGCGCGGTCCCTGGGGCTGGTCCCTCTTCGGCGCGGTGTGGACGCTGGCCGTGCTGGGCATCGTGCAGGAGCTCTGGCTGGCCAAGGGTGCTCGCGTGCTGTCGCTGATCATCTACGTGGTCATGGGCTGGCTCGCTGTGGTGGCGGTGGCGCCGCTGTGGGCTGCGCTCGAGCCAGCGGGCTTCGCCTGGCTCCTGACCGGCGGCGCCTTGTATACGATCGGCATTGCCTTCTACGCGACCGACGGCAAGCTGCGCCATGGCCATGGCGTCTGGCATCTGTTCGTGCTGGGTGGCAGCACCTGCCATTTCTTCACTGTCCTGTTCCACGTGGCCTAGGGTAGCCCTCGAGCCCTCAAAGAGACATTCATGAATCCGACAACTCCTTCGTACTCGGTGCCGCGGCCCCTGGGCATGCTGCTGGCCCGCCTGCCGGCCTACCCGGGCTCGGTCATGCTTTCCACGGCGCTGAACGTTGGCCTGGCGGACCAGTTGCCGGAGGATGTGCGCCAGATGCTGCTGGGCAAGAAACTGCGCATTCACGTGCTCGATGCGCAGGTGACCTTCGATTTCAGCTGGACCGGCAACGGCTTTCACGCCTGCGCCGCGGGGCAACCGGCCGACCTCACGATCAGTGCCGGCGCCTACGATTTCCTGCGACTGGCGCAACGCCGCGAAGACCCGGACACGCTGTTTTTCAACCGCCGCCTGTCGATGGAGGGCGACACCGAACTCGGCCTGGTGGTGAAGAACACGCTCGATGCGCTGGAACTGCCGGTGTTCGAGCTGCAGCGATGGGCGCCGCACCGGGTGCTGGCGCGTTTCGCGCCGAAGGCACCGGCCAGCGGCACGGCGCCGCGCCATCACGGCGAAAAATAGCCGTGGCTTACCGGGATCTGCGCGATTTTCTGGGCCAGCTCGAAAGCGCCGGCGAACTGCGGCGTATTGCCGAACCCTTGTCGCCGCATCTGGAGATGACGGCGGTGTGCGACCGCGTGCTGCGGGCCGGCGGTCCGGCCCTGCTGTTCGAGCGGCCGACCGGCCACTCGATGCCGGTGCTGGGCAACCTGTTCGGAACGACGGCGCGGGTGGCGCGCGCGATGGGCGTGGCCGATCTGCGCGAGCTGCGCCCGTTCGGCGAAGCGCTGGCCGCGCTCAAGGAGCCGGAGGCACCCAAGGGCTTCAAGGAGATGATGGGGCTCACGGGCCTGCTCAAGACCTTGTGGAACATGGCGCCGCGCGAAGTGCGCAGCGCGCCGTGCCAGGAGGTGGTCTGGGAAGGCGCCGACGTGGATCTGGCACGGCTGCCGGTGCAGCACTGCTGGCCCGGCGACGCGGCCCCGCTCATTACCTGGGGCCTGGTGGTCACCCGCGGCCCGAGCAAACCGCGGCAGAACCTGGGCATCTACCGCCAGCAGGTGATAGCGCGCAACAAGCTCATCATGCGATGGCTCGCGCATCGCGGCGGCGCGCAGGACTTCCGCGACTACGCGATCGCCAACCCGGGGCAGCCGTACCCGGTCGCCGTGGCGCTGGGGGCCGACCCGGCCACGCTGCTGGGCGCCGTCACGCCTGTGCCGGACAGCCTGTCCGAATACCAGTTCGCGGGCCTGTTGCGCGGCGGCAGGACCGAGATCGTCCGCGCCATCGGCAGCGAGCTGCACGTGCCGGCCACGGCCGAGATCGTGCTCGAAGGCCACATCCAGCCTGACCCGAACCACGCCAGCGGCTATGAACATGCGCTCGAGGGACCATTCGGCGATCACACCGGTTACTACAACGAGCAGGCCTGGTTTCCGGTATTCACGGTGGACCGCATCACGCTGCGGCGCGAGCCGATCTATCACTCTACCTATACCGGCAAACCGCCCGACGAGCCCGCTGTCCTGGCCATGGCGCTGAACGAAGTGTTCGTCCCCATGCTGCAGCGGCAGTTTCCCGAGATCACCGATTTCCATTTGCCTTCCGAGGGCTGCAGCTACCGCATGGCCGTGGTGCAGATCCGCAAGGAGTATCCCGGTCACGCGCGCCGCATCATGATGGGCGTGTGGAGTCATCTGAGGCAGTTCATGTACACGAAGTTCATCGTGGTGGTCGACGAGGACGTGGACGTGCGCGATTGGCGCGAGGTGATCTGGGCCATGACGACGCGGATGGACCCGGCCCGCGACACCATGCTGATCGAGAACACGCCGATCGACTACCTGGATTTCGCCTCGCCGGTCAGCGGGCTGGGCAGCAAGATGGGGCTGGACGCCACCAACAAGTGGCCGGGCGAAACCCAGCGCGAATGGGGCCGCCCGATCGCCATGGATGCGGCCGTGCAGGCTCGGGTCGAAGGGATCCTCAAGTCGCTCGGGCTGTGACAGCCAACGCAGTTCAACTGCCCGTCGACGCAGGCTGCGGTGACCTTGACGGCAGGAACGCGTCGGTAAAACAGGCGCTCTGGCTCAGGCCCTGGGCCATCATGGCCGGCACGGCCGCTTCGACCATGCGCAGCGAACCGCAGACATACACCTCGTAGCCGACCAGGTCGCCGAAATCCTCCAGCATGGCTTCGTGCACGAGGCCCGTGCGGCCGCGCCACTTGTCCTGCGGCTGCGGGTCCGAGAGCACTGGAATGACCCGGAAATTTTCGTGCTCGCGCTCCCACTGCTTGGCCAGATCGAGCAGGTAGAAATCTTCCCGCTCCCGCACGCCCCAGTACAGGCGCATCGGACGCGTCAATCCGCGGTGGAAGGCATCTTCGACGATGCTCTTGACCGGCGCAAATCCGGTCGCGCCGGCCACGAACAGAAGCGGCCGGGTGCCCTCGTTCATGGTGAAGCTGCCCAGGGGGCCTTCGAAGCGCACCATGTCGCCCAGGCCCATTCCGTCGAACACATGGCTCGTGAAGCGGCCGCCCGGGATGCGCCGCACATGCAGCTCGATCAGGGCGCTCTCGTGCGGCGGGTTGGCGAACGAGAACGCGCGGCGCTGGCCGTCGCCGAGCAGGATGTTGATGTACTGGCCGGCGGCGAACGGGATCGACTCGCCTTCGGGCAGGTCGATCATCACGCGCATCACGTCTTCAGCCAGCCGCTCCATCCCGACCACCTGGCCGGTGTGCAGCTTGGGCGCGCCGACGCCTCCGTGATCCAGGCCTTCCACGTCGATCACGACGTCGCCCTTGGGTATTGCGCAGCACATCAGCGCCTTGCTTTGCTCTCTCACTGCGTCGGGCAGGGCACTCAGCTGGTATGGCCGAAGCGTGACAGCACCGTGCTCGATCGTGCAAAGGCATGCACCGCAGCCGCCGTTGCGGCATTCATACGGCAGAGGCAGACCCTCGCGCAGGCCGGCCTCCAGGATTGTTTCGCCCGCGCGAACCCGCAGCTGGGTCTCGGCGCCATCGGCGCTGTGCACGAGGAGTTGGTGATCGTGCGCTGCGGTTCGGCGCAGTTTCGGCGGCCACCAGGGCAGGACGGCGAGCAGCGCCGTGCCGGCACCCACCAGCGCCCAGACCTGGCCCAGCGGCCACGCCACCAGCAGCGGAAACAGCGCGAGGTAGAACCAGTCGGGCTGCAGGCTGGACACCGCCGTGCCCAGGTCGGCCGCACCGCCCTGGCTCAGTGCGGGACGCACCAGCGAAAGCACCAGCAGCGTGACCACCAGACTCGCCGCGATTGGCCGCGGGGGCATCGTGCGCGCCTTGGGCACCCGCTGCACGTGCACCCACATCAGCAGCAGGACCAGCAGCGGCAACCCGATGTGCATGAACGACAGCAACGAGAAGAAGCGGTCGCCGACGCTGTTGGCGTGGACGAAATTGCGCATCAGCGTCCCGCCGAAGCTGGGCAGCCAGTCGAGCCATTCGAAGCTGGTGACGATCACGAACTGCGCCAGCCGGTCCCAGGGCAGCATGTAGCCATTGATGCCCGAGATGTAGACCAGCCAGATCAACACCACGCCGGTTATCCAGGCGAACCAGCGATAGCCGTGAAAGCGGTCGAAGGCGAAATGACGCAGCAAGTGGATGAGCATCGTGACGGCCATCGCGTCCGAAGCATAGCGATGCATGCTGCGCAGGATGCCGCCGGCAAACC
>DATNBX010000030.1:0-2455 GCA_035571795.1 Ramlibacter sp.
GGCGATCATCGCTTCGCTCAAGAAGGGCGGCAAGTTCGACGAGATCGCCAAGAAGCAGTCGAAGGACCCGGGTTCCGGTGCCAATGGCGGCGACCTGGACTGGGCCAATGCAGCCAGCTACGTGCCTGAGTTTTCGGCGGCCCTGGTCAAATTGAACAAGGGCCAGACCACGCAGGAGCCGGTCAAGAGCCAGTTCGGCTGGCACGTGATCCGCCTCGAGGACGTGCGCGACGCGCAACTGCCCAAGCTGGAGGAAGTCAAGCCCCAGATCGCGCAGCAGCTGCAGCAGCAAAAGCTGGCAAAATTCCAGGAAGACCTGCGCGGCAAGGCGAAGGTCGAGTAACGCTTGTCATCCCGGGCTTGACCCGGGATCCATGGCGGCCCGCGAGGCCGCTTTTTTTTGCAGGTCAAGTCCGCGATGACAGCCACTGGATGGCGCCGAGAATCCCGATCATCACCGGCTGGTGCAGCATGTACCACGTCAGGCTCCAGCGTCCGAGCCAGGCCAATGGCGCGGCGCCGGCGGGCAAGCGGGCCTGCAGCCATTGGGGCCGGTCCGCCAGCAGCCATTGCCCCGCCGCCATGCCCCACCACATCACGCCAAGCCAGGGCAACACCGGCACATAGTCCTCGGTCACCGGCTTGCGGGCTATCAGCCCCAGCCAGTTCCAGGCCATGTGATTCAGGAAATCCAGTTCGGGCCACTTCAGATGCGCGAGGAACGCGAGCGGCTGCATTGCTATGGCCAATGCTCCGGCCAGCCACAGCCAGCGGCCCCAGCCGGCCGTCAGGCGCACGACAACAAGCATCAAGGCGATGCCGTGCAGCACGCCGAAGTAGATGAAGCTCCTGGGGAACATCAAGTACGAGCCGGCGGTGACCAGCAGCGCGCAACCCGCGATCTGCACCCAGCGTTTCCGGAACCGGTGCCAGCTTTGCCCTTGGGCGACTGCGGTGGCCTGGCCCAGGCCCGCGCAAAACAGGAACAGGCTCACGATGGCCGTGCGCTGCCAGGTCCAGAACGGATCGGCATAGAAGTTCTGCTTCAACCAGCCGAAATAGCTCAAGTCGAAGCAGAAATGGAACACCGTCATCCAAACGATGGCCACGCCGCGCAGCGAATCGATGGTGCCGAGTCGTCGAGGTGACATGGTGGCGAGTGTACGCAGGCACGGCGGCTTGTTGAACGCCGGCCACCGGTGTGTAATTCGGCACCGGCAGCGCGTTGCTGCCGCAAAAAGGTGATGAATGAAAGCAGCCGTCCTGAAAGAATTCGGTGCCGCCCTCGCGATCGAGGACTTGCCCACCCCCACTCCCGCCGATGATGAAGTGCTGATCCAGCTCGAAGCATGCGGTGTTTGCCACTCGGATCTCCACATCATCGACGGCGATCAGCCCGTCTTTCGCGGCGTCGCCAAACAGCGCCTCATTCCAGGCCACGAAGCGGTCGGGCGAATCGTCGCGAAAGGCAATGCGGTTTCCAACCTGGAGATCGGGCAGCGTGTGGGCGTCGCCTGGCAGTACCAGAGCTGCGGTGTGTGCGAGCAATGCCGCGAAGGCAACGAAAACCTGTGCCGCAAGGGCGTCATTACCGGGCTGATGGTGGACGGCGGATATGCCGAGTTCATGCGCGCCAAAGCCAGCCACGCGATGCCGGTTCCCGATGCGCTTTCAGCCGAGGAGGCCGCTCCCTTGTTCTGTGCCGGAGTGACGGTGTATCGCGCGTTGAAGAAGGCCGATGTGGCCGCGGGGCAGCGGGTCGCGGTATTCGGTGTCGGCGGCCTCGGGCACCTCGCGGTGCAGATCGCGAAAGCGATGGGCGCCGAGGTGATTGGCCTGGACGTGTCCAAGGAGAAGCTCGCGCTCGCGACCGAACTGGGTGCGGCAAGTGTCGTTGATGCCGGCGATCTCCAGGCGCTCAAGGCGCTGGCCAAGTCCGGCGGGGTGCACGTGGCCGTGGTGACGTCCGCGGCAAAGGCAGCCTTTGATTCGGCCATCGTCGTGTTGCGCCCGACTGGCACTTTGGCGGTTGTCGGGCTGCCGGCCCAACCCCTCACGTTCGCCGCGCTGGCACTGGTCGGGCGCGAAATCCGCGTCGTCGGCAGCTCTGTCGGTACGCGCGAGGACTTGCGCGCCGTACTCGAGATGGCCGCCGCCGGCAAGCTGCGCTGCCGCACCGAGTCGCAGCCGCTGGACCAGATCAACCAGGTCCTCGACCGGATGCGCGCCGGCGGAATCTACGGTCGAGTCGTGCTGCGCTACGGCGATTGAAAGCCGTTGGGCGAGTGCGCCGCCCATCGCGCGCTTCTTCGCGCTCTCCCGATTGACTCAGGGCCCGCCGCGGGCTTCAATCCCTTGGCAACAACAACCAAGGAGACATCCATGCCCTCGTTCCGTTCGATGTTCGGAGCCGCACTGGCGCTTATCTTGCTTGCGTTCGCGACAGCGTGTACGA
>DATNBX010000031.1:0-2208 GCA_035571795.1 Ramlibacter sp.
GCGATAACGTGTTCGGCCGCGTGGTCGAGGCGGCGGAAGCCGGCTGCACCCATGGCGAAATCTGCGGCACGTTGCGGCGCGAAATGGGCTTCGGCCACGTGCAGGCCATCGTGTGAAGCGCGAACCTGTGTCGCAGGCGGAAGGCTGGATCGAGCCGTTATTGGCGGGCGAGCGCGGCGCCATCGCGCGCGCCATCAGCCAGGTCGAGCGCGGTGTGCGCAACGCCGCCACCGTGTCCCAGGCGCTCGCCGGTCATCTGGGCCGTGCTCACGTGCTCGGCATCACCGGTGCCCCGGGCGCAGGCAAGTCCACGCTGGTCCATGCACTCCTGGGTGAACTGCTGGCGCGCGGCCACCGCATCGCCGTCGTGGCGGTCGATCCGTCCAGCCCCATCACTGGCGGCGCTGTGCTGGGCGACCGCGTGCGCATGGGCGAGCACGGTGCGCACCCGAACGTGTTCATCCGGTCGGTCGCATCGCGCGGCCATCTGGGCGGCCTGTCGAGCACCACCGAAGCCATGATCGATGTGCTGGATGCGGCTGGTTTCGATACCGTCATCGTCGAGACCGTGGGAGCCGGACAGTCCGAAGTGGAGATCATGCGGGTCGCCGATACGCGGTTGGTTGCGTGTCCGCCGGGCCTCGGCGATAACGTGCAGGCGCTCAAGGCCGGCATTCTCGAAATTGCCGACGTCCTGGTCGTGACCAAGTCCGACCTGCCCGGCGGCGACAGCACGGCCCGCGATCTGAAGGACATGTTGCACCTGCGCCCGGCGGCGCCACCGGGAAGCTGGGTGGTGCCCGTGATCAACGTGTCCGCCACCCAGGGCTTGCGCGTGGCTCAGGTGGTGGATGCGATCGTGGCACATGCCGCGGCCGCCGGGCGGGGCCGGCGTCTCCAGGGGCGGGCGAAATCGCTGCCAGGCGATGGCGACACGGTGTCAGCGCGTGTGAAGGCTTTGGCCGCGGCCGACCCCTTCGTTCGCCTCCTGGGCATTTCGTGCACCGACGCGGGCCCAGGGCATGCGACAGTGGCGATGACGCTCGCGCCGCAACACCTCAATTTCAATGGCAGTTGCCACGGTGGCGCGGTGTTCGCATTGGCCGACACTGCCTTCGGGCTGGCGTCGAACTCGCATGGCGTGATCGCCGCCGGCATCGACGCGCACATCACATACCAGCAGGCCGCGTTCGAGGGCGATACGCTGGTCGCCAACGCGCTGGAAGTTTCCCGGTCCCGCAAGCTCGCGGTCTACCGGGTCGACGTGACGCTGGGCAACGGCGCGCTGGTATCGAGCTTCACCGGAACGGTGTACGTCACGGCCGAACGGCACGGCGCCGGCAATCCGAAGGGGCACCGCAAGCGGGCCTGACGCTCAACCTTGTTTCACGAAACGATGTAGGCGGCCGCGGCAGTCGACAGCATTTCCCCGGTCGGGCCGCGAAATTCCATCCGCGTCGACGCGACGCGCGAGCCAAGACGCATGACGGTGGCGCTCAGCTCGAAGTGATCGCCGATGCCGGGACGCAGGTAATCCACGCGCAAGTCGATCGTGCCAAGCCGGCCGAACCGGTGCAGCCTTTGCTCGGGCGACTCGTCCATATGGCGCGCGCCGATGGCGGCCATCACTGCCAGCCCGCCCATCGCGTCCAGCCCGGCGCTGATCACGCCGCCATGCAGCCGCTGATAAAGGAAGTGGCCGACCAGGTCCTTCTTCATATCGATCCGCCCCGTCACGCGCTCGGGTTTCAGGCTGGTGATCTTCAGGCCCAGCACCCGGTTGAAGAGAACCCTCTCCTCGAATATCTCTTTCAGGCCGGCGACGAAATCGGGCTCGAACTCGATCGCGTCGGGCGTTGGATTTTTTGTCATAGGCCCAATTGTCGTGCAGCGAGGTCCTTCATGATTTCCTCGGCGCCGCCGCCGATCATCATGACCTTGACCTCGCGATAGATGCGTTCGCTGCGGGTGCCGCGCATGAAGCCCATCCCGCCCAGGATCTGCACCGCCTGGTCGGCGCAGAACTGCATCGTCTGCGTGGCGTGATTCTTCAGCATGCAGATCTGGGCAACACAATTGGGGTCAGATTCCAATTTCCCGTCGGCTGCCGCCGTCACGGCATCGAGCCAGGCGCTGGTGGAATCTATGCGCATGCGCATGTCGACCAGCTTGTGGCGGATCACCTGCTTTTCCACCAGCGCGCTGCCG
>DATNBX010000032.1:0-26797 GCA_035571795.1 Ramlibacter sp.
AGTTCGACAAGGAAGCGCGCGAGCAGCTGCTGGACATTTTCCGCGACACCGCCGATTACTGGGCGGACCGGAAAATACCATTCAGATGTTTCTATTCTTTTCGGTAGCCCGTTCTGCACACACCAGCCAAGCAGAACGGGCGAACGAGGCTCAAGCGACCGACCCCGCTCCCGGCGTCGCGCCCGCATCGGAAAACGGCGAAAAGATGCCGACGGACAAACTCGTGGACGTGTCGCCGCTGGCGCTGCGCATGAGCAGCCCGTTCAACGCGGGCTATTGGCTCGCAGCCGCTTAGCCATTAACTCAAAAAACACTCCGTGTTTTGTTGAGTTGCTAGCTACGTAAAAAGGCCGGGAAACCCGGCCTTTTTGTTGGAGGGCGCGCTGCATGTTATTCCGCGCGCAACACCATGCTGCCGGTCTTCATGCCTCGGGCGTTGTCTTCGCTTCCATCTCCCTTTGAGACAGAGCCGGGTTAAGGGCAAGTGCGAGATATTCCTCCACGCGCACTTCCTCGGCCCGGCGCTGCAAGTCGAAGCGGCCGCCGAAGTTTCTCTGCTCCAGCCACTTGCCCAGCGTGTGGCGCAGCAGCTTCCGGCGCTGGCTGAAGGCCACCTGCACCAGTTGCGACAGCAGCGCCGGGTCCACCGCGGCGGGCTGCGCCAACGGGACCATGCGAACCACCGCGCTGTCGACGCGCGGCGGCGGCTCGAACGCCTGGGGCGGTACCAGCAGCACGTTCTCCATGGCATAGCGCCATTGCAGCATCACCGACAGGCGCCCGTAATCGCCGGTAGCCGGCCGCGCCACCATGCGATCGATCACTTCCTTTTGCAGCATGAAGTGCTGG
The DNA here is from genome assembly GCA_035571795.1 of Ramlibacter sp. Classification (GTDB taxonomy): domain Bacteria; phylum Pseudomonadota; class Gammaproteobacteria; order Burkholderiales; family Burkholderiaceae_C; genus Ramlibacter. Next base: position 850 of record DATNBX010000032.1, read on the forward strand.
TCTTCGACGCTGGCCACAAAGCCCAGCAGGTGAAACAGGATCGGCGTGGAGATGTTGTAAGGCAGGTTGCCGACAACGCGCAGCCTCGCCCCGCCCAGAGACAGCGCCAATTCGGCGAAATCGACCTTCAGCACATCGGCCTCGATCACGGCCAGTTGGCTGTGGCTGCGCAGCCGCGCGGCCAGGTCCCGGTCCAGCTCGATGACGGCGAGCTTGCCGAGCCGCTCGACCAGAGGCTGAGTGAGGGCCGCCAGGCCCGGCCCGATTTCCACCATCGGCTGGCCGGCCCGCGGTTCGATCGCGCGCACGATGGCATCGATCACGCCTGGATCGGCGAGGAAATGCTGGCCGAAGCGCTTGCGGGGGATATGCTTCATATTCGATTGTCATTGCGGACTCGATCCGCAATCCATCTCCCGGGATCCAAGCAACTGGCCATTGCGGCATGGATCCCGGATCAGGTTCGGGATGACTCAGTCCGCCATACGGTGGATGTCAGGAGGGCGGTTCCCGCATCTCCACATACGCCCGGCCGCGCACGTCCTGCGCCCACTGAGCGTAGGCCTCGTCCAGCTTTTTCTCACGCACCAGGTTGCGCGCGATCTCGCGCTGCTCGCGCTGGCCGAGCGTCGTCTGGCGGCGCTCGAGCAGCTGGATCAGGTGCACCCCGAAGCGCGAGACCAGCGGCTCGGCGATCTGGCCGGGCGCCAGCGCGTTCATCGCGTCCTCGAACTCCGGCACGAACAGGCCCGGGTTGGCCCACCCCAGGTCGCCTCCTTTGGGCGCGCTCGCATCCTGCGAGAACTCGCGCGCCAGCTGCGCGAAATCGGCCTGGCCGGCCTCGACGCGCCGCTTGAAATCGGCCAACCGCTGCCGCGCCGCGGCTTCGCTCAACTGGGCGGTGGGCCGCAGCAGGATGTGACGCGCGTGGCTCTGCACGACCCTCGCGCCGGGCATGCCGGCGCGGCGCTTCTCGATGACCTTGACCACGTGAAAGCCGGCCCCGGAGCGCAACAGTTCACTGACGCCGCCTTCGGGCAGGGCCCGGATCGCGTCCACGAACAGCGGCGGATAGCGATCCGCCGTGCGCAGGCCGACCTGGCCACCGGTCGCAGCGGCGCCCGGCGAATCGGACAGCTCGCCGGCGAGCTTGGCGAAATCCTCACCGGAGCGCGCGCGCTGCAGCACGCGCTGCGCCTTGGCGCGCAGGCTGGCGATCTGCGCCTCGGTGGCGTTCTCGGGCACCGCCACCAGGATGTGGGCCAGGTTGATCTCCATGGCTGCAGGATCGCTGGCGGCTTGCTGCTGCTCACGCAAATATTGGTCCACCTCCGCGTCCGTGACCTTCACCCGCGGCTCCAGTTCGCGTTCGCGCAGCCGCGTGAGCAGGATCTGGTTGCGCAGGTCATCGCGGAACTGCGACAGCGGGACGCCTTCGGCGTCCAGTCGCCGGCGCAGTTCCGCGATATCGATGCGGTTTTGCCGCGCCACGTTCTGCTCGGCCTGGTCCACCGTCGTTTCATCCACCTTGATGCCGTTCTCGCGCGCCATCTGCAGCTGGGCTTTCTCGCTGATCAGCCGTTCCAGCACCTGGCGCGCCAACTCGGCACGCGGCGGCACCGCCTGCCCCTGCTGCGCGAGTTGCTGGTCGAACCGGAGCGTCCGCACGCGCACCTCGTTGTTGGTGATGGGCTCCGAATTCACTACCGCCACGATGTAGTCCGCCGCCCGCGGTCCGCTGTCGGCCCGCGCTGCCGGTCGGGTGGCGGCCGGCGGGGGTGTCACCCGCAGGCCTTGAGCGGCAGCAGGCAGGGCCAGCGCGAGGGCAATACAGGCCAGCCATGGGGCATTGAGGCGTTGGTTCATGATTAATCGTAGTTGCTGAAGCGGCTGGGGACGGTAACCTGTTCGCGCAGGAATTGATAGCGGGGAATATTGTCCTTGAGCGTCTGCAGCGCGTTCGATCCGAGCCGGGTAAAGCCCACGAATTCGAGCTGGAACAGGATGCGCTTGTTCGAAGTGGAGGTACTGCTTTGCAGGCGTTCGATGACGATCCGGCCCAGCCAGCAACCCGCGTCGTATTCAAAGCCGGCCACCGCATCGACCAGCCGGCGGTCGAACAAGCTGAAATTCAGCCGCCCGACACTGTACCAGCGGCCCTCGCCCTCGCCGCGGCCGGGGCCCAGGTTCTGGCCCTTGTCGCCCCAGAGGTCGTTGATGGGCCATTGCCAGCCCACGTCGATCTGCTCGCTCTGGCCCCGCTGCAATCGGTAGGCGGCGCTGATCACGCGGTAGTTGCCCGGGTTGTAGCGCGCGCCTATGGTTTCGCGGATCGAGCGGCTCGTCTTCGGGTTGTATTGGACCGTGGTGTCGACGCTCCACTGCGGCGTCCAGTTGATGGAAGCGCCGAACAGGATGTCGGACAGCCGCTCGCTGATCGGCGCCTCGCCGGGCAAGGTCACGCGCTGGTCCTTGAAGCGCAGCCGCTGCGCCACGCCGAAACGCGCCGCCTCGGCCCCGGTATCGGGGTCGAGCAACCGGGTGCTGGCACCGAGCGTGAGCAGGTTGCTGTCCGAAATCCGGTCGTTGCCGCCGAACGCGTTTTCGGTGTAGATGGTGGCGAAATTGAAATCGTTGTCGGCCGAGTCGTAGTTGGGCAGCAGGCTCTGGTCGCGGAACGGCGTGTACACGTAGAACGCGCGCGGCTCCAGCGTCTGGCGGAAGCTGCGGCCGAAGTAGCTGGCGTCGCGTTCGAACACCAGGCCGCTGTCCAGGCTGAAAGTCGGAACCGTGCGGCTGGCCGACCGCTCGCCGTTGGCCAGTGCGGCGTCGAACTGGTACTGGGTCGCGTGCAGTTGCATTTTGGGGATCACGAACCAGCCCGGCGCCTGCCACGGGCGGCTGACCTGCGCCAGCGTATAGCTGCGCTGGGCATTGGGCTGCAGAGTCAGCGTCCGATCCGCCTCGAACCGCGTGTAATCGGCTTCGACCCGGGCTTCCAGTCCCCCAGGCAGGTTGCTACGCGCATAGCGCCCCACGACCTGGGGCAGGCGATCGTAGGGCGGCACGATCGGCGCCGTCACGTCCTGCAAGGTCTGCCACTTCAAGGCGCGGGCGGTGACCGAGACATCGCCGCGCGACCAGCTCAAGGTGCCGTCGTTGGCCAGCAGGCGCTGCGTGAGCGAGGCAGTGGTGCGGGAGAAGTCGCGCCAGTAGTTGTCGTCGCTCACCCGGTTGAGGTTGAGGCTCAGCCCAAGTGGGCCCATCGGCAGCCCGGCGCCGACCGCACCATCGTGCTTCAGGGCATAGCCCCACCGGTCGCGCGAGCGCAGCTGGTCGCTGGGCATGTAATCGGCCCGCAGCTGCCCGGTGTAATCGCGCTCGAGGTAGCGGAACTCACCGGCCAGGTCGATTCCGCGCTTGGTCATCAGCGTGGGATAGAAAGTCGCGTCCCGGTTCGGGGCGATGTTCCAGTAGTAAGGAATGGTCAGTTCGGCCCCGTTCAGGCTGTCCAGCCCAATGGTGGGCGGCAGCAGGCCCGACTTGCGCTTTTCCGAAAGCGGAAAACTCAGCGCCGGCACCGGCAGGATCGGCAGCCCCTTGAAGCTGAGCAGCACGTCGCTGGCTTGCCCGACCTCATCTTCGTTGTCGATGCGAATGCTGGCCGCGCGCAGGATCCAGTCGGGCATCCAGCTCGGGCCCGGCCTGCGCTGGCAGGTCGTGTAAGTGGCGTTGCGGATGACCGCCCGCTTGTCGTCGATGAAGTCGACCCGCTCGGCCTGGCCGTACGCGTCGTTCTTCAGGAAGCGGTAGCGCGGCTCGTTGAAGAAGCCTTCGAACGCGTCCACCTTCAGCTCCAGCAAGGGACCCTCGAAGATGTCGCCGGCGCGGTTGATCCGCACGTTGCCGCGCGCCTTGGCCAGATCATCCGGCTGGTAGTACTCCAGCCGATCGGCGTGTATCACCGTCGTGCCCCGGCGCAACTGCGCATTGCCCTCGAGTACCGTCTCCAGGTCGGTGCGGCCGAACGCGCGATCCCCCGACAGGTAGGTGGGCAGGCGCTCGCGCACCGCCTGCGGAATGTCCTCGCGCAGTGTCGGGCTGGGCTTGAGCACCAGTGACGGCTGTGCCTGCCCGCGGGCTGGGCCGGTGTGCAGCACGGCGCAGACTACGAGCGCTACCGGCGTCAGTGCAAAGCGGGCGCGAAACGCCTTGGTTTTCAGGTCGTGAATCAAAGCATTGGGCTGGCGTCGAAGCGGCTGCCAGGACTGGATTTGTAGAATGGATTATCCATGAGCTCACCCGCGAAACCGCCCCTTACGCCCCCCGCGTCCGTCGCCTGGGCCGATCCACAGCGCCAAGCGGCGTTCGCCCGCTGGCTGGACGGCATCGCTAGCGCGCATGGCCTGCTGCCCTCGAGCCTGCGGCCGGCGTCGGCTGACGCCAGCTTCCGGCGCTATCTGCGCATCGATGTGGCCCCCTCGGGCAGCCGCATCATCATGGACGCTCCGCCCGGCCAGGAAAACTGCCATCCCTTCGTGGCGGTCGCGCAGCTGATGGCGCAGGCGGGCTTGAACGTGCCGCGCATCCTCGAGTGGCATGAAGCCTTGGGCTTCATGCTGCTGGATGACCTGGGCACGACGACGATGATCGATGCGATCGCCCACGACGACGCCGGGGCCAACCAGCCGCTCTACCTGCGCGCGGTCGATGCCCTGCTGGCCTGGCAGGCGGCCTCGCGACCGGGCGTCCTGCCCGCCTACGACAGTGCCCTGCTGGCGCGCGAACTGGCGCTTTTTCCCGATTGGTATCTGGCGCGCCACCGCGGTATCGCGGTGGAAGGCCGGTTGCGCGAGACGCTGGACAGCACTTTCAAACTGATCGTCGAGCGCAATCTCGCCGCGCCGGCCGTCTACGTGCACCGCGACTTCATGCCGCGCAACCTGATGATCCCCGCCGATCCCGGCGAGCCGCGCCTGGGCGTTCTGGATTTCCAGGACGCCGTGCACGGGCCCATCACCTACGACATTGCCAGCCTGATGCGAGACGCGTTCCTGACCTGGGACGAGGAGTTCGTGCTCGACATCACGGTGCGCTACTGGCAGCGCGCGCTGAAAGCCGGCTTGCCCGTGGACCCTGATTTCGGCGAGTTCTACCGCGGCGTCGAATGGATGGGCCTGCAGCGGCATCTCAAGGTCGCCGGCATCTTCGCGCGGCTGACCCTGCGCGACGGCAAGCCCAAGTACCTCGCCGACACGCCGCGTTTCATCGCGTACATCCGCGCAACCGCCGGCCGCTACCGCGAACTCGCGCCGTTGCTGCGGCTGGTCGACGAGGTCGAAGGCACACAGGCCGTCACCGGTTACTCGTTCGGCCGGACCTGACCGGCAGCCCATGCCCCGCTTTTACTGCCCCGCGCCGCTGGACGTCGGGCAAACGATCGAATTGCCTGCGGGCGCGGCCCGCCATGTGCAGGTATTGCGCTTGCAGCCGGGCGCGCGCATCACGCTGTTCAACGGCGCCGGCGGCGAGTTCGATGCGCTGGTCGAGCGCATGGGGCGCATCGAGGTGCGCGTGCAGATCACGCAGCATCGCGCCATTGAACGCGAAGGCCGGCGTGCTGTGCATCTGGTGGTGGGCATGCCCGCCAACGAGCGGATGGATTGGCTGGTGGAAAAAGCCACCGAACTCGGTGCGGCCAGCATCCAGCCGGTGGTGGCCGAGCGCAGCGTGCTCAAGCTGAAGGCAGAGCGTGCCGCCAGGAAGCGGGCCCACTGGCAAAGCATCGCCGCCGCGGCCTGCGAACAGTGCGGGCGCAATCGCGTGCCGGCCGTGTTCGAAGTGACGGGTCTGGCCGACTGGATACGCGGCCTGGACGGTGGTACGCCGGCTGAACCCAATGTTGCTCACCCGGCCAGGCTGCTGCTCTCGCTCGAAACCGGGGCGCAATCCGTGACGGCCGCCGCGCCCGGCAGCGGCGCGGTCATCTTGCTCTCGGGGCCCGAGGGCGGCCTGAGCGACGCCGAAGAGGCCGGCGCGCTGGCGGCGGGCTTCAACCGCGCCACCCTGGGCCCGCGCGTGCTGCGCGCCGAAACCGCACCGCTGGCCGCGCTCAGCCTGCTGACTTGAGAGCGGGCGTTGCATCGCACAGAGAACAACTCATGAAAAAGAATCTCGGCCTGTTGGCCATTTGCCAGGGCCTTTATCTCACCAACAATGTGACGTTCATTGCGATCAACGGACTGGTGGGACTGGCCCTGGCGCCGCTCGGGTGGATGGCAACGGTGCCGGTAATGGGCTATGTGGTCGGCGGCGCCCTGTCGACCGGCGCGGTGGCCAATATGCAGCGGCGTTTCGGCCGCAAGGCGTCATTCCAGACCGGCCTGCTGGTGGCGCTGGCGTCCGCGCTGCTTTGCGCCTACGCGGCGGCCAGCCGCAACTTCTGGTTGCTGTGCTTCGGCACCCTGGTGGCCGGCTACTACAACGCGAACGCCAGCCTGTACCGGTTTGCCGCCGCCGAACTGGCGCCGCTTGCCTCCCGCGAGAAAGCTGTCTCGCTGGTGATGGCCGGAGGACTGTTGGGTGCGGTCATCGGCCCCAATCTCGCGGCGCGCACCCGCGACCTTGCCGGCGTCCCGTTCATGGGCGCTTATCTTGCGCTGGCCGGGGTGGCGCTGCTGGCGATGATGTTGATCGCATTTATCGATTTCCCGCCGGCGCCGCAGCGCTCCGCGTCGATCGGCGGCCGGCCGCTCGCGCAAATCATGCGCCAGCCGGTCTTCATCGTTGCAGCCGCCGCCGGCGCTCTGGGGTACGGCGTCATGAATCTGCTGATGGCGGCCACGCCGATCGCGATGCAGCAGCGCAGCCTGCCTTTTTCGGACGCGGCACTGGTGCTGCAGTGGCACGTGATCGGCATGTTCGCCCCGGGCTTTTTCACCGGCAGCCTGATCAAGCGCTTCGGCCCCTTGCCGGTCATGGGCGTGGGCGTGGCGCTGAACCTGGCCTGTGTGCTGGTGGCGCTATCGGGGATGCAGCTGCACCAGTTCCTGGTGGCGCTGTTCCTGCTGGGCGTGGGCTGGAATTTCCTGTTCACCGGCAGCACGACGCTTTCGCTGGCCGCCTATGGGCCCGAGGAAAAAGATCGCGCCCAGGGCGCGCTGAACTTCTTCGTGTTCGGCACGCTCGCCGTCAGTTCGCTTTCTTCCGGCGTCCTGGTCACGACGCAGGGGTGGACGCTGCTCAACTACGGCTCGCTGGTGCCGGTCGCGTTGACGGGAGCGGCCCTGCTGTGGCTTGGTGCCCGCGCTCCTAGAACCGTTCGTCCACCCACCCTTTGAGCAGGTCGAAAACGGGCTGCGCATCGAGCTCGTTGAAGATCTCGTGGAACAGGCCATCGAAGCAGTGGGCGGTCACGACCTGCTGCGGCGCTGCGGCGGCAAACGTGCGGCTGCCACGGGGGTCCACCAGCTTGTCGGCACCCGCATACATCAACAGGGTGGGCACCTTCCATTGCGCCGCCCGCGCGGTCACCAGCGGGCCGGCGTCGGCGATGAAGCGCGCGAGGCGCGCGCAGATCCGGTCATGCACCGAGGGGTCCGATCTATAGGCGGCGACGACGACCGGGTCGTGCGACAGGAAATCAGGATTCAGGCCATTGCCCACCGTCAGGTTGGGCGCGTACCTGGTCAGCGTCGCGACCAGCAGTTTTCGGAAACCGCTCAGCCCCGCATCCAGCGCCGGGGACGACAGGACCAGGCCCTCGATGCGGACATCGCGCAATGCCACCATGCTCGCGGCAACCAGCCCCCCGAGGCTATGCCCCAGCACGATCATCGGCTGCCCAGGCTGCATCCGCATGCGAGTGCTCTCGATGACGTCGGCCAGGTCGTCGATCAGGCGCTCGGCGGAGGTCAGCCCACCGCGCGCGCCATCCGACTCGCCATGACCGTACTGGTCGTAGCCGCGCACGGCGAACCCCCAGAGGTTGAGGCGGCGCGCCATGCGGTTGTAGCGCCCGGCGTGCTCGCCCAGGCCGTGCACCAGCACTACGACCCCGCGCAGCGCCGTGCCTTCAGGCAGGGGCCAATCCTGCAGGGCGATATTGTTGCCGTCGCCGGCGGTGAAGGTCGACAGGGTGCAGTCTCTGAGGTCCCGGCTCATGGGCAGCGATGATCGCTGCTGTCCAGCTCAAGCGCAACAATTGGCGGACCGGCGGTTGGCCTGCGGCGGCAGGCGCATTCCCCTGTGAACGGCATCACAAAAACTTTGTGCGGCAGTTCACAAGACGCTTGTCAGGCGGGCTGGGCAATCACCTGCGCAATGCAGGCCGTCAGCTTCTTCGCGAATGGCACGTGCAGGAATTCGTTGGGGCCGTGCGCGTTGCTGTGGGGGCCGAGCACACCGCACACCATCATCTGCGAGCGCGGAAAACCGATGCTCAGCATGTTCATCAGCGGGATCGTGCCACCCTGTCCGATGTAGCCGCAGGCGGTGCCGAAGTGCGCCCGCGAAGCGTCGTTCAGCGCCTGCTCGAACCAGGGCGCCGCCGCCGGCGCATTCCAGCCGCTGGCGCAGCTGCCGGCCTCGAAGGTGACCCTGGCCTGGTATGGTGCGTCGCGCTCGAGCAGGGCCTTGAGCTCCTGCACGGCGCCGGCCGCATCCACCAGTGGCGGCAGCCGCAGCGACAGCTTGAACGCGGTGTAGGGTCGCAGCACGTTGCCGGCATCCGGCAGCGCCGGCAAGCCGTCGGCACCCGTGACCGACAGCGTGGGCGTCCAGGTGCGGTTGACCAGCGCCTGCAACGGATCGGTAGTGGTGGGCAGCGTAAAGGCGGTGGATCCGCCGCAGTCGTAGTGCGCCCACGGGAACCGCTTGTAGACCTCGTCGCCCAGGATTGCCGCGGTGGCCTTCGCTTGTGCCAGCCGCTCGGCTGGCACGTCGCAATGGAAGCTGGCGGGAAGCAGCCGGCCGCTCTGGCTGTCTTCGAGGCGCTCGAGCAGCTGTCGCATGATGCGAAAGCTCGAAGGCACCAGGCCGGAAGCGTCACCGGAATGCACGCCCTCGGTCAGCACCTCGACCTTGAGCGTGCCGCTGGCCATGCCGCGCAGCGAAGTCGTGAGCCAGAGCTGGTCGTAGCTGCCGGCGCCCGAGTCCAGGCAGATCACCAGGGCCACGTCGCCCAGCCGCGGACGCAGCGCGTCGATGTAAGGCAGCAAGTCGTACGAACCCGATTCCTCGCAGGTTTCGATGACGCCCACCAGGCGCGGATGCTGGACCTGCTGCGCCTTGAGCGCCTGGACCGCGGCGATGCTGGCGTAGACCGCGTAGCCGTCGTCGGCGCCGCCGCGCCCGTATAGCTTGCCATCCTCGTACTTGGGCGTCCAGGGACCCAGGTCGCTGCGCCAGCCGGTGAATTCCGGCTGCTTGTCCAGGTGGCCGTACATCAGCACGGTCTGGGTGGATTGAGGCCGAGTGGCGGCAATCTCGAAGAACAGCAGTGGCGTGCGCCCAGGCAGGCGCACGATCTCCAGCTTCAGGCCTTCGACCTTCTGCGCCTGCACCCACTCGGCCGCGTTGCGCACCACCGTCTCGATGTAGCCGTGCTGGACCCAATCCTTGTCAAAGCCGGGCGACTTCGCCGGGATCTTGATGTATTCGGTCAGCTGCCCCACGATGTCGCGGTCCCACTGGTCGGTGATGTGGGCCAGGGCGCGAGCCGGGTCGAGCATGCCGGCGGGGTTTTCACGATGCAAGGGAGCGTTCATGGCGATGTGGAATTGGATGGAATGCGCCACTGTACGCCGGGCGCCCGGGGCGGGCTAGCATACGTGTATTCGCAGGAACTCGAGGGCAACCGATGAGCGATTCAGCACCCCTTCCCAGCGAGAGCGGCCAGCGCCGCCGCGTCCATGTCGGCGTGGGCGGCTGGACCTACGAGCCCTGGCGCAATAATTTCTTTCCGAGCGGCCTGCCGCACAAGCAGGAGCTCGCTTACGCTAGCCGCCAGCTCACCGCCATTGAGGTCAACGGCACCTACTACAGCACCTTCAGGGCGGCGACCTTCGCCAAGTGGCGCGACGAAACGCCCGATGGTTTCGTGTTCTCGCTCAAGGCCAATCGATTCGCCACCAATCGCAAGCTTCTCGCCACCGCGGGTGAGTCGATCGAGCGCTTCGTGGGCAGCGGCATCGGCGAGCTCGGTGACAAGCTCGGACCGATCGTGTGGCAGTTCATGCCGACCAAGCAATTCGACCCGCCCGATTTCGAGGGCTTCCTCGCCCTGCTGCCCAAGAGCGTCGAGGGCCGCGCTCTGCGCCATGTGCTGGATGTGCGGCACGAGAGCTTTCGCTCGCCGGATTACCTGCCGCTGGCGCGCCGCTACGGTTGCACCACCGTGCACACCGATTCGGACAAGTTCCCCGCGATCGCCGATGAAGGCAGCGATCTGGCGTACATCAGGCTGATGCGCAGCGCGGCGGATTGCGAAACCGGCTATCCGCTTCAGGTGCTCGACCAGTGGGCGCAGGGCGCGCGCGCCTGGACCGCCGCCGGGCCGTCGCGCGACGTCTTCATCTTCCTGATCAATGGGGCCAAGGAGCGGGCCCCGGCGGCCGCAGTCTCGCTCATCCGAGCGCTCTCCTGATCCGGCCTGCGCCGCAGCACTCCATCGCTATCAAAACGATAGCGATGGTAGGACGCGGATTACAGCTTGTTTCGCTTCCGGCGGTCAAGCTGTGCGGCGCGAAACGAGTCCAATCATCACCAGCGGTTACCAAAACAAGAAGGGAGACAGCGCCATGGCCTATGTGTTCGAAACCGTACCAGCCGATCGCGGCTTGATCGACCTCGGAGATCCGCGGGAAGTCAACTGGTGGTGCAAGCAATTCGGCTGCAGTGAAGAGCAGCTCAGGCGCGCGGTGGCGAAGGTCGGCTCTTCGGCCGCCAACGTCGAGCAATTGCTGGACGGCCAGGAGATCGTTTCGGTGTAGCGCCGGCCGCGCTGGGCGGGGAGGTGGCTGCTGCTCAATCCAGCCATTCCAGCGTGCCCTGGCCGGCTTCGTTGAGGCGCGCGGCCAGGGTCGCCGCATCGGCCTCGCTGGCCGTGAACTCGAACTGCACTGCGTTTTCATGCTTCACCGCGCCCAGCACGGCGCCGGCTATCTGAAGCTCGCGCCGCACCAGTCCCTCCAGCGCATACGGCACGGCGCAACGCAAGGTCACGAGCTTTTGCATCGGCATCTTGGCCGCCCCGAGCAGTGCCTGTGCCACCGCGTCGGTGTACGCGCGCACCAGACCGCCGGCGCCGAGCTTGACGCCGCCGAAGTAGCGCACCACTGTGGCCAGCACGCCTTCGAGATCCTGCCGGCGCAGCACTTCGAGCATGGGCCGGCCGGCCGTTCCGCCGGGCTCCCCGTCGTCGTTGGCCGCCGACTGGCCGCCGGCCAGGAAGGCCCAGCACACGTGCGTTGCACCGGGGTGTTCGCGCCGCAATTGCGCCACGACCGCCTGCGCAGCAGCGCGATCGGGGACCGCCTGCACGCAGCCGATGAAGCGGCTCTTCTTGACGATGATTTCGCTGTGAACGGGCTGGGCGAGGGTGAGCGGCACCGCGTTATTGTCAGGGAGCCTGCGCGGCAGAGAAACGGGCCTGCAAGGGGGCGCAGGCTCCTAACGCCATGGCCGGAACCAGCCCAGCCCCGCCGATGTCCCGCCAGGCTGGGTACCGCGGCGTGGGCGGTATTCGCAGCCGACCCAGCCGGCCCAGCCGCATTGCCTTGCGACCTCGTCAATCACGCCGAACAGGTACGAGTAATTCATCTCGCCGACATCGGGCTCATGCCGCTCGGGCACGCCGGCGATCTGGAAGTGGCCGACGCGCCCGGTCGGCAGGTACTGGCGGATCTTCATTGCTACGTCGCCTTCGACGACCTGGCAGTGGTACAGGTCCATCTGCACCTTGACGTTGGCCGCACCGATCTCGGCGACGAGTTCATGCGCCTGGTCCTGCCGGTTGAGGAAGAAGCCGGGAATGTCGCGCGTGTTGATCGGCTCGATCAGGACGTCCAGGCCTTCGCGCGCCGCTTGCGCCGCGGCCCAGCGCAGGTTATTCACGTAAGTGGACCTGACGGCATCGCGCTGCACGCCGGCGGGCAGCAAGCCCGCCATGACGTGCACGCGCGGGCAGGCGAGCGCGTGCGCGTAGCGCAGTGCGCTGGCGATACCTTCGCGAAATTCTGCCTCGCGCCCGGGCAGGCACGCCAGCCCCCTCTCGCCACGCTCCCAATCGCCCGGCGGCGCGTTGAACAGCACCTGCTGCAGCCCGTGGGCCTTCAGCCGCGCCGCGAGGTCGCCCGCTTCGCAGGCATAGGGGAACAGGAACTCCACCCCCTTGAAGCCGTCGCGCGCGGCGGCTTCAAAGCGATCGAGGAATTCGAGCTCGGGATAGAGCATGGACAGATTGGCGGCAAAGCGGGGCATGAGTGGCTCCTACCAGCGGGCGCCGAAGGCTCGGCGCAGTTCATCGATTTGCAGTTCGGTCAGCGGTTCGCAGCCGGGTGTCAGCAGCGACAGCCGTGCCGTTTCCTCGAGTTCTTCCAGCACGGCCATCGCGGCGGCCGGTGTGTCGTGCCAGACATTGGGCCCGAGGCGCTGCAGCATCACGGCGCGAATCGGCCGGCCGCCCACGCCATAGTGCGCGATCAGCTGCGCCACTTCCTCGGCTGCCTCGGGCGCGCCCGGACGGCGATAAGCGACCAGCGGAACATGGCCGACTTTCATCACGAAATAGGGCGTGATCGGCGCCAGCAGTTCCGCGTTCCGGCAGCCCAGGCTGAGCGCGACGCTATGACTGCTGTGGGTATGAATGACGCAGCGTGTGCCCGCATCGAACTGCATCGCCGCGCGGTAGATCGCCGTGTGCAGCGCCATGGTCTTGCTGGCCCGCTCGCCCGAGAGTTGGCGTCCTTCGCGGTCCAGCCGAGCCAGCGCGCCAGGCTCGAGATAACCCAGGCAGGCATCGGTGGGCGTGATCAGGAAGCCGTCGTCCAGCCGCACGCTGACGTTTCCCGCCGTGGCGTGCACATAGCCGCGCTCGAACAGGCTCTTGCCGATGCGGCAGATCTCCTCGCGAGCCTGGGATTCAGTCATGGCGCGCATTCATGCAAGCATCGAAAAAGCCTTGGCGAAAAAATCCTCGCTGCCGAAATTGCCGGATTTCAGCGCGAGATGAACGCCGTCGCCGCTGCCGGTCTTTGCATGACACCAAGGCACGCCCGGGTCGATCTGCACGCCAATCTGCATCTGGGCGATGCCCAGTGCCTGCACGCAGGCGCCCGAGGTTTCACCACCAGCCACCACCAGCTGCCGCACGCCCAGCTTCCCTACCAATCCGCGCGCAATCGCTGCGATCGTGCGCTCGACCAACGCCCCGGCCTGGTCCACGCCGAGCCGGCCCTGCACGTCCTTCACCTCTTGCGGCTGCGCCGTCGAATACACCAGCACCGGCCCTCGGGCCAGCAGCGGAGCCGCCCAGGCCAGCGCTTCGGCGGCGATGTCGTGGCCGGCCGCGATGCGCAACGGGTCGATCGCCAGCGCCGGATGGCCGGCAGCGATGAAGGACTGCACTTGCCGGTTGGTCGCTATCGAGCAACTGCCCGAGAGCACGGCCTGCGTGCCGCCCGCGCGCGGCAGCTCGGCGGCGCCCGCCGAACCCCGGATGCCGAAATTTCCGGCCAGCCCGATCGCCACGCCCGAGCCGGCGGTGATCAGCGGCAGGCCGGTGAGCGCGGGCGCCAGCCGCAGCAGGTCGTCGTTGCTCAGCGCGTCGACGATGGCGATGCCGCAGCCGCCAGCTCGCAGTTCATCGATGCGCCGCGCAATGGCCGGCTCACCCGCCGCCACCGCCTTGTAGTCGATCAGCCCCACCTTGCGCCGGCACTGCGCCTGCAGCACCCGCACCAGGTTGGAATCGGTCATCGGCGTGAGCGGATGGTCTCTCATGCCCGACTCGTTCAGCGGCACATCGCCGACGAACAGGTAGCCTTTGAACACCGTGCGCTGGTTGTCCGGGAACGCGGGCGTGGCGATCGTGAAATCGGTGCCCAGCGCATCCATCAGCGCTTCGGTCACCGGGCCGATATTGCCCTGCGCCGTGCTGTCGAAGGTGGAGCAGTACTTGAAATAGATCTGGCGCGCCCCCTGGGACTGCAGCCAGCGCAGCGCCGCCAGCGATTGCTCCACCGCATCGGCCGCGGGGATGGTGCGCGACTTGAGCGCCACCACGACGGCGTCGGCCGCCCGGTCGAGCGGCCCGGCCGGCACGCCGATGGTCTGCACGGCGCGCATGCCGCTGCGCACCAGGTTGTTGGCCAGGTCGGTCGCGCCGGTGAAGTCGTCGGCGATGCAGCCGAGGAAAATGGGTTGCATCAGCGCAGCGGCAGCTTCACGGCGCCGGGATTCTCACGCACGTAGGCGCGCACGATCGACTCGAAGTCGGTGTCGGCCTGCAGGCCCAGGGCGCTGGCCCGTGCGGATGCGACATTGCCGGGCCAGGTCTTCACCAGCCGCAGGATCGCGGGATCGGGCGTCCAGTCCAGGAGCTGGGTCGCGGCTTTGCCCGCAACCTGCTCCAGCGCCGCCGCCATCTCGCCGACGGTAGTCCGCAGTGAAGGCAGGTTCACCGCCGTGAGCGGCCCCCAGTCGGCGTCGCTCGCTTCCGCGGCACGGATGACGCCCTCGATCGTTCGCGCCGGCGACGACAACGCCACCAGCGTTTGGGCCGGCACCGGACATGCGGCCGGTTGGCCGGCCAGCGGCTCGCGGATCATTCCGGAAAGGAAACTCGATGCCGCGCCGTTGGGCTTGCCCGGCCGCACGCTCACCGTCATCAGGCGCACGCTGCGGCCGCGCACAAAGCCCTTGCGCGAGTAATCGGCCACCAGCTGCTCGCCGATGAACTTCTGGATGCCGTAGCTGCTTTGCGGCGTCGGCAGCGTGAAGTCTTCGATCAGCTGCGGCAGCGGCTGGCCCGGCAGGTTGCCGAACACTGCCAGCGAGCTGGCGAAGACGAGCGTGGGGCGGCTGCCCAGCGCCCGGCAGCCGTCCAGCAAGGCGCGCGTGGCGTCCAGGTTGCTATGCATGCCGAGGTCGAAATCGGCCTCGCACTCGCCGCTGACGGCGGCGGCGAGGTGGAACACCAGGTCGGTGCCGGGCGCGGGAATCGACTTGCTGGCGACCAGCGCGGGCAGGTCGCCGCCGGCGAAGCGCACCCGTGGATCGGCCGCGAGGTCGGCGGGCGGCGGTGCGCGATCGGCCAGCGTGATGGTTTCGATGCTCGTCGCGGCGCTACCGGCCAGCGCCAGTTTGCCTTGGGCCAGGAGGGTGCGGGCCAGGCGGGCCCCGACAAAGCCGCAGCCGCCGGTGATGAGGATATTCATGAGAAGTCTCGTAGAAAAGATGAATGCTTGATGCCCAAGACGTTCGCCATGAGGTTCGCTGACTTCCTCAGGTCTTGGATTCGGGTTTGGGCAAGTCGATGCCCGGGAAGATCTTGATCACGGCACTGTCGTCTTCCTTCGCGAAGCCCGCGCTGGAAGCCTGCATGAACATCTGGTGCGCGGTGGATGACAGCGGCAGCGGAAACTTGCTGGAGCGCGCGAGGTCGAGCACGATCCCCAGGTCCTTCACGAAGATATCGACGGCCGACAGCGGCGTGTAATCGCCGGCCACCACATGGGCCATGCGGTTCTCGAACATCCAGCTGTTGCCCGCGCTGTGGGTGATGACTTCGTACAGCGCCGCCGGGTCCACCCCTTCGCGCAGCCCCAGCGCCATCGCTTCCGCGGCGGCCGCGATGTGCACGCCGGCCAGCAATTGGTTGATGACCTTGACCTTGCTGCCGGCGCCGGCGCGCTCGCCCAGCCGGTAGACCTTGGCGGCCATCGCCTCGAGCAAGGCGCCGCACTTTTCATAAGCCTCGGGCCGGCCCGCGGTCATCATCGTGATCTGGCCCGCCAGCGCCTTGGCCGCGCCGCCGGAAATGGGCGCGTCCAGATAAAGAATGCCACGCTGCGCGAGTCTCGACTCGAGCGCGGCCGACCACGCCGGATCCACCGTGGAGCACATGACGAAGACGCTGCCGGGCCGCATTGCCGCCGCGCAGCCGCGTTCGCCGAACAGGACGCTCTCGGTCTGGGCGGCGTTGATCACGACGCTGACGATCACGTCGCAGAGGGATGCCAGTTCGGCCGGCGAAGCGCAAGCGACGCCGCCTTCGGCCGCAAACGCCTCGGCCACGCCGCTTCGCACGTCCACCACGTGGACCGCGTAGCCGGCGCGGCGCAACGAGCGTGCCATGCCGCCGCCCATGGCACCCAGCCCGATCACGCCGACCCGGTTTTCCATTCGCTTTCCAGACTGCAGTGAATTGATATTGTCATCATACAACTTCGAAGATGGCGGGCTGCCGATGCGGCTCGCCCTCAGCCGCTCTACGGGCTGCGCCCAGTCCCGCTCGGCGCGGGTTCCGCCGATCCGAGACCGGCCGCTGCGCCCGAGGCGCCTGACTTCGTCGCCAGCCCGAGCTTGAGCGGCACCGGTTTGCCGGCATCGGAAACGACCTTCTCCGGCGCCGCCGCCACGGCGCGTGCCGGATCGACACCTGCCTCCTTGAGCGCAGCAAGGGTGGCGGCAGCTCGCTGCGCGCCCAGCCGGCTCAATTCATCGGCAGCCAGCGGCTGATTCTGGTTCAGGCGCTCCGTCAGCTTGTTGTAGAAGCCGCTCGCGTCGGCCACCTGCGGCTCGCCTTGAATCATCTTTCCGACGCGCTGCAGCAGGGGCAGCTTGCCCTGGGCGGCTTCGCCCTTGGGATCCGGCGCGCTTGCCGCGCCGGCGGGTGCGGCGGTGGCGCCTTCGGCTGCCTTTTTCTGCTTGTCCAGTTCCGCCTCGCCGAAGCGCGCGGCATACAGCTCGCGCAAGGCGCTGCGCACAGCGCGATCGCCCAGGTCGATGGGACCTGGTTCTTCGCCTTGCTGCAGCTTGCTTCCGGCGCGGCGGGCGATTTCGCCTCGCACGGCGCGTGCCCTCAACGCTGCCCCGTCGGCGGCTTCGCTGTAAGGGCCGGGCACCGAAAGATTGAGCTGCGGGCGCTTGACCAGCAGCTGCGCCACTTGCTTGAGCTTTTCGCGTTCCGGCGGCAGCAGCTTGTCGCTGCCCGCATCGAAATCGATGGCTTCGAGCTTCTCGCCGCTGATGCCCAACAGGCTGCCGAGCGCGCGGAACGGCGCGGTGACGATTTTCGTCAGCAAGGTGCCGATCGCCTTCCAGATGATGGCGCCATAGCTGAATTGCGGATCGTTGATGTTGCCGGAAACCGGCAGGCCCAGGTCGATGCGGCCATCGCTGTCCTTGAGGATGGCGATCGCCAGCTGCAGCGGAAGCTTGAGGGCGTCCGGGCTCTCGACCCGCTCGCCCAAGGTCAGCTTGTCGATCACGATCTGGTTGGCGCCTTCGAGCTGGCCATCGCGCACCTTGTATTGCAGGTCGAGCGAAATCTTGCCTTCGGCGATCTTGTAGCCGGCGAACTTCATGCTGTAAGGCGAGGCCGGCACCATGTCGACGTTCTTGAACACCACGTTGACGTCGGTGTTGTTGCTGGGGGCGAAGGGATTGAGTTCGCCGCGGACACGGGCCAAGCCGAACTCGTCGACCCGCCCGTCCAGTTCGATCTGGCTGCGCGAACTCCGGTTCGAGGCGAGCCCGTTGACCACACCATTCAACTCATAGATCTTTGCGGCGAACTGAGGTCGCAAGCTGAGGTCGGTGAAATCCAGTTTGGCGTTCTGAATGCGCACGCGCCTGATGCGCACCGGGAACGAGTCGTTCGGGGCCGCCGCCGGCGCCGCTGGCGCGGCCACGGCTGTCGTCGAGGCGCCGGCCGGCTGCACCAGCAGTCGCGCCGCATTCAAACTGCGGTCGTCCTCGATGATCAGCTTCGCATTGGCTTCGACCACGCGCAGGTCCGGGATGTCCAGCAGATTGGGGCCGAGGCTGACGGCCAACCTGTCGGCACCTACGTCTTTCCACGCGGCAAAGAGGTCGCCGTCCTGTTCGTTGAGCGTGAGGCCGGCGATGTTGAACGCACCGGCATAGCGCAGGCCGGGGCTCTTGGCCGTGCCGGTGCCTGTGCTCAGCCGGCCCTGCGCGGACACACTGCCCGCGGCAATTTTCAGCTTGACGTATTGCGCCAGCAAAGGTTGCAAAGGCGCCAGCGCGAGCTTCTTGATTCGCACCTCGGCCTGCAATACACGGCCATCCGGCACCACGCTGCCTTGCGCGTTCAGCTCGCCGCCTTCACGAAGGTTCAGGGCCGCGTTGAACTTGACCGGCTTGGCCAAGTCGCTGCTGGCGCCTTCGAGCTTCACTGCCAGGTCATTGACATGAACCTTGACGCCCGTGCCCTGGTCCCGGACGTCCGCGCCGAACTTGCTCAATTCCACGCTCTTGGCCCCGGCCACCCAGGGCGGACTGGGGGATGCAGCAGCGGCCGCCACCTGCTGGCCGGACTTGGAAAACTTGGGCATCAGACCCATGATGTCGAGCTTGCCGTCGCGCTCGCGCGTGAGTTGCAATTGGCCGCCCTGTGCATAGAGGCGTCCAACGCCGGCGCGGTGCGCGGCCAGGTCGAACGTGCCCTCGGTGAAGCCCAGCTGCGCGAGCTTGAACGGCGTCTGCCCTCCGCTGGCCAGCGTCAGATCCGCAACCGAAAATGCGACGTCGGCAAGCTTCAATCCAAGCTCGGGGCCGGCCTGTTCGGCGGCCAGCCGCAGCTGCAACCGCACTTGATCGGCCCCCAGCTTGAGCGGCGGGTTGACCGTTTCGTCCACGGCGCTGATGGCCATCCGGTCGAACAGCACCTGCGTAACTGCCAGCTTCCAGCTGTCGATCACTACGGAAGCGCCTGCTGCAGGAGCGGCGGCCGGCCCCGCAGTGGCAACCATGAGGTTCGCCAGGTCGAGTTCGCCTTTGCCGTCGCGCCGTGCGGTGAGCTTGCCCCCCTCGGCGCGGACTTCGCCCACCGTGGCTTGCCGGCGCACCAGATCGGCGTCGACGCCGGTCACGTCCAGGCGCGTCAACGCGGCGAATGAATCGGTGGCGCCTTCGCGCGCCAGTGCCAGCTGGCGCAGCGACAGCCGAGCGCCGGCAAGGCGGGCGTCGAACTTGCCGTCGGCATAAGCGAAGCTGTACGGCACGGTGGCGGAGACTTTTCCGGCTGCCAGGCGCGCATGCGTGTAGGACTTCAGGTAGACCGACAACTCCGGCAACGATACGTCTTCCAGGACGAGCTCGCCGCCGCCGCGGATCGGGATCACCGATGCATGGCCCTTCCAGCGCAACTTGCCGCCGTGCGCGGCCTGGGCGCTGAGGGTATGGGTGTCGTTCCGGTCCGGCAGCGTGCTGAAATCGGCCAGCGTGAAATCGATCGGGGCGAATTGATTGGCGTAGCCGGCGCGGCGGTCACGCATGTCCACCCTGCCCTGTTCCAGCGCGAATCGCTCGATGATGAGTCGCGGCAGGCCCGTGTCGGTAGACGCTTCATGCGGCCGCCGCTCGAGCGTGGCCAGCAACTCGGCGAAGTTGAACCTGCCGTCGGGCGCGATTACGAGGTTCGCGCTCGGCGCCGTGATCCGGACTTCGGCAAAGCTCCAGGCGCGCCGCACCAGCGAGCGCCACTGCAGCTGAACCGCGAGATTGCCAACGGCCAGCAAAGGTGCGCCATCGGCTTCGGCCAGCCGCAGATCGGCCGCAGTCAGGCGCAAAGTGAAGGGATTGAACTTGACCTCGCCGACCGAGGCTTGGCGCGCCAGTTCGGACTGGCCGAGCTTGGGGGTCTGGTTCTGGATCGCCCACGGCACCAGCCAAAAGCCCAGCGCCGTGTACGCGGCCAGCAAGCCCGCCGCGGCCGCGAACCATCGCCTCCACCGAAATTTCATCGACAGCAAGTTCTGCCTCAGCCGGTCGTCTCGGAATCGCGGATCAGGACACAGACAATGCTGGTCAGCATCCAGAAACGCCCATTATCAGGATAGACCATGGATGCGCGTTTCCAAGAGAGGGAAAGGTTCTAGCGGCCGCCCACCAGCGGCACCGCCAGCCGCGCCCCCTGCTGGCGCCAGAACGCAGGGTCGGCGCTTTCGATGCGGCGGATCGCATTGTTCATGTGGCGCGAAGCCGCGGCCCGGGCCCTGGCCACGTCACCGGCTTCGATTGCCAGCACCACGGCGGCATGTTCCTGGCGCACCTGCGCCGCGAAGTCGGCCCGGCGCGCTTCATTGGCCCGCGTGACGCCGATGGCTCCGCGCATGAATTGCGCGAGGTAGTCCAGCGTGCCGATCAGGAACGGGTTGTGCGCGGCGTCGGCGATTGCGCGGTGGAACTGCAGGTCTTCTTCCACACCGTCACCGCCGCTCTTGACGGCGCGGTCCAGGGCCTGCACCGTCTGCTTCAGGCGCTTCACGTCGGCGGCCTTGCGCCGCTGCGCCGCCAAGCCCGCAGCTTCGGCCTCGAGCGCGCGGCGCACCTCGGCCATCTGCACCACCGCCTCGCGCGATTCGCTGTGGCGCGCATCGAAATTCAGCGGCGCATAAGGCGGGCTGGCGTTGACATAGACGCCGCTGCCCTGGCGCGAGTCGACCAGCCCCAGCGACTTCAGGCGCGACACCGCCTCGCGCAGCACCGTGCGGCTGACCTGGAACTGCTCCACCAGCCGCGCTTCCGGCGGCAGCTTTTCCCCCGCTTCGAGCCGCCCGGCATGGATCTGCGCCGCGAGTTGCTGCGCGACCTGATCCGACAGCCGCGCGCCGCTGGTCACCGGGGTGAATTGGCTTGTCATACAAAAAACGAAATTGGTATGACAAGCATACCTGCTCAGGCCGAGGAGCCTGCAAGGCGCAAGGCGAGGCCGGCCAGCGCGCAGGCGGCGATCACCGGGATCACGCCGACCTTGTAGCGCAGCAATGCGACGGCAGCGGCGGCGGCGAGTCCGAGCGCGACCAAGTCCAGGTGCGGACCGGCCGCCGCCGGGACGACCGCAATGTGGACCAGAAAGAACACCGCCAGGCTGGCGATTACCCCGACCACGGCGGCGGTGATCGCAGTGAGCGGCGCGGTGAACTTGAGGTTGCCGTGCGTCGCCTCCACCAGCGGCCCGCCGGCCAGGATGAACAGGAACGAGGGCAGGAAAGTGAACCAGGTCACCAGGGTGGCCGCCAACGCGGCCCCCGTGAACAGCATATCGGGCCCGAGCACCTGACGGGTCCAGCCGCCGACGAAGCCGACGAAGGCGACCACCATGATGAGAGGCCCCGGCGTGGTTTCGCCCAGGGCCAGCCCGTCGATCATCTGCGGGCCGGTGAGCCAGTGGAACTGCTCGACCGCACCCTGGTAGACATAGGGCAGCACCGCGTAGGCGCCGCCGAAGGTCAGCAGTGCCGCTTTCGTGAAGAACCAGCCCATCTGCGTGAGCGTGCCGCTCCAGCCCTGCGTCACCAGCAATGCAGTCGTGGGCAGGAGCCACAGCAGGACGCCCGCGCCAATCACCAGCGCCAGCCGCGATTTGCGGAACAGCGCATGCTCGGGGGTGGGCGTGTTGTCGTCGATGACGAAGCGCGCGCCGGTCTGCAGCTGATCCTGCGCACCCGCGCCATGGCCGCTGGCGGCAGCGAATTGCACGGGCAGGTACTTGCCGCCGAAGGCGCCGGCCAGCGCCGCGCAGAGCACCACCCACGGAAAGGGCACGTGCGCCGCTGCTATGGCGAGAAAACTCAGGACGGTGATGGCCCACAGCAGCGGAACCTTGCGCGGGCTCTTGAGCGTGCGGCTGCCGATGCGCCAGACCGCCTGCAGCACGATCGCCGCGACCGCCGGCTTGATCCCGTAGAACAGCCCCGCGATCCACCGCACCTCGCCGAACGCGGCATAGACCCAGCTCAGGGCGATCAGGATGAAAAGCGAGGGCAGCACGAACAGCGCGCCGGCCACGATGCCGCCCCAAGTGCGATGCATCAGCCAGCCGATGTAGGTGGCCAGCTGCTGTGCCTCCGGTCCGGGCAGCAGCATGCAGTAGTTCAGCGCGTGCAGGAAGCGCCGCTCGGAAATCCAGCGCTTCTGTTCCACCAGCTCGCGATGCATGATCGCGATCTGGCCGGCCGGCCCGCCGAAGCTGATGAAGCCGAGCTTGAGCCAGAACTTCAGGGCCTCGGCAAAGGCAACGCGTTGCACCGCGCCGGTGTCGGTATCGGAAAGCATGCCGGCCGTCATGCCGGGCGGCCCTCGCTGCGGCACCAGGCGTACAGCGCGTCATAGACCGGCATCGCCGCATCCAGCATGCTGTGGTCGTTCGCGTACAGGCGCGACAACCCGCGCGAGACGGCCAGCAGGCCGGCCGATTGCGGCGTCAGATCCAGGCGATCGGTGTCGGCGCCGCGCACGATCCGAGCCAGCGCCGACAACGCCGGCTCCTGCAGGTCGAAGGCGCGCAACAAGGCGTCGAAGCTGCAGAACTCGCCGTCATGCGTGATTGGCGCGCCAGCGATGTCGTAGGCGACCGCGCTCAGCCGCTTGGCTTCTTCGAGCACCGTCTGCACCGGCACGTAGAAGAATTCGGCTTCACGATCGATGAATCGCCGCACCAGCCAGGGACAGGCGATGCGGTCGATCTTCGGACGCTCGCGCGTGATCCAGCGCGAAGGCCGCTCGCCCGGCACGCCCAGGTCCGGCCGCTTGCGCAGGCTCGGCAGCGACCGCTGGGTCCAGGCCTCGAAACCGCCTTGCAGGTAGCGCGCGTTCCAGCCGGCAGCGCGCAGCTGGGCCGCGGCCTGCTCGCCGATCTCCAGGCCGTGCACGCAGTACACGATCACCTCGCCTGGGCGCTGGCGGCTCGCGGCGAAGCGGGCGACCTGCCCGGGTGGGCAGCGCAATGCGCCAGGCAGCATGCGGTCGCTTTCGACAAAGCGCTCTTCGCGCCGTACGTCGAGCACCAGGGGCGCGGCGGCACCGCCCAGAATGGCGGCGAGTTCTTCAGGGGATATGCAAGGCGATGCGGTGTCCACGGTAAAACTCCAGATGTGAAGTTGCCAGCGCTTGGACGGGACACCGTCTTTCTGTGAAGAACCGGGAGGCTGTATTCCCGATAGCGGAATGCTACCGCAGGATCGCCGGGATTGCTTCAGCCGCGCTCGATCTTGAACACGGCAGTGCCGGCGCGCGCATTGGGCAGGAACCGGATTTCGCGGCCTTCCTGCAGCCCGTAAGCGTCCAGGATCGCCAGCCGGTTCTTGGTGGCCAGCACTTCGAAGTCCTTGAAGGTCCCGACCCGGATGTTGGGGGTGTCGTACCACTGGTAGGGCAGGCGTTTCGTCACCGGCATCCGGCCGCGCGCGACCGACAGCCGGTTGGGCCAATGGGCGAAATTCGGGAACGCGACGATGCCGATCCGGCCCACCCGCGCCGTCTCGACCAGCATCGTTTCGGTATTGCGCAGGTGCTGCAAGGTGTCGATCTGGAGCACCACGTCGAACGACTCGTCGTCGAACATCGACAGGCCCTCGTCCAGGTTGAGCTGGATCACGTTGACGCCGCGCTTGACGCAGGCCAGCACGTTGGCGTCCGCAATCTCGATGCCGTAGCCGCTGCAGCCGCGTTCGCGCTGTAGATAGTCGAGCATCGCGCCGTCGCCGCAGCCCAGGTCCAGCACGCGCGAGCCCCGCGGCACCAGCTGCGCGATCGACTGCATGGTCAGCCGGTCGCTCATCTCTTGCTCCCTCCCCCTTGACGGGGGAGGGCCGGGGTGGGGGTGGGCCCATCTTGCACGCGTGCGGCGACTTCGATTGCAACGCGATCGAAGTAAGACCGCACCACGGCCATGTAGCGCTGATCCTCCAGCAGGAACGCGTCGTGGCCGTGCGGCGCGTCGATCTCCGCGTAGCTCACGTCGCGCCGGTTGTCCAGCAGCGCCTTGACGATCTCGCGGCTGCGCTTGGGCGCGAAGCGCCAGTCCGTGAGGAAGCTCACCAGCAGGAAATGGGCGGTGGCCGGCGCCAGCGCCTTGGCCAGGTTGCCGTTGTGGCTGCGCGCCGGGTCAAAGTAGTCCAGGGCGCGGGTGATCAGCAGATAGGTATTGGCGTCGAAGTAGTCGCTGAACTTGTCGCCCTGGTAACGCAGGTAGCTTTCGATCTGGAACTCGACGTTCTGCGTCGTGTACAGATAGTCGTTCCCGCGACGCCTGCTTGCGCCGCCGTCGGGTGCGACGCCCAATTCGATCCCTTCGCGCAGCTGGCGGCCGAACTTTTCGTTCATCACGTCGTCGCTCAGGTACGTGATGTGGCCGATCATGCGGGCGATGCGCAGCCCGCGCTTGGGCACGACGCCGTGCTGGTAGAAATGGCCCCCGTGAAAGTCCGGATCGGTGACGATCGCGCGCCGCGCCACCTCGTTGAAGGCGATGTTCTCGGCGGTGAGATTGGGCGCGCTGGCCACCACCACGGCGTGGCGCACACGCTTGGGATACTGCAAGGTCCAGGACAGCGCCTGCATGCCGCCCAGGCTGCCGCCCATCACGGCGGCGAGCGACTCGATGCCCAGCCGGTCGAGCAACCGGGCCTGGGCGTCGACCCAGTCTTCCACCGTCACGACCGGGAAGTCGGCGCCGTAGATCCTGCCGGTGTCGGGGTTCACATGCATCGGCCCGGTCGAGCCGAAGCACGATCCCAGGTTGTTCACGCCGATCACGAAAAAGCGGTCGGTGTCCACCGGCTTGCCGGGCCCGATCATGGTGTCCCACCAGCCTTCGGAGTTTTCCTGGCCCTCATAGCTGCCGGCCACGTGGTGCGACGCGTTGAGCGCATGGCAGATCAGCACCGCGTTGCTCTTGTCGGCGTTGAGCGTGCCGTAGGTCTCGTAGGCCAGCGCGTAGCCGCGAACCGACGCGCCGCTGCGCAGGGCAAGCGGGTCGGGAAACTGCATCGATTGCGGTGTGACGATCATCAAAATAAGAAAACCCGGCATCGCTAAAGAAGCGAGGCCGGGTCTGCGGGCTGATCGATCTTTAGCTGAATTTATTGAGCGCCCGCAAGCTGGAGCAAATCGGCGCTTCGAATCAAGTATATCAACCCCAGCCCGCAATCGCCGCGGCGCCCAATCCGCCGAAGATCAGCGCCGACACCAGGTGCACGATGCGAATCGGCACGCGCCGGGTAACCGCGTCGCCGAACCAGACCACCGGCGCGTTGGCCAGCATCATGCCCAGGGTCGTGCCCGCCACCACCGAGAACAAGGCTTGGTATTGCGCCGCCAGCATCACGGTGGCCACCTGCGTCTTGTCGCCCATCTCGGCCAGAAAGAAAGCCACGACGGTGGCGCCGAACACGCCCAGGCGCGGTTCCTTGTCGCCATCTCCTTCATCCAGTTTGTCGGGAATGAGCATCCACAGTGCCATGGCGATGAATGACGCGCCCAGCACCCAGCGCAGTACCTGCGGGCCGAGCAACGTCGTGACCCATGTGCCGGCGGCGCCGGCGAGTGCGTGATTGGCAAGGGTGGCTACAAGGATGCCCAGCGCGATCGGCCAGGGCTTGCGAAAGCGCGCGGCCAGCACCAGCGAGAGCAGTTGCGTCTTGTCGCCCATTTCAGCCAGGGCGACGATGCCGGTGGAGACGAGGAATGCTTGCAACGGAAGAGTCCGGCCGCATTGTAGCCGCGACGTTTCGACGCACACTTCTGGCGTACTTATTGCTTCGTTATGGTGCGCACGCCTGAATTCATCGTGTAGCGCACCAATAACAGGCAATTCATCCAAAGAGGGGTTTCATGGAAGCACTAAAACAGGGCTCGGACGCTTTGTTCATCCTGCTGGGCGGCATCATGGTGCTTGCCATGCACGCCGGTTTCGCGT
>DATNBX010000033.1:0-13052 GCA_035571795.1 Ramlibacter sp.
TCCTTCAACTCGCGCGCGATCAGCTCCGTCAGATCGCGCTGGATCTGATCGGCCACCTTGAAGGCGCGGTTCGGAGTGGATGATCGTTTTGCGGGCATACCAAAAATATTCGCTGCGTCACGAGATCGGGATGCCGGCCAGGCGGGCCGCCGCTGACAGTACCTGTGATGTACGGCAAGGCGGCCCAACAACGCCGGGGCCCGATATCGTGGCGCTACAACGTGCGGGCGATTTCCTTGATTTCGAAGAATTCGAGCAGATCGTTTTCCTGGATGTCGTTGTAGTTCTTGATGTTCAACCCGCACTCGAAGCCTTCCTTGACCTCGCGCACATCGTCCTTGAAGCGCTTGAGCGAATCGAGCTCGCCGGTGAAGATCACCACGTTGTCGCGCAGCAGACGCAGGCGCGCCGAGCGCCGCACCACGCCGGAGGTGACCATGCAGCCCGCGATCGAGCCGATCTTGCTGACCTTGAAGACCTGGCGGATCTCGGCGGTGCCGATGACTTCCTCGCGCTTTTCGGGAGTCAACATGCCCGACATCGCCGCCCTCAACTCGTCGACGGCGTCGTAGATGATGTTGTAGTAGCGAATGTCGATGCCGTTGTTCTCGGCCAGCTTGCGCGCACCGGCGTCGGCGCGCGTGTTGAAGCCGACGATCACCGCCTTGGAGGCGATCGCCAGGTTCACGTCGGATTCGCTGATGCCACCGACGGCCGCATACACCAGCTGCACCTTGACCTCGTCGGTCGACAGCTTGAGCAGCGACTGCGACAGCGCTTCCTGCGAGCCCTGGACATCGGCCTTGACGATGATCGGCAGCATCTTGACTTCGCCCGCCGTCATGTCGGAGAACATGTTCTCCAGTTTGGCGGCCTGTTGCTTGGCCAGCTTGGTGTTGCGGAACTTGCCGGCCCGGTAGGTGGCGATCTCTCGCGCGCGGCGCTCGTCGGTGAGCACCATGAACTCGTCGCCGGCCTGCGGCACTTCCGTCAGACCCTGGATCTCGACCGGAATGGAAGGACCGGCCGCCTTGATCGGTTTGCCATTTTCGTCCAGCATCGCACGGACCCGGCCGTAGGTCTGGCCGGCCAGCACCACGTCGCCGGTCTTGAGCGTGCCGGACTGCACCAGCACGGTGGCGACCGGGCCGCGGCCCTTGTCCAGCTCGGCTTCGATCACCAGGCCCTTGGCCATGGCCGCGACCGGAGCCTTCAGTTCCAGCACTTCCGCTTGCAGCAATACCTGCTCGAGCAGCGTGTCGACGCCCTGGCCGGTCTTCGCCGACACGGCCACGAACGGCGAATCGCCGCCGTACTCTTCGGGCACGACCTCCTCGGCCACCAACTCCTGCTTGACCCGGTCCGTATTGGCGTCGGGCTTGTCGATCTTGTTGATCGCCACCACGATGGGCACGCCGGCCGCCTTCGCATGTTTGATGGCTTCCTTTGTCTGCGGCATCACGCCATCGTCGGCGGCCACCACCAGGATGACGATGTCGGTTGCCTGCGCTCCGCGGGCCCGCATGGCGGTGAACGCTTCGTGGCCCGGGGTGTCCAGGAACGAAATCACGCCCCGGTCGGTCTCGACGTGATAGGCGCCGATATGCTGGGTGATACCACCGGCTTCGCCCGCCGCCACCTTCGTGCGGCGGATGTAGTCCAGCAGCGAGGTCTTGCCGTGGTCGACGTGGCCCATCACGGTGACCACCGGGGCACGCGGCAAGGCTTCACCTTCGGCTGTACCGGTATCCTGTTCGGTGAAGGCTTCCGGATCGTCCAGTTCGGCCGTCACCGCCTTGTGGCCCATTTCCTCGACCACGATCATGGCCGTGTCCTGGTCCAAGGGCTGGTTGATGGTGACCATCTGGCCCAGTTTCATCAGGTGCTTGATCACCTCGGAAGCCTTGACCGCCATCTTGTGGGCGAGTTCGGCCACCGTGATGGTTTCGGGCACATGCACTTCGAGCACGCGCGCCTCGACCGGTGCGCTGGGCACCATGTCGTCACGATGGTCGCGATCGTTGCTGCGGCGGCCGCGCGGCCCGCCGCGCCAGCTGTTGCGGCCGACGCCGCCGGTGCTGTCGCCGCGCGTCGGGATCGCCTTTTTCTTGGCCGGGTCGCCGGCCCAGCTGGAGGACAGCTTGGCCGACTTGACTTCCTTGCCCGCTCCCGGGGCTGCGCCGGCCGGAGCGGCTCCGGGCGCGCTGGCGCGCGGAGCTCCCGGTGGCGGCTTGTGCAGCGTGCCCTTGACGGCCGGCTTGCCGGCTTCCGTGCCTTTGGCGACCGGCTTGGCCTCTTCGACCGGTTTCCTGGCGACCAGCACCTTCTTCGGCGTGGACATCATGGAACGGATGGCCGCGGCTTCAGCCTCGGCCTTGCGACGGCGCTCGCCCAGGTCGGCCGCCCGCACAACATCCTCGTCGGCACGCGCCTTCGATTCGGCTGCCGCCTTCTCCCGGGCTTCGGACTGTGCCTTGGCCACTGCGGAAGCCGCCTCGTCGACCACGGCCTTGGCGGCGGTCTTGGCCGGCGCCGGTTCTGCGGTTGCGGCTTCGGCCTGAAGGGCTGCGGCGTTGTCGGCAGCTTCGCGTTCGCGCGCTTCGGCTTCCTGGCGCTGGCGCCGTTTTTCCGCGAGCTCTTCTTCCTGGCGCCGGATGAATTCGGCCTGGCGGCGCGCCTCTTCCTCGCGACGCGCCAGTTCGGCTTCGTCGATGCGGTGCACGGGCGCCTGCTGGACCTCGGGCTCGGGTGCTTCGACCACGGCCGTGTCCGCGCCTTCATCGCGTTTGACGAAAGTGCGCTTCTTGCGAACTTCCACCTGGATGGTGCGCGCCTTGCCGGTGGAGTCGGCCTGCTTGATCTCGCTCGTGGACTTTTTCACCAGCGTGATCTTCTTGCGCTCGGGCGCGGCCGACGTGCCGTGGCTGGCCTTCAGGTAGCCCAACAATTTCTGCTTGTCCGCTTCGCTCAGCGCGTCGGTCGCGGCCGATTTGGCCACGCCTGCACTGCGAAGCTGCTCAAGCAGCGTGTCGGTCGATTTCTTGAGTTCGGTTGCAAACTCGGCGACGGTGGTACTGGACATGTGTTCTGGTGCCTTCCATCACATTACTCGTGAGCGGCGGTGGCGCTGGTGAACCAGTGCTCGCGCGCTTTCATGATCAGGGTCTTGGCCTCATCTTCCGACTGGCCGGTGATTTCGGTGAGTTCGTCGACCGCCAGGTCGGCCAGGTCGTCGCGGGTGTGGACGCCGGCATCCGCCAGTTTGGCGATCAGCTGCGGCGTGAGGCCCTCCAGGTCGCGCAGGTCCTGCGAAACCTCTTCGACGCTTTCCTCGCGGGCAATTTCCATCGTCAGCAGCGCATCCTTGGCGCGCGAACGCAGCTCGTTCACGGTGTCCTCGTCGAACGACTCGATCTCCAGCATTTCCTGGATGGGCACATAGGCCACTTCCTCCAGGCTGGTGAAGCCCTCCGCGAACAGGATGTCTGCGATCTCCTGGTCCACGTCCAGTTTTTCCATGAACAGCTTGCGGATCGAGTCCGTTTCCTCGGCGTGCTTCTGCGCCGATTCGTTCGCATCCATGATGTTGATCTTCCAGCCGGTGAGGTCCGAAGCCAGGCGCACGTTCTGCCCGCCGCGGCCGATCGCTATCGCGAGGTTCTCCTCGTCGACCACCACGTCCATCGCATGCTTTTCCTCGTCGACCACGATCGACGACACGTTGGCCGGAGCCAGCGCCCCGATCACGAACTGGGCCGGATCCTCGCTCCACAGCACGATGTCGACGCGTTCGCCCGCGAGCTCATTGGTCACGGCGTTGACCCGGGTGCCGCGCACGCCCACGCAGGTGCCGATCGGGTCGACCCGCTTGTCGTGCGACAGCACGGCGATCTTGGCGCGCGAACCGGGGTCGCGGGCGCAGCTCTTGATTTCCAGCAGGCCCTGCTCGATCTCGGGCACTTCCTGGCGGAACAGCTCGATCATGAATTCGGGCGCCGCGCGGGACAGGATGATCGGCGCGCCTCGCAGCGTCAGGTCCACTTCCATGATCATGGCCCGGACGCGGTCTCCGTTGCGCAGGTTCTCCTTGGGAATCATCTCGCTGCGGCGCAGCCGCCCTTCGACGCGCCCGCTCTCGACGATGATGTCGCCCTTGTCCATGCGCTTGACGGTGCCCACGAAGATCTTGTCGCCGCGCGACATGAAGTCGTTGAGCAGCATCTCGCGCTCCGCGTCGCGGATCTTCTGCAGGATCACCTGCTTGGCCGCCATGGCGCCGATGCGCCCGATCGGAACCGACTCCACCGACTCCTCGATATAGTCGTCCACGTCGATGTCCGCAATCTGTTCCTTCGCTTCGAACAGCAGGATTTCCTGGTCGGGCAGCTGCAGGCCCGCCTCGTCCGGCACCACATGCCAGCGGCGGAACGTTTCGTAGTCGCCGGTGTCGCGGTCGACGGCGACACGGATGTCCACGTCGCCCTCGTACAGTTTTTTCGTCGCCTGCGCCAGGGCCGCTTCGACGGCACCGAACACGACGTCGCGCTCGACGTTCTTCTCGCGCGAAATGGCTTCCACCAGCATCAACAATTCGCGATTCATCTCAAGCCTCTCCTACTGACTGGGCTTTGCGCCCCTTGAAATCAACAACCGGCGCCAGCCGCGCTTCCTTGAGCTCGTCCAGCGCAAAACCTAGTGCATGCAGTGGGGCGGGCGCCCTCTTCCTGCTCAACTTGCGGCCCGGCTTCGCGGCCGGCTCGTCGCTCCACACGATCTGCCATCCGCCGCCGGCCGAACGCTCCAGGGTGCCGCGAAACTTCTTGCGGTTGGCCGCAACCTGGCCATCCGCCGCCGCGCCCATCGGCACCTTGAGCGTGATGTCGATCACTGCGCCGGCAAAACGCTCGAAATCCTTTTCCGCCCGCAGCGGCCGGTCGATACCCGGCGACGATACTTCGAGCCGCTTGTATTCGACGCCCTCGACCTCGAGCGCGAACTGCAGCTGCCGCGTCACTTTCTCGCAGTCCTCTACGTTGACAAACTGCTCGGTGCCCGGGTTCCAAGGCAGGTCGATCGTGATACGCAGCAACCCCCCGGCGGAACGCTCAATGCCCACCAGTTCGTAACCGAGCCCGGTTACGGTCTGTTCCACGATGTCCTGCAATGCCACTGTCTATGCGGTGCCCCGATAAAGTCGACCCCAAAAAAAACGGGCGGTGAGAACCCGCCCGTTTGGTCGTGAAGCAAAGATTGTACCCCGTAAACCCTTGATTTGCAACGGTTCGGGCCACCCTCATCGCTGTCGGGCTACTCGGATACCCGGTTCCTCAGCAGCTTGATCTGGGACCGCAGGTTCTTGGCCTGAAGCCGGCGCTTTTTCGACCCGAGGGTCGGCTTGGTGGCCCGGCGCGGCCTGGGCGCCACGGCGACACTGTCCAGCAGTTCCTGCAAACGGCCCATCGCCTCGGCCCGGTTCATGTCCTGGCTGCGATGCGACTGGGCCTTGATAACCAGTACGCCGTCCCGCGTGATGCGCTGGTCCGGCAGCGCCAGCAGCCGCTGCTTGTGTTCCGGTGTCAAGGAAGAGTTCGGGATGTCGAAGCGCAGGTGGACGGCGCTGGACACCTTGTTGACGTTCTGCCCGCCGGCACCCTGCGCCCGCATCGCGGTGATTTCGACCTCCGACGCGGCAATGACGGTGACGGGAGGGCTCGCTCGAGTCGCCATTTTGCTCAGGACGCCGCCGCCACCAGTGTCCGCGTGTAGTCCTGTTGCGGCGCGTCCAGCACCTGGGATACCGATCCAGCCTCCAGGATGTCCCCGTCCTTCATTACCACTACGTCGTGCGCCATTGCGCGGATCACGTCGACGTCGTGGGTGATGAGCATGTAGCTCAACCGTTTCTCGCGTTGCAGCCGCTGCAGCAATCTCAGGACCTGCTTCTGGATCGTCACGTCCAGCGCACTGGTGGGCTCGTCCAGGATCAGCAGCTGGGGTTCGACGATCAGTGCCCGCGCAATGGCGATGCGCTGGCGCTGGCCGCCGGAAAACTCATGCGGGTAGCGCTGCAGCAGGCCGGGAAACTGGTTCTCGGACAGTCCCACTTCGCGCAACGCCTGGATGACGCGTTCGCGCCGGCCCGAGGGCGAGAGACCCGGCGCATGGACCAGCAGGCCCTCGCCCACGATCTCTTCCACCGTCATGCGCGGCGAGAGGGATGAATAGGGATCCTGGAACACGACCTGCACCATCCGGCGGATCGCCTTGTTTCCGGCGGCATCGGGACCCCA
The DNA here is from genome assembly GCA_035571795.1 of Ramlibacter sp. Taxonomy (GTDB): domain Bacteria; phylum Pseudomonadota; class Gammaproteobacteria; order Burkholderiales; family Burkholderiaceae_C; genus Ramlibacter. The sequence goes on from DATNBX010000033.1 coordinate 6,291, forward strand.
GCGCCGGCCGACCACTTCCAGCTCGCCTTTGTGGGGCATCAGCCCCAGCGCCGCCAGTGCAAGCGTCGACTTGCCCGAGCCCGATTCGCCGACCACGCCCAGCGTGCGGCCCGGCGCAATGGAAAAGCCCGCCCCGCGCACCGCGATGAATGAGCCCTTCCTGAACCAGCCCCTGAATCCCGGGATGGGTACCGGATAGCTCACCTCCATAGCGCTGGCTTGCATGACTGGTGGCTCCGGAATGGTCGGCCTGTCGCTCACATTGCGGACCGGCCTGCTATCGATGAGCTTGCGCGTGTAGGCGTGCTTCGGGAGCGCGAAGACCTGGTCCACCGGCCCGTGCTCGACCAGATAGCCGTCCTCCATCACCGCCACCCGGTCGGCAAACTTGCGCACCAGGTTCAAGTCGTGCGTGATCAGCAGCACGGCCATGCCGTTGTGGTATTGCACCTCGGCCAGCAAGTCCAGGATTTGCCCGCGCAGGGTCACGTCCAGCGCTGTCGTGGGCTCGTCGGCCAGCAGCAATTTGGGCTGTCCGGACAGGGCCATCGCGATCATGGCGCGCTGGCGCTGGCCCCCGGACAGCTGGTGCGGAAAGGCGTAGGCGCGCCGCTCGGGCTCCGGAATCCCGGTCGCTGCCAGCGCGGCGACGGCGGCTTCCCAGGCCTGCCGCCCGGTCAATCCCTGCTTGAGCTGAAGGACCTCGGCGACCTGGTCGCCAACCGTGTACAGCGGGTTCAGCGCCGTCATTGGCTCCTGGAAGATCATGGCAATTTCCTGCCCGCGAACCGCCAGCAGTTCACGCTCGGACAGCGACAACAAATCCCGGGGCGCCACGGAGTCGTTGGCACCGGCGAACAGGGCCGAACCGCTAACGCGCGCGTTCTGGACCAGCCCCAACAGGCTGAGGGCGGTCACGGTCTTGCCTGAGCCAGATTCACCCACCAGCGCGAGCTTCTCGCCCGGCGCGATCGAAAAGTCGACCCCGTGCACGACCTCCTTGTCGCCGAAAGCCACGCGCAGGCCCTTGACCTCGACCAAGTTGTTCATGGACCCTCCCCTTGGCTTTCGCCCGGAGAGAGAGCGAGAGAACGATGCTGCGCAGTTCTCATGCTTCAGCCTTGCGCGGATCGAGCGCGTCGCGCAGGGCGTCGCCCATGAAGGTCAGCAGCAGCAGCGTGATGACCAGCACCGCGAACGTCGAGATCGAGATCCACCAGGCATCGAGGTTGGCCTTGCCCTGGCTGAGCAATTCGCCCAGCGATGGCGTTCCCGGCGGCACGCCCAGCCCCAGGAAATCCAGTGAAGTGAGCGCGAGGATGGCCGCGCTCATGCGAAACGGAAGGAACGTCACCACCGGCGTCATGCTGTTGGGAAGGATATGGCGCCACATGATGCGGCCGTTTCCCACGCCCAGCGCCCGGGCGGCACGTACATAGTCCATCTGGCGGTTGCGCAGGAATTCGGCACGCACGTAGTCGGACAGCCCCATCCATCCGAACAGCGACAGCAGGATCAGCAGCAGCGCGATGCTGGGCGCGAAGATCGCGCTGAAGATGATCAGCAGGTACAGCTCGGGCATCGAGCTCCAGATCTCGATGAAGCGCTGGAACGCCAGGTCGGTCCTGCCGGCGAAATAGCCCTGGACCGCCCCCGCCAATATGCCCAGGACGGTGCCGGTCACGGTGAGCGCCAGCCCGAACAGCACGCTGACGCGAAAGCCGTAGATCAATTGCGCGAGCAGGTCGCGGCCGCGGTCATCGGTGCCGAAGACGTTTTCGCTGGTAGGCGCCGCCGGGCTCGGCGAGCGCGCAAAGTAGTTCAGGGTCTTGGGCCCATAGGTGTTGGGCGCATAAATCGCCCAATTTCCGCCGGTGGTGATGCGCTCGCGGATGAACGGGTCCAGGTAGTCGGTTGGCGTGGGAAAGTCGCCACCGAAGGTCTGCTCCGAGTAGTCGCGCAGCACCGGAAAATAGGTCTGGCCCTGGTAACGCACGATGAGCGGCCGGTCGTTGGACAGCACCTCCGCCATCAGGCTGAGGACCACCATCGTCGAAAAAATCAGCAAGCTCCAGTAGCCGAGCCGGCTGCGTTTGAATCGCAGCCAGGCGCGCCGGCCCGGCGACAGATGAATGGGGGCCGGATCGATCAGGTCAATCGAATTTGACACGCGGGTCCACCCAGACATAGCAAAGATCGCTGATGAGCTTGGTCACCAGCCCGATCAACGTGAACAGGTATAGCGTCCCCAGCACCACCGGGTAGTCGCGCCGGATCACGCTCTCGTAGCTCAATAGCCCCAGCCCATCGAGCGAGAACAGCGTCTCGATCAGCAGCGAGCCGGTGAAAAATGCACCGATGAACGCGCTGGGAAATCCGGTGATGATCGGGATCAGCGCGTTGCGGAAGACATGTTTCCACAGCACGCGGTTTTCCGGCAACCCCTTGGCACGCGCCGTCAGGACGTACTGCTTGCGGATTTCCTCCAGGAACGAGTTCTTGGTCAGCATGGCCGTGACGGCGAAGCTGCCGAACACCATCGCAGTCACGGGCAGCGTGATGTGCCACAGGTAGTCGACGATCCGAGCGCCCCAGCCCAGCTCCTCCCAGTTCTGCGACGTCAGTCCGCGCAACGGAAACCACTGCAACTGGCCGCCGAAGACCACCAGCAGCGCCACGCCGAGCACGAAGCCGGGAATCGCATAGCCCAGCAGGATGATCAGCGTGCTGACGAAATCGAAGCGGGTGCCGGCCCGCACCGCTTTGGCCACGCCCAGAGGCACGGCGACGCCGTAGCTGATCAGAAAAGTCCACATGCCCAGGCTGATCGACACCGGCAGCTTTTCCAGGATCAGGGTCCAGACGTCCTTGTTCTGGAAGAAACTCCTGCCCAGGTCGAACCGCGCGAAGTTGCCGAGCATCTGCAGCAGCCGTTCGTGGGCCGGCTTGTCGAATCCGTACAGCGCCTTGATCTGCTCCAGCCGTTTCGGGTCCACCCCCTGGTTGCCGCGATACGCGGAGCCGCCCGACTCGATGCCGCCGAAGCCCTTGGCCTCCGACAGGTACTGCTCCACCGGCCCACCGGGGACGAACTGGATGACCGCGAAGGTCACCAGCAGCACGCCCATCAGCGTGGGCAACATCAGCAGCAGGCGCCGGGTGATATAGGCGAACAATTCACGGTCCTTTCATTGCCACTGAATCCTGGGCCGGGCCCCTGAACCACCAGGTGAACATCACCCATTCTTCGGCGCCCGCATAGGGCGGCATCGGGTCCTTGAACGCCAGCCGGTGGGCGTTGTAGGCGAGGCGGTGCGACGTCAGGGTCCACTGCGGAATCAGGTAGTGGCTGTGCATGATGACGCGGTCCAGCGCCCGGCAAGCGGGCAGCAATTCGGCTTTGCTCCTGGCGGCCACCACGGCGGTCACCAAGGCATCCACGGCCGGGCTTTTCACGCCCATGTAGTTGCCGGAATTCTCGGTGTCGGCCGCCTTGCTGCCGAATATGTCCGCCAGCTGCTGGCCCGGGTTGTGCGTGCCCTGAAAGTTGATCGTGGTGACGTCGAACTCGAACTTGTCCAGGCGCTGCTGGTACAGCGCGAAATCGACCGGCGCGAACCTGAGCTCGATCCCCAGCTTCTCCAGGTTGCGTATCCACGGCGACAAGGTGCGCACACCGCCCTCCTTGCTGTCCAGGTACTCGAGCACGAAGGCCTCGCCCTTGGCATTGCGCAGGGCGCCGTCGCGGTATTCCCAACCGGCTTGCTTCAACAACGCCTGGGCACGGCGCAGGTTGTCTCGCAGCGAATGCCCCGGGCCTTCGGTGGTGGGCGGCTCGTACATCGGGCCGAATACCGCCGGTGGCACCTTGGCGCGCCAGGGCTCGAGCAGGGCCACTTCCTCGGCCGAAGGCAACCCGCTCGCGGCGCAATCGGTGTTGCCGAACAGGTCGCGCACCCTGGGATAGCCGCGGTAGAACATCTGGCGGTCCATCCACTCGAAGTCGAGCGCCCAATCCAGCGCCTCGCGCACGCGCGGGTCGGACAGGAAGGGCCTTCGGCTGTTGAGCACGAAGCTCTGGAATCCCGCCGGCTGCTTGTGCGGGAAGGCGTGCTTGACCAGCTCCCCGGTGTCGAAGCGCTTGCCGTTCACACGGCGGGCCCAGTCCCCGGCCGAATAGAAGCTCATCAAGTCGAACTCGGCCGCTTTCAAGGCCTCCAGCCGCGCCGTGTTGTCCTTGTAGATCTTCACGGTGATGCGCTCGAAGTTGTGATTGCCGCGCTTGACGTTCAGGTCGCGGGCCCAGTAGTTGGGATCGCGCACATAGGTGATGTCCTTGCCGAAGCGCACCGGGCCGATCTTGTACGGGCCGCTGCCGATGGGAATGTCCATCACCACCTGGTCGAACGGTTTGGCCTTGCCGTTCTCCATGCCCCAGGCCCGGCTGAAGATCGGCAGGCCGCCCACCGTGAGGGGCAACTCGCGATTGGGCTTCTTGAAGCGAAAGCGCACGGTCCGTGCGTCGATCACGTCGCAGCCGGCCACATCCTCCAGCAGCGTCTTGAAGCTCGGCGAGACGTAGGGGCCGATCAGCGTGTCGTAGCTGTGCTTCACATCCGCCGCCTCCACCGGGCCGCCGTTATGGAAGCGCGCTTCCGGCCGAAGCCGGAAGGTGGCACTAAGCCGGTCGCCGGCCACCTCGACGTCCTGCGCCAGCAGGCCGTAGCCCGAGGCGGTTTCGTCCATGGACGCGGACAGCAGCGAGTCGAACATCAGGGTCGCCAGATACGCGGGTGGCGCGCCCTTGATCGTGAAAGGGTTGTACTTGTCGAAGGTGGAGTAGCGCTGGTTGCTCACCAGGCGCAGCTCGCCGCCTTTGGGAGCCTGGACGTTGACGTAGTCGAAAGCGGCAAAACCGGCCGGATACTTGAGATCGTCCCAAAGGGCGTAGCCGTGCGCCGCCCAGCATGGAACAGCCGCCAGCCAGCCCAGAAGGAAGAGCAAACCTCGCATGCGACAATTCTGCACAGATTTATTCAAACAAAGAGACCTATGGGATTCCTTGCTGGCAAGAAATTGTTGATCACCGGCCTGCTGTCGAACCGCTCCATTGCCTATGGCGTGGCCAAATCGTGCCATGCCCAGGGGGCGGAACTTGCCTTCAGCTACGTGGGCGAGCGCTTCAAGGATCGCATCACCGAATTCGCCGCCGAATTCGATTCCAAGCTGATCTACGACTGCGATGTCGGCGAGGATGCGCAGATCGACCGGCTGTTCAAGGACCTGTCGGTGGCCTGGCCGAAGTTCGACGGCTTCGTCCACAGCATCGGTTATGCGCCGCGCGAAGCCATCGGCGGCAATTTCCTGGACGGCCTGTCGCGGGAGAATTTCCGCATCGCCCTGGACATCAGCGCCTACAGCTTTCCCGCCATGGCCAAGGCGGCCCTGCCCTATCTCAATGACAAGTCCGCCCTGCTGACGCTGACCTACCTGGGCGCCATGCGCGCCATCCCGAACTACAACACGATGGGGCTGGCCAAGGCCAGCCTGGAAGCGTCGGTGCGCTACCTGGCCGAGGCGGTCGGGCAATTGCCGGACGGCCGCAGCATGCGCGTGAACGGCATCAGCGCCGGGCCGATCAAGACGCTGGCTGCCAGCGGCATCAAGGACTTCGGCAAGCTGCTCAGCATCTGTGCCAACGCGTCGCCGCTGCGGCGCAATGTAACGGTCGACGATGTCGGCAACGTCGCCGCCTTCCTGCTCAGCGACCTGGCGGCCGGCATGACGGCGGAGATCACGTACGTCGATGCCGGGTTCAGCCAGACCGCGGTGGCCGTGGTAGAGACCTGAGGGATTTGTCATTGCGGGCTTGACCCGCAATCCATGCCGCGCTTGCCTGCACGCCGGGTGCCGCCCGGACCCTACGAACCGTTTGCCTTCACGCAATCGGCGTAGTAGGACCGCTTGCCGTCCGGTGTCTCTTCCTCGACCAGGCCATGAATATCGGTCTCGAAGCCGGGGCACTGCGCATTGAATTCGCGGGCGAACTTCAGGTAGTCGACGATCTTCTTGTTGAACACCTCGCCCGGGATCAGCAACGGGATGCCCGGCGGATACGGCGTGACCAGTGAGGTGGTGATGCGGCCTTCGAGCTCATCGATCGCCACGCGCTCGGTTTTCCGGTGGGCGATATAGGCGAAGGCATCGCTGGGCTTCATGGCGGGCGTCAGGTCGCTCAGGTACATCTCGGTCGTGAGCCGGGCGATGTCGTATTTCGCGTAGAGCTCGTGCACGAACTGGCACAGGTCCGCCAGGCCCATGCGCTCGTAGCGCGGGAACTGCTGGCAGAACTCGGGCAGGATCCGCCACATCGGCTGGTTCTTGGCGTAGTCGTCCTTGAACTGCTGCAGCGCCGTCAGCATGGTGTTCCAGCGGCCCTTGGTGATGCCGATGGTGAACATGATGAAGAAGCTATACAGGCCGGTCTTCTCCACGATGATGCCGTGCTCGGCCAGGAAGCGGGTCACGATGCTGGCCGGAATGCCGGTCTTGGCGAACCGGCCGTTCAGGTCCATCCCGGGGGTGACGATGGTGGACTTGATCGGGTCCAGCATGTTGAACCCCTCGGCCAGGTTGCCGAAGCCGTGCCACTTGGCGGTACGTGCCTCGCCCTTGATGATCCAGTCGTCGGCGCGGCCGATGCCCTCGTCGGCCAGCTTGTCCGGGCCCCAGACCTTGAACCACCAGTCCTTGCCGTACTCA
>DATNBX010000034.1:0-12143 GCA_035571795.1 Ramlibacter sp.
GTGCAGGCGAAGAACCAGGGCGAGGCGCTGGTGCACAGCGTCAGGAAGAGCCTGGCCGAGTACGGCGACAAGCTCGATGGCGGCGAGAAGGAAAAGATCGAATCCGCGCTCAAGGACGTCGAGGAAGCGCTCAAGGGCGAAGACAAGTCCGCCATCGAGGAGAAGACCAACACGCTGATGACGGCCAGCCAGAAGCTGGGCGAGAAGATGTACTCCGACATGCAGGCCAAGCAGGCGGCCGAGGCCGCGGCGGGCGGTGGCGCCGGCCCCGGTGCTGGCGCAGCCGGCGGCAATGGCGGAGAATCGGCGTCTCACAAACCGGCAGACGACAATGTGGTCGATGCCGAAGTGAAGGAAGTCAAGAAAGGTTAATTCGGACGCGTAGCGCCGAATTAAATCGCCGCGTTCGAACGATACCCTGCGGGATCGTCAACGCGGCGTTTTTGCTGGAGCGAAATCGGATGCGTCAGGCGGCGACGCGTTGTAGCCGGATAAGTTGATCGAAGAACATGGCCACCAAGAGAGACTATTACGAGGTCCTGGGCGTTCCCAAGAACGCCTCGGAAGAGGAAATCAAGAAGGCTTATCGCAAGCTGGCGATGAAGCACCACCCCGACCGCAACCAGGAGGGGGACAAGGGGTCGGAGGCCAAGTTCAAGGAGGCCAAGGAAGCCTACGAAATGTTGTCGGATACCGACAAGCGTGCGGCTTATGACCAGTTCGGCCACGCCGGAGTGGACCCCAACATGCGTGGTGCCGCGGGCGGCGCGGAAGGTTTCGGCGGCTTCGCGGAAGCCTTCGGCGACATCTTCGGCGACATCTTCGGCCAGCAGCGCGGCGGCCGCGCCGGGCGCCAGGTCTACCGTGGCAGCGACCTGTCGTACGCAATGGAAATCACGCTGGAGGAAGCGGCGTTCGGCAAGGAGGCCCAGATCCGCATTCCGTCCTGGGAACAATGCGACACCTGCCACGGCAACGGCGCCAAACCCGGCACGCAAGCCAAGACCTGCACCACCTGCCATGGCCAGGGCGTGGTGCAGATGCGCCAGGGTTTCTTCAGCGTGCAGCAGACCTGCCCCCATTGCCGCGGCTCCGGCAAGATCATCCCCGAACCGTGCACCACCTGCCACGGGCAGGGCCGGGTCAAGAAGCAGAAGACGCTGGAGGTGAAGATCCCGGCGGGCATCGACGACGCCATGCGCATCCGCAGCGCCGGCAACGGCGAGCCGGGCACCAATGGCGGGCCGCCGGGCGACCTGTACATCGAGATTCGCCTGAGGAAGCACGAGATCTTCGAGCGTGACGGCGACGACCTGCATTGCGTGGTGCCGATCAGTTTCACGCGGGCGGCCCTGGGCGGCGAAATCGAAGTGCCGACGCTGCAAGGCAAGGCTGCGATCGACATTCCCGAAGGCACCCAGGCCGGCAAACAGTTCCGCCTGCGCGGCAAGGGGATCAAGGGCGTGCGCTCGAGTTACCCCGGCGACCTGTACTGCCATGTGGCGGTCGAAACGCCGGTCAAGCTCAACGACCACCAGCGCAAGCTGCTCAACGAACTCGACGAGTCCCTCAGGAAAGGCGGCTCCAAGCATTCGCCGACCGAGGAGAGCTGGGCGGACAAGTTGAAGGGATTCTTCAGCGCGTAAACGCGTGCGCCTAGGCACCTACCCGTATTTGGCAATCCTACGGATGAGCGCAAAATGCGGCCATGGCGCTCAAGCTCTTCCGTTCGACCGGCTATTCCTCGATTTTGGCCGCGGGTGAAACGCGGGTGGCAACGCACCCCGGCTGGCTCATCCTGCTGACCAGCCTGTGGGTGGGATTCGCATGCAACGTGGCCTTGTGGCGGGATTTGGGAGGCTCTGCAGTCGGCGGCAGCCTGGGAAGGACTCTCATGACCGGCGCGTTCGCCGGGGCTGCGGGCGGCGCCATTCTCAGCCTGCTAGGCTGGCGCAAGACACTCAAGCCGGCTGCGCTGCTGATCGTCTTCGCCGCAGCGCTCACTGCGAGCGCCGCCTGGCAGGCAGATGTACCGGCCGACGCCGCATCGGTGGGCATGGGCTGGTCAGGCCTGCCTTCATGGCGCGGCCTGCTTCATTGGCAGGTGGGCGCGATCCTCGCCGGCCTGGCGCTGCCGCCTGCCGTGTGGATATGCAAGACGCGGGTGCGCAGGCTCCCGGGCAGTCAGCAACTCGGCGTCAACATGACCGGCATCCTCGCGGCGGCCGCGGTGCTCGCCCCCAGCGCGTTCGTCTTGTTCAACGGCCGGTTTTAGCAACTGCCTTGCGGCGCCTCGTCTCCGCACAATCTAGAAAAGGTATCCCTGGCCAGCGGCCGCCGGCGGCCGAAATGCGCTCGTATCGAGCTCGACGCGCTCGCGGTTGAAGCCCAGCCTGCCGGCGGCGTTGGCGAATCTCTTCGCGATCAGCTCGGCCCAGGGGCCGCTGCCTTTCATCCGCGTGGCGAAATCGCTGTCGTAGTCCTTGCCCCCGCGCATGTCATGGATGCGCGCCATGATCCGCCCCGCGCGTTGCGGGTAATGCAGCTCCAGCCATTGGCGAAACAGCGGGCTGACCTCCCACGGCAGGCGCAGCACATGATAGAAGGCACTGCGAGCACCCGCGTCCCATGCGGCCTGAAGCACCTGCTCCATGTCTTCGGTGAGAAACGGAATCTGCGGCGCCAGGCTCACTCCGCACGGCACGCCATGCTCGGCCAGCGTACGCAGCACGCGCAGGCGCCGGTGCGGCGCGGCCGCACGCGGTTCGAGCTTGCGCGTGAGTTCGGCATCCAGTGTCGTGATCGTCACGTTCACCGAGCACAGCTTGCGCTGCGCCATCGGGGCGATCAGGTCCAGGTCGCGCTCCACCCCGCTCGATTTGGTCACCAGCGAGAAAGCGTGGCTTGTCTCGTGCATCAGCTCGATCACCGAGCGCGTCAGCCGCAATTCGCGTTCGACCGGTTGATAGCAATCGGTGGCGGTGCCGATCGCGATCAGACGGGGTTCGTAGCTCCTGCGCGAGAGCTCCGCCCGCAGCAGCGCAGCAATGTTGCGTTTGGCGATGATCTTCGTTTCGAAGTCCAGCCCCGGCGACAGGTTCAGGTAGCTGTGGGTTGGCCGCGCATAGCAGTAGATGCAGCCGTGTTCGCATCCGCGGTAGGGATTGATGGAACGATCGAAATAGACGTCGGGCGATTCGTTGCTGGTGATGATGCTGCGCGCTTCCTCCCAGATCACTTCGGTGCGTGGTGCCTCGCGCAGTTGCGCGAGGCCTTCGGCCAGCGTGCCCCAGCCGTCGTCGAAGGCGCCGCGTGTATCGAGCTCGAACCGGTGCGCCAGCCGTGTGGCGGAGCCGCGACCTTTGATCGCCTCCACCGGAATGCGCACTTCAGCCACAGTGCCATGCTCCATAGCTGTACATATAACCAGTATGCTGGCGCCGCCTCACTGGCGCAAGGCTGCGGAACTACCTGTAACGCTTTAATACTTTGAGCGGACAGTTTTTTGCCTAGCGGTGGTGCGCGTTTTTCGTAGCTCGGCCGCAGGCGCGGATGTTCTCATTCATGTGTCACTGCGCCTCGCGCGGCAATTTTCCTGACAAAGGCAAGACCACATGGAAGCGAGCAACCCTGCCGGCCACAAGCACAAGATTCTTGTGGTCGACGACACTGCGGATAACCTGTTCCTGATGAGCGCACTGCTCGAGGACGAGTACGACGTGGCGACCGCCTCCTCGGGTCAAGAGGCACTGGACATGGCCTGTTCCACCGAGCCTCCCGCGCTCATCCTGCTGGACATCATGATGCCTGGCATGGACGGTTATGAGGTGATGCGGCGCCTGCGCAAGAACCCGGTCACCTGCGGAATCCCCGTCATTTTTCTCACTGCGCTGTCCAGCATCGAAGAGGAGCAGTTCGGCCTGGACCTGGGGGCGGTGGATTACATCACCAAGCCGATCAGCCCGCCGGTGGTGATGGCCCGCGTGAACACGCATCTGGAACGCAGCGGCAACGCGCGCAGGCTGCAGGCACTGTCGGAAAAACTGGGCCGGTATCTGGCGCCGCAGGTGTACAAGTCGCTGTTCGACGGTTCGCGCGACGCCGAGATCCGCACCCAGCGCAAGAAACTCACGGTGTTTTTCTCCGACATCAAGGACTTCACCGCTTCCACCGAGAAGTGGCAGCCGGAGGACATCACTTTCTTGCTCAACAGCTATTTCACCGAGATGTCGCGGATCGCGCTGGAGTACGGAGGCACACTGGACAAGTTCATCGGCGACGCCATGGTGATCTTCTTTGGCGACCCGGACACCCGCGGCGTGAAGGAAGACGCGCTGCAATGCGTGAAGATGGCGCTGGCGATGCAGCGCAGGATGGCCGAGCTGCAGGTCCTGTGGCGCGAAATCGGGCTGGACCACACGTTCCAGGTCCGCATGGGCATCAACACCGGATATTGCGATGTGGGCAACTTCGGCAGCGACCTGCGCATGGACTACACCATCATCGGCGTCGAGGTGAACCGTGCGGCCCGGCTGGAGCAGGCCGCCGACCCCGGCGGTGTCCTGATCTCCAAGGAAACCTATGGACTGGTGCGTGACGAGATCCTGGCCGAAGAGCAGGAGCCACTGATGGTCAAGGGCTTCGCCGATCCGATCCAGGCCTATGCGGTGCAGGAAGAGGCCGATCTGCGCTCGACCGCCCGCAAGGTGTACCAGTGGGAACGCCTGGGGATGCGGGTGCTGATCGACCTCGACCGGCTGCCCACGAAGGAGCGCGCCGCCGCAGCCGTGGAACTGCGCGAAATGGCCGACCGGCTGCACTGATCCGCTTCGCTCCAACACGAAACGCGCCGCCTGCGGCGGACGCGACCATGGGGTAGGAAGGCAGCGCGCCCGGTAACGCGCGGCCGAGGTGGCGGGGCGCCACACGCGCGCCGGCCCCGCCCATAATGGGCCATGGACACGCTGCTGCTCTCGCGCATCCAGTTCGCCGCCAACATCGGCTTCCATATCCTGTTCCCGACCATCAACATCGCGTTGTGCTGGTTCCTGCTGTACTTCCGGCTGCGCCGTAGCGCGGCGAAAGGTACGGCGGCTGCCCAGGGCTGGGAAGAGGCGTACTACCTGTGGACCAAGATCTTCGCGCTGACCTTCGCCATCGGGGTGGTCACGGGCGTCACCATGAGTTTCCAGTTCGGGACCAACTGGCCGGGCTACATGGAACGCGCCGGCAACATCGCGGGGCCGCTGCTGGGCTATGAAGTCCTGACCGCGTTCTTCCTCGAAGCCACGTTCCTGGCGATCATGCTGTTTGGCCACGACCGGGTGTCGGAACGCGTGCACCTGGTGGCGACGCTGATGGTCGCTGCAGGCACGACGCTTTCGGCCTTCTGGATTCTCAGCCTGAATTCGTGGATGCAAACGCCCGGCGGCTACGAGATCATCGAGGGCAGGTTCCACGCGTCAAGCTGGCTGGGCGTGATCTTCAACCCGTCCTTTCCCTATCGGCTCGTGCACAAGCTGCTGGCCTCGACGCTGACGGCTGCGTTCCTGATCGCGGGCCTATCGGCCTGGCAGCTGCTGCGCGGCACGGCCAACGGCGGCACCCGCCGCGCATTGCAGGCCGGCGTGACGGCAGCCGCCATCGCGATCCCGTTGCAGATCCTGGCCGGCGACCTGCATGGCCTGAACACGCTCGAACATCAGCCGGCCAAGATCGCAGCCATCGAAGGAATCTGGCATACCGAGCGCAGCGCGCCCCTGACGCTGATCGGCTGGCCCAACGAAAAAGAGCAGCGGATGGACTACGCGCTGCAAGTGCCCAAGCTTGCCAGCCTGATCCTCGCGCACGACATGGACGCCGAGCTCAAGGGACTGAACGAATTTCCGAATGCGCGCCCGCCGGTGGCGCCGGTGTTCTGGAGCTTCCGCGTCATGGTAGGCATGGGCGTGCTGATGCTGCTGGTGTCGTGGTCGTGCGCCTGGACACTGTGGCGCCGGAATCGCGCGGACGGGCTGCTCGTTTCGCGCACGCAGTTGCGGCTGCTTGCGGCCATGACTTTCTCCGGCTGGGTCTCGACCCTGGCTGGCTGGTTCGTCACCGAGATCGGGCGCCAGCCGTTCATGGTGTATGGCCTGTTGCGCACGGCCGATCTGGTGGCTGAGCATCCGCCGGCCATGGTGGCCTCTACGCTCATCGCCTACTTGGTGGTCTACGCCTTCCTGCTGAGCGCGTATGTCCTGGTGTTGATGTACATGGCCGGCCATGCGGCACAACCGACCCCCGGCAAGGCGAAAAGCCGCAAGGCGGGAATGCCGTCGGCCCGGCCGGCGTGAACGGGGGAACGCGATGACTTTCTCCTGGGCCGACATCCTGCCGCTGGTCTTCATGGCGGTGATGGGGTTGGCACTGCTGGCCTATGTGGTCCTGGACGGCTACGACCTGGGCGTGGGGCTGCTGCTGCCGTTCGCGACCGATGACGAAAAGGACGTCATGGTGTCCAGCATCGGCCCGTTCTGGGATGCCAACGAAACGTGGCTCGTGCTGGGCATCGGGGTGCTGCTGATCGCGTTTCCGCTGGCCCACGGCATCGTTTTGTCGGCGCTTTACCTGCCGGTGGCCGTGATGCTGATCGGCCTGATCCTGCGCGGCGTGTCGTTCGACTTCCGCGTCAAGGCGAAGGAGACGCACAAGACGACGTGGAACCGGCTGTTCGCGTTCGGTTCGCTGCTGGCAGCGATGGCGCAGGGCTGGATGCTGGGCAGCTATCTCACCGGGTTCGACCACGGCCTGTGGCCTTCGCTTTTCAACCTCGGCATCGCGCTCACGTTGCCGACCGGCTATGCCATGCTGGGGGCCGGCTGGTTGATCATGAAGACCGGCGATGAATTGCAGCTCAAGGCCGTGCGCTGGGCCCGGCGCGTGCTATGGCCGATGGGCGCCGCGCTGATCGGCATCTCGCTGGCTTCGCCGCTGGTGAGCCAGACCGTGTTCGACCGCTGGTTCAGCATGCCCCAGTTCATCGGCCTGCTGCCGATTCCGGTGGCGTGCGCTGTCGCGTTCTACGCGGCGTTCCATGTAACCGGCCGACCCAAGGTGGTGAACGCCGGCTATGGCTGGGTGGTGTTCGCCAGCGCGGTGCTGGTGTTCGTAATGGCTTTCCTGGGGCTGGCTTACAGCCTCTACCCCTATATCGTCATCGACCGGTTGACGATCTGGCAGGCCGCCAGCGCGACGAAGTCACTGATCTTCATCTTCGCCGGCGTGGCTATCACGCTGCCCGCGATCATCGTGTACACGATCTACATGTACCGGGTGTTCTGGGGCCGGGCCGGCACATTGAGCTACGGGCCTGGCAGCTGAACTGCCACCTTGTTCTGACAGGTGGATGCGCCGTTTTCTGACAGGCGCTGCAGTTTCTCACGCTCAGAGTTTGACCCACGCTCAGGCGGCAACGAACGCGGTCATCCGCAACTGTCCGTACACCGCTTCGACATGCCCAGCGGGAAGGAGAATGACGCGATGACATTGCGCTTCAACCTCAGGTTGCTGTTGCCAGCCGTCGTTGCGCTCGGGCTCGTGGGGTGCGGAGGCGGTGCCGAGACAGCCGCCCCGACGGCAGCGTCGCAGACCGTGCAGCCGTTAGCGGCGGCCTTGACCAGTGACGCAGCGGTCGCTCCTGCGCCCGCGGTGGTGCGGCTGCAGCGCTACCAGATCGACCCGGCCAAGGTTTTCGTGGCCGGCATCTCGTCGGGCGGTTTCGCTGCGGTGCAGATGCACATGGCGCACTCTTCGATCTTCAAGGGGGCCGCGATCTACGCTGGCGGCGTGTACTGGTGCGCGGGCGCCGGCGGCGCGGCGACTGCCCTGGCGAACTGTGGCGGCCTGACGCTGCCGACCAACCAGGCTTCCTACAACAGCACGCTCGCGGCTTCCGAGGCTTACCTCGAGCAGCAATCTGCGTTGGGCACGATCGACCCGGTGACGAATCTTTCCAGGCAACCGGTCTATCTCTGGTCCGGCACACAGGACCAAGTGGTGAATCCGCTCGAGATGGCCGACCTCCAATCCGAATACTTACGCTATGGGGCCAACGTCCGCTTCGACAACACGTTCCCGGCCGAGCACGGCTGGGAATCGCCCGACGGTGAACTCGACTGCGGCACCCTTGGCAGCCCCTTCATGGTGAGGTGCTCGGCGAACGGGGCCGTCTACGATTCGGTCAGGACCTGGCTCACCATGTTCCTGGGTTCGCTGGCCCCGCGCAACGACGCGAAGCTGCGCGGGTCGCTGATGACCTTCGACCAGACGGAGTTCGGGGCGTCACCGAACGTTTCCATGAGTCCGACGGGCAGCGTCTTCGTTCCCAAGTCATGCCTGAACGGCAAGACGTGCGGGTTCGTGCTCGCTCTCCATGGCTGCCTGCAGCAGTCCGCGCTCATCGGGAACCGCTGGGTGGCCGAGGCGGGCATCAACGAATGGGCGGACACCAACGCTCTGGTGGTGCTCTATCCCGACACCATCGCCAGTTCCGCGCCTGGTCCCACGAACCCGAATGCGTGCTTCGACTGGTGGGGCTACTCGAACCAGGTCGACCCCAACTATGCGCTGAAGAGCGGCTTGCAGATGTCAGTGCTGTACGCGATGGTGCAGCGCGTGACCGGGCGGCCCTGACTCACAGGCTCAAGCCGCCTCCAGCACCTCGTCCTGCGGCAGCAATCGCCGCTGCGCCTCGCGGTATTCGCGCTTGAGGCGCGCCACCAGCGCCGCCGCGCCGGTCACTTCGGTCACCGCGCCGATGCCCTGGCCGCAGCCCCAGACGTCCTTCCAGGCCTTGGCCTTGGAGCCCTCGCCGCCGCCGAAGCTCATGGCCTTCGCGTTGCCTTCGGGGAGGTTGTCGGGGTCCAGCCCGACAGCGCGGATCGACGGCTTCAGGTAGTTGCCGTGCACGCCGGTGAACAGGCTGGAGTACACGATGTCGTCCGAATTGCAGTCGACGATCGCCTGCTTGTAGGCGTCGGAGGCGCGCGCTTCCTGCGTGGCGATGAAGGCGGAACCGATGTAGGCGATGTCGGCGCCCATCGCCTGCGCGGCCAGCACGGCGCCGCCGGTGGCGATCGAGCCACTGAGTATCAGCGGCCCGTCGAACCATTGGCGGATTTCCTGGATCAGCGCGAACGGGCTCTTGATGCCGGCGTGTCCGCCGGCGCCGGCGGCAACCGCGATCAGGCCATCGGCGCCCTTCTCCACCGCCTTGTGCGCGAACATGTTGTTGATGATGTCGTGCAGCACGATGCCACCATAGCTGTGGATCGCATCGTTCACGTCGGTGCGCGCGCCCAACGAAGTGATGATCACCGGCACCTTGTACTTGACCACCATTTCCATGTCGTGCTCGAGCCGGTCATTGCTCTTGTGCACGATCTGGTTGATCGCGAATGGTGCGGCGGGAGCGTCGGGGTGGGCGCGATCATAGGCGGCCAACGTCTCGGTAATCTCGTGCAGCCACTCGTCCAGCTGCGACGCGGGCCGGGCGTTGAGCGCGGGCATCGAGCCGACGATGCCGGCCTTGCACTGCTCGATCACCAGCTTGGGATTGCTGATGATGAACAGCGGCGCGCCGATCACGGGGATGGACAGTTTCTGCAAGGCCTTGGGGAGGTGGGACATGAGGATTCCGGACAGTGAAAATCAAATGTTTGAGTTTTAGAACGCCTCGATTGCCAAGGCCGTCACGCTCTCCGCGCCTTCGACGATCGCGTCCCGCACAGCGGGCGCCTTGCTAAGGATATGGTCGGCATAGAACCGCGCGGTGGCGATCTTGGCCTGCATGAAAGCCTGGTCTTCGCCCTTGGCCAGCAGGTCCTCGGCCGCCAGCAGCGAGCGGGCCAATTGCCAGCCCGCCACCAGATTGCCCGCGAGCAGCAGGTAGGGCACCGAGCCGGCGAACACCGCGTTGGGCGACGCCTTGGTGTTTCCGGCGACGAAATCCGCCACCTGCACGAACGCCTCGCGTGCAGCGGCCAGGCGCTTGAGCACGGCACGCGCGGCCATGCTGTCGCGCTTCGCCAGTTCCGCTTCGGTCTTCTGGATCTGCGCGGCCAAGGCCTTGGCGGTCTGGCCGCCGTCGCGGGCGGTCTTGCGGCCCACCAGGTCGTTGGCCTGGATCGCGGTCGTGCCTTCGTAAATGGTGAGGATGCGCGCGTCCCGGTAGTACTGGGCTGCGCCGGTTTCCTCGATGAAGCCCATGCCACCGTGCACCTGCACGCCCAGCGAGGTCACTTCGATGCTCATCTCGGTGCTGTAGCCCTTGACCAGCGGCACCAGGAACTCGTAGAAGAGCTCGTTCTGCCGGCGCACCTGCGCATCGGGATGATGATGGGCCGCGTCGTACGCGGCGGCGGCCACGCTGGCCATCGCGCGGCAGCCTTCCGTCAAGGCTCGCATCGTCATCAGCATGCGCTTGACGTCGGGATGATGGATGATGGGCGCGCTGGCGTTGATCGATCCGTCCACCGGCCGCGACTGGATCCGCTCGCGCGCGTACTCCACCGCCTGCTGGTAGCTGCGCTCGGCAACCGCGATGCCCTGCACGCCCACCGCGTAGCGCGCCGCGTTCATCATGATGAACATGTACTCGAGGCCGCGGTTTTCCTGGCCTACGAGGTAGCCCACAGCACCGGGTCCGGCGCTGCTCGCTATGCTCGCCGCCGTGCCGTCACCGAATTGCAGCACGGCCGTCGGCGACGCCTTGATGCCCAGCTTGTGCTCGATGCTCACGCACTGCACGTCGTTGCGCGCGCCAATCGAGCCGTCCTTGCCGACCATGAATTTCGGCACCACGAACAGGCTGATGCCCTTGACACCTTCGGGAGCGCCGCTGACGCGGGCCAGCACCAGGTGCACGATGTTCTCCGCCATGTCGTGCTCGCCGTAGGTGATGAAAATCTTGGTGCCGAAAATCTTGTAGGTGCCGTCGGGCTGCGGCTCGGCGCGCGTGCGTACCAACGATAGGTCCGAGCCGGCCTGCGGCTCGGTCAGGTTCATGGTGCCGGTCCATTTGCCGCTGACGAGGTTCTCCAGGAAAACGGCTTTCAAATCATCGGAACCGGCGGTGAGCAAGGCTTCGGTCGCGCCGTCGGTGAGCAGCGGGCACAGCGCGAAGCTCAGGTTCGCCGAGTTGAGAATTTCAACGCAAGCCGCGCCGATCGTCTTGGGCAGGCCCTGGCCGCCGAATTCGGTGGGATGCTGCAGGCCTTGCCAGCCGCCCTCGGAGTACTGCCGATACGCTTCCTTGAACCCGGGTGTCGTGGTCACCCGGCCGTCGTTCCAGCTCGAGGGATTGCGGTCACCCGTGACGTTCAGCGGCGCCACCACCCCCTCGTTGAAACGGGCGCATTCCTCGAGGACGGCTTGCGCCGTCTCGAAGCCCGCCTCTTCGAAGCCCGGCATCCCGGCGATCTCGTCGATCCCGGCCAGGTGCCGGATGTCGAACAGCATGTCTTTGAGGGGCGCTTTGTAGCTCATGGCAATTTCTCCGATGTCGTGCCCCTTCCCCCTCCGGGGGAAGGTTGGGATGAGTGCCGGCGCTCGTGCCCCCACCCCTGCCCTCCCCCGGAGGGGGAGGGAGTGAACGTCACAAAGCTTTGATAAGTTCCGGCACGGCCACGAACAGGTCCGCCTCCAGCCCGTAGTCGGCGACGCTGAAGATCGGCGCTTCCGGATCCTTGTTGATCGCCACGATCACCTTGGAATCCTTCATGCCGGCCAGGTGCTGGATCGCCCCGGAGATGCCCGCTGCGATATACAGCTGCGGCGCCACGATCTTGCCGGTCTGGCCCACCTGCCAGTCGTTGGGCGCGTAGCCCGCATCGACCGCGGCGCGGCTGGCGCCCAGCGCGGCGCCCAGCTTGTCGGCGAGCGGCGTCATCACTTCGTTGAATTTCTCGGCGCTGCCCAGCGCGCGCCCGCCCGAGACGATCACCTTCGCAGCCGTCAGCTCGGGCCGGTCGTTCTTGGCGATCTCGTTGCCCAGGAACTTGGTCTTGCCGGTGTCGGCCGCCGCGCTCACGGTTTCCACCGGGGCCGAGCCGCCGGTTGCCGCGGCCGCATCGAAGCCGGTGGTGCGCACGGTGATCACTTTC
>DATNBX010000035.1:0-6931 GCA_035571795.1 Ramlibacter sp.
CTCGTCCAGGAAGATCGTCCCGCCATCGGCCAGCTCGAACTTGCCCACCTGTCCGGCCTTGCGCGAACCGGTGAACGCGCCGCCCTTGTAGCCGAACAGCTCGCTTTCCAGCAACTCGCGCGGAATCGCCGCGCAGTTCAGTGCCACGAATGGCCCGCGGCTGCGCGGCGATCCGTTGTGAATGGACTGGGCGAACAGTTCCTTGCCGGTTCCGGTCTCGCCGGTAATCAGGATCCGCGAGTTCTGGCGAGCGGTGATCCGCGCCAGTTCGATCTGCCGCCGCAACGCGGGTGACTTCCCGACGATGTCCTCGAAGCGGGTGACGGCGTCGAAGCCGGAGATCTCGCGAACCTCGTTCAGGAATTCCTTGCGTTCGCGCAGTGCCAGGAAGGCGCCCTGGGGCGCACCCTCGGCGTGCATCACGTAGGCCGTGACGATGAAGTGCCCGCGCCCCGATTCGTTCACGACCTCGATCGGGTTCTGCTGCCTGGCGCCGCCCTCCAGCACGCCGATCAGCTCGGGGCTGGACGGAAACAGGCGCAGTACGCTCTTGCCCAGTGCCTGCTCCGCCCGGATGCCCAGCTTGCGCGCGGCAGTGGGGTTGACGCTGCTGACCAGCCCCGTGCCGTCGATCGTGATGAAGGCCTCGGACAGCGAGTTGATGATCGTGGCCAGCAGCGCGTCCAGCTGGCTCCTGTGCTGCGCGGCCTCGCGCTCGCACAGGCGGTCGTGGATCGCCTCCGCGGCCGAGATCACCATGCCCAGCGTGTGGCGATGGGATTGGAGCGAATGGCCCGACAGCGTCACGGCGCCCAGCACTTCCTTGCCCGGGCCGAAAATCGGCGCCGACGCGCAGGTCCATTCATGGTGGCGGACGTTCCAGTGCTCCGCGCCGGTGAGCTGGATCGGCTCACGCTGCTCGAGCGCGAGGCAGATCGCGTTGGTGCCGACCAGCGATTCCTCGCGCGAGCTGCCCGGGACGTAGTTGTTGCCCCGCGCCACGTCCAGGACCTCGTCGTCGCCGAACAGCTCCAGCACCACGCCCTGCGCGTCGGTGATGACGAGGATGAACCCGGTGCCGCGCGCCGCGCTGCACAGGAATTCCATGAACGGCAGCGCGGTCTCCAGCAGTTGGCGGTTGCGCGCCTTGAGTTCGCCCAGCTGCGGGGCGCTCAGCTTCGGCGGCGCCTTGGGTGCGCGTGGGTCGATGCCCAGCTGCGCGCAGCGGCGCCACGATGCCGCCACCGGCGGTCGAACGACCTGCGGATCGAGCTCGCCGGTGGTGATGAAGCGCTCCCACTCGCGCTGCATCTGCTGGATGAAGTTCCCGGATACCATGTCTGGCCAGTCCCACGCCGCCCGGTGCGGGCCGGCCGTCGGGTTGGGGGCCAGAATACCAAATTCGCGATCCGCGGCGTTTGCGTGTGGGTGCGTCACGAGGTGTGCGGATTCGGAAGATGACATGGGTCGGCAAGCTGGATGGGCGGCCGACGATCAGGACTTGACCGTATCCTCCCAGCGCGGGCAGCTGCGCTGTTCCACCGGGACCGCCTGGCTGGCTGTGTTGGACTTGTCGATCACCGAAGCGGGCAGGACGATTTCCTTGGGCACCGGCTGGCCGCGCAGGGAGCGCAGCGCCGCCATCGTGCCCAGGCAGCCCTGCAGGAAGCCGTTGTAGTCGCCGGTCGCCAGCATCTTGCCGGCATTGATGGCGTCGATGGCCTCCTTGGTGCCGTTGATGCCGACGACCAGCGCCTTGCGGTTGGCGCCTTCCAGGGCCTCGATCGCGCCCGAGGCCATCGCGTCGTTGGCCGCGAACACGCCGTCGATCTGCGGATACGACTGCATCAGGTTTTCCATCACCTGCAGGGCCTGCAGGCGCTGGTAGTTGCCCGGTTGTGCGGCGAGCAGCTTGATGTTGGGGTAGTCCTTCATGACGTCGCGCACGCCGCGCAGGCGGTCGGTGTTGGTCAGCGTGCCCTTGACGCCTTCGATCGCGATCACGTTGCCCTTGCCCCCCATGGCCTTGAACAGGGCGCGAGCGGTTTCCTTGCCCAGGTCGTAATCGCTCGCGCCAACGAACGACACAAAAGTGCCGGCCTCGCTGCGGTCGGTGACGTTGACCACCGGGATCTTGGCCGTGTTCATTTTCTGCACGCCAGGCGCCATCGCCTTGTAGTCCACCGGAATGAAGACGATCGCGTCGGGCTTCTTGACGATCACGTCCTCGATCTGGCTCATCTGCTCGGGAATGCTGTCGGGCTTGGTCGGCACGTAGTGCGTGACCGTCGCCTTCATCTGCCGGGCAGCCGCCTCGGTGCCCAGGCGCACTACCTGGAAGTAAGGGTTGGTCTGGTTTTTCGTGAAGACGGCCAGCCGCTCGTTGTCGGCGCGGGCGGCGCTGGCGCCTGCCAGGGCGGCCAGGGCCGCAAGCGTGAGGGTCATGGTCTGCAGGGTTTTCATCGAGAGTCTCCTTTGCGTGTGAGGTTGTCCAAAAATACCGCCAGAACCACGATGACGCCGGTGACCAGCGGTTGCCAGTTCGAGTTGATCGTCAGCAGGTTCATGAAATTCAGGACGAGGGTGAGGATCAATGCCCCTACCAAGGTTCCGAGCATCGAGCCAACGCCGCCGAACAGCGACGTGCCGCCTATGAGCACGGCGGCGATCGCCGGTAGCGTGAGCGTCTCGCCGATGTCGCCTTCCGCTGAGTTCAGCCGCGCCAGGAAGATCAGGCTGGCCAGCCCCGCCATCGCGCCGCTGAGTACGTACACCAGCACGAGGCGCCGTTCGACGGGCACGCCCGACAGCTTCGCCGCTTCCGGGTTGCCCCCGATCGCATAGATTTCCTGGCCCCAGGTCGTGCGCTGGGCGAAGAGGATGCCGGCGGCCAGGAACAGCCCCATCACGTAGACCGGAATCGGCACCCCGAGCCAGTAGCCACTGCCGACGGCGCGAAAGGCCGGCGGGAAACCGTGGATGGTCTCGCCCTTCATGAACCAGTAGGTCACGCCGTGCAGGATCCACAGCATGCCGTAGGTGGCGATGAACGGCGGTATGCGCAGCAGCGTCACCAGCAAGCCGTTGGCCAGCCCGACCAGAAGGCCCGCGCCGAGGCCGACTGCGACGCCGAGCGAAAGCGAGCCGGTCGCCTTGATGGCAGTGGCCGCCAGGCAAGCCGAAATTGCCACGTTGGCACCGACCGACAGATCGAGACCGGCGGTCAGGATCACCAGCGTCAGGCCCGAGGCGAGCAGGAACAGCAGGCTCGCCTGGCGCAGCACGTTCAGGAGGTTGTTGGAAGTGAGGAACGCATCGCTGGCGAACGACATGGCTGCGGCGATGGCCGCCATGGCGGCAAGCCGGGCGACGACGCCGCGCGCGCCTTGCGGCACGTGCCCCAGCAGCCTTGTCTTCGTGTCAAGGGCGAAGGCGATCATCGGCGACCCCCGCGAAATGCGTCGATCAGCAGAGCCACGATGACCAGCACGCCGATCGCGGAGACCTGCACCGAGGAGGGCACCGACAGCAGGTTCAGGCCATTGCGCAGAACGCCGACGGCCAGCACGCCAAGCACCGTGCCGAACAGCCAGCCCTTGCCGCGCTCGAACGAAGTGCCTCCGACCGCCACTGCGGCGATGGCGTCGAACTCCATCCCGATGGCGGCGGTCGGATGGCCGGAATTGATGCGCGCCGTCAGCAGCAGAGCGGCCAGCCCGGCCATCAGCCCGCCGAGCGCGTAGACCGCGATCAGATGAAAGCGCGCGTTGATGCCGGCCAGCGTGAGCGCCTCGCGGTTGCCGCCGAGCGCGAACACGTAGGCGCCGAAGCGCGTCCTGTATAGCAACAGGTGGATTCCCACGTAGGCCAGCGCGGCGATGCCGATCGGCGTCGGCAGCACGCCGAACCAGCGCCCGCTGCTGAGCTCCTGAACCACATCCGGTATGCCGACAACGCTCTGGCCGTCGGTCGCCACCAGTGCCAGCCCCTGTGCCACGCCGAGCGTGCCCAGCGTCGCGACGAATGGAGGGATGCCGAGCACGGCGACCAAAGCGCCGTTGAGCAGGCCGAAGGCCAAGCCCACCGCCAGCGCCGCCGCCAGCGCGACGGCCAGCCCGCCGGTCTTGACGGCGACCAGCGCCAGCACGACGTTGCACAGCGTCAGCACCGCGCCCATGGACAGATCGAGCCCTTCGGTCAGGATGATGAGAGTCATCGGCAGCGCCAGCAGCAGCAGGATCGTCGACTGCCGCGCGATGTTGACCAGGTTGTCCGGCGTCAGGAAGTTGCCGCCAGCCAACGCGAACACCGCGAACAGCACCAGCAGCACGCTCGCGGCGCCGCCTGCGCTGCCGGCGCGCTTGAGCCGAACCATCAGGCCCGGCGGTAGCGTGGCGGTCACTGCGTCATGCATCGTGCATTCCCAGCGTCAGGATCGATTGTTCGGACATGTGCGAGCGCGGCAGCTCGCCGGCCACGCGGCCCTCGCGCATGACATAGGTGCGATCGCACACGGCAATGATCTCGGGCAGCTCGGAGCTGATCATCAGCACGGCCGCGCCTTCGCGCACGAGCTGGTCGATCAGCGCGAAGATCTCGGCCTTGGCGCCGACGTCGATGCCGCGCGTGGGTTCATCGAACAGGAACAGCTTTGAATCGGCGTTGAGCCACTTGCCGATCACGATCTTCTGCTGGTTGCCGCCCGACAACAAGCCGACGCGTTGCATGGGCCCCGTTGCGGCGACGCGCAGCCGCTCGATCAGTGTCCGGGCGATGGACATGCCACGGCGTGGCGAGAACCAGCCTCGGGGGAAACGGCTGCGCAGGCCGGCGAGCAGCAGGTTGTCGGCCACCGACCGTATCAGCGCCAGCCCTTGTGTCTTGCGGCCCTCGGGAATGAGCGCCACGCCCAGCGCGCGCGCGCCGACCGGGCCGCCGGTTTGCGGCTGGCCGAAAACCTCGACCGTCCCGGCTGTCACACGGTCGGCGCCGAAGATCGCGCGCGCGACCTCCGTGCGCCCCGAGCCGACCAGCCCGGCCAGCCCGACGATCTCGCCGGCGTGAACGTTCAGCGAAACATCGACGAGCCCGCTGCCGGTATGCACGTTGCGCACGTCCAGGACGCGGGCACCGGGAGGCGGGCGGTCGGTCCTGGCATAGGACGTGTCGACCTTGCGTCCGACCATCAGGGTCACGAGTTCGGTCGGCGATGTCTCGCCGGGCATGCGGCTGGCGATCTTTCGGCCGTCGCGCAATACGGTGATGCGGTCGCCGAGCTCGAGCACTTCGGCCATGCGGTGCGAAATGTAGACCATGGCCACGCCGTCGGCCTTGAGCTTGTCGATCATCGCGAACAGGCGCTCGGTCTCGCGCTCCGACAGCGCCGCCGTCGGCTCGTCCAGCACCAGGATCGTCGCCTGCTGGGACAGCGCCTTGGCGATCTCGATCATCTGCTGGTGCGCGACGCCGAGGTCGGCCACCATGGTGCGCGTATCCAGCGCCAGGCCGAGCTGGTCGAGGATGCGCCGCGCCTCGCGATGCATGCCGGCCGCATCGACAGCGCCGGGAAATTTCGACTTGAACTCGCGCCCGAGAAAGATGTTCTGCGCAATGTTCAGATAGGGGACCAGCGTGAATTCCTGGAAGATTACCGCGATGCCATAGCGGCGCGCGTCTACGGGCCCGCGGATCTGGACTCGCTCGCCGCGGTGCAGGAACTCGCCCGCGTCGGCGGCGTAGGCCCCACACAGCACCTTCATCAGTGTCGATTTGCCGGCGCCGTTCTCGCCCAGCAACATATGCACTTCGCCCGGATGGATCTCGAACGAGACGTCGTCCAGCGCGCGCACGCCGGGGAACGACTTGCTGATGCCGCGCAGTTCGAACAGGGGCTGGCCGGGAGTCGCGTTGTATTTGTCGTCGTTCATCGGCACGGTCGGATCCGTAGCGTGGTGCCTCTCATTCCAACCCGGCGGCGCGGGCCTGCTCGCGCGCCAGCACCGCCCAGTCGCGCTCGGCCTCGCCGTGCGCCATCGCACCCAGCAACCGATCGCGCAGCAGGCTGACGCTGGGCAATGGCACCTGCTGGGCCGCGCCCGCGGCGAGCACCAGGTTCATGTCCTTCAACGCGAGCCGGGTGGTGAAGCCGGCCTGCTCGAAGGCCTGGTCGACCATGAGACGGCCGTAGACCTTGTACGCCGGGGCTGCGAACAGCCCCTCCGTCATCACTTCGTACAGCACCTGGGGATCGCCACCGGTCTTGCGAACGAGCGAGAACGCCTCGGCCATCGCCTGCAACGCGCAACCGAGCACGAAGTTGTTGGCCAGCTTGACCGAAGTCGCCGCCTCGGGCTGGGCGCCGGCCTCGAAGACGCGCTTGCCGATCCGGTCGAACAGCGGCCGGCACCGCAGCAAGGCTTCGGCCGGGCCGGCAGCCACGATGCCCAGTTGGCCTGACGCCGCCGCGTCGGGCCGGCCAAGCACCGGCGCGGCGACCAGCACCTGCCCGGCGGCGGCGTGGGCGCTAGTCAGCGTGCGCACGATGTCGACGCCATGGGTGCCCATCACGAGGTGGATCGCGCCGGCGTCCAGGCTGTTGCGCACGCCGGCGGGACCCAGCGCCACCGCCTCGAGCGCGGCGTCATCGGCCAGCATGGTGATCACGACCTCGCGCTGCGCGCAGGCTTCGGCGATCGAGGTGGCCAGGGCAGCGCCGGCGCTGCGCAGTTCGTCGCCCTTGCCCGCAGTACGGTTGTAGACCGCGAGCGAATACCCCGCGCCGACCAGCCGGCCGGCGATGCCCCTGCCCATGCGGCCCAAGCCGATGAATCCGACGGTGGGTTTCATCGATTGACTCATCTTGCCTTTCCTCGGGTGCCGCGCTTGGCCGGGACCTTCTCCGGCGCGGTCCGCCGATCGCCTCGGCGGTTGT
>DATNBX010000036.1:0-31899 GCA_035571795.1 Ramlibacter sp.
CTGGACCGCCTGCTGCGACAGATGCATTTCCAGGCGGAGCCCGAACTGGTGATGGTCACCGACTATTACGAGCCGAAGAGCGAGCCCGAGGGCGCCAGGCACATCTCCGACCACTCCGCTGCCTATTCCCACGCCGTGCACATCGCCGAAATCACCGTCGACACGCTGACCGGGGAGATCAAGGTGGACAAGGTCACGGTGGCGCAGGATGTCGGCCGTGTCATCAACCGCATGGGGCTGGAAGGCCAGATCGAAGGCGGCATCGCCATCGGCCTCGGCTACGCCCTGAGCGAAAACATGCGGATCGAAAAGGGCATGCTGAAGAATCCCTGTTTCCGCGATTACAAGCTCATTACGGCGCCGGAGATGCCGCCGCTCGATATGCATTTCATCGAGAGCAATTGCGCCGAAGGACCGTATGGCGCCAAGGGCATTTCAGAGTTGCCGACGATCGTCATTGCGCCGGCCATTGCCAATGCGCTGTACAACGCGACCGGGGTCCGCATCTTCAATCCGCCGATGTCGCCGGAAACGGTTGCCCGCGCTATCCACGAGACGAGGCAATGAATGCACAAGGTGATCAGGCACGGCTTGCGCGGCATCGTGGAAGCTTGAGCGCGAATGAAGCTACGGTACTGCGCTTGGCTTCGAGACAGCATGGGATGTGCCTCGGAACACATCGTTCTGCCGAACGAGGTCAAGAATGTGGGCATGTTGCTCGACTGGCTTGCGACCCAGGACGAACGATTCAAGAGCGCGTTTGAATACATTGATGTCGTGATGGTCTCAGTCAATCTCCACTACGCAGATCGAAGCTATCCCGTGCATGACGAGGACGAAGTCATTTTGGCCCCCCCGATTGCGGGCGGCTGAGCGATTGACTACGACACCCCAACCCGAAGAGACATTTCAAATATGCGATTGAATTTCCTAGCGGAGGCACCATGAAGCGGCGCACCGTGCTGTCTATGGAGCAGGCGCTGTCGCTGCCATACGCCACGCTGCGCTTCGCCCAGCTGGGCTGGCGCGTGATCCGTATCGAGGCGACCGGCGGCGAGGGCCTGCGCGGCGACCCGAACCGCTACATCGGCAGCCGCGTCGTCGACGACGACCGGCGCAGCTATTTCATCGCGCCCAACGTCGGCAAGGAAGCGATCGCGATCAACCTGAAGGACCCGCGCGGCCACGAACTGGTGGCGCGGCTGGTCCGCGAACTCGACGTCGATGTGTTCTGCTGCAATACCGTGCCCTCGCGCTACCGTGCGCTGGGGATCGATCCGGCGCTGCTGCGCCAGGCCAAACCGGACCTGATCTGGGCCGGTATCTCGGCGATGGGCCCGGCGTTTCCCGAGGCGCCCGGCTACGACCCGGTGATCCAGGCGATGGCCGGCTACATGGAAGTGACCGGCGAGCGCGACGGCCCGCCGATGCTGGCCGGTATCCCGGTGATCGACCTGAAGGCCGGCGACGAGCTCTACGCCAACGTGATGCTGGCGCTGCTGGAGCGCCATGAAACCGGCGCCGGCAAGGACATCCATGTCTCGATGCTGCAGGCCGCGGCCTCGTGGCTCATCACCGTGCTGCCGCTGATCGATTTCGACTGCAAGCCCGACGAGATCACCCGCGCCGGCAACGAGCATCGCAAGTTCATCCCGACCAACGTCTACCCGACCCGCGACGGCTTCGTTTTCCTGGCGATCGGCAGCGACGTGCAGTGGCGCCGCCTGACGGCGATCCCGAAATTCACGGTCGTCGGCAATGAAGTGCGCCAGACCAACGAGGGCCGGCATGTCGAGCGCGCGGCGATCCACCGCGACATCGGCGCGGTCACGGTGCAGCACACGGCCGACGAGATCCTGGCCGACCTGCGCGGCGCGACCATTCCCGCCACCCGCATCCACGACATCCGCCAGACTCGCGAATTGCCCCAGCTGCGCGACAAGTTGACCCGCACCGTCATGCCCGATGGCCGCACCCTGCACATGCCGCCGATGGCGGTGGATTTGCCGGGAGGCCGCCCTGAGCTGGGCTTTGCGCCCAAATACGGGCAAGATACGACGCCTGTGCTGGCCGAGGCCGGCCTGGCACCCGGCGAGATTCAATCCCTCTACGCCGCCGGCGTCGTCGCCTGAAGCAACAGTTCCGTTTCGCCCCCCAACTAATAGGAGACATCATGAAATCGATCCGCCTCACGCTACTTGCCGCCGCCTGCGCTCTGGTCGCCGCCACGGCGAACGCCGAAATCACCATCGGCGTCTCGCTCGGCACCACCGGGCCGGGCGCTTCGCTGGGCGTTCCGTACAAGAACGCGTTCCAGCTGGTGCCCAAGACATTGGGCGGCGAGCCGGTGCGCTACATCATCCTGGACGACGAGTCCAAGCCCGACAACGCCGCCAAGAACGCCCGCAAATTCGTCTCGGAGGACAAGGTCGACGCGATGATGGGTTCCAACGGCGTGCCTTCCGCCGTGGCGATGGCGGCGGTGGCGGCCGAATCCAAGACGCCGTTGGTCGCGCTGACGCCAATGCCGCCGCTGGCCCCCGACCGCCAGGCCTGGACCGTCGTCGTGCCGCAAACCACCGAGCTGATGATGAGCGCCGTGATGGACCACATGAAGTCCAAGGGCATCAAGACCGCGGGCTACATCGGCTTTTCCGACACCTGGGGCGACCTGGTCTACAACGCCGTCACGTCGCTGGCGCCCGCCGACGGCATCAAGATCGTCACCAACGAGCGCTATGCCCGCGCCGACACCAGCGTGGCCGGCCAGGTGCTGAAGATCGTTTCCGCGGCGCCGGACGCGGTCATCGTGGGCGGCTCCGGTTCGCCCGGCGCGACCCCGCAGATCGCGCTGGCCGAGCGCGGCTTCAAGGGGCCCATCTATCACAACCACGGCACGGTGAACCTGCCTTTCATCCAGACCGGCAAGAAGGCGGCCGAAGGCGCGATCGCGCCCACCGGCGCCCTGATCGTGGCCGAGGAACTGCCCGACAACTTCCCGACCAAGAAGGTGTCGCTCGACTTCGTCAAGCGCTACGAAGCCGCTTTCGGCAAGGACACCCGCAACGCCTTCGCCGGCTACACCTATGACGGCGTACTGCTGCTGGACGCCGCCGCGGGCGTGGCGCTGAAGAAGGCCAAGCCCGGCACGCCGGAGTTCCGCGAGGCGCTGCGCGCCGCACTGGAAAACGTCAAGAACGTGGTGGGCACGCACGGTGTGTACAACCTCACGCCCGCCAACCACAACGGCCTGGACGAGCGCGCGCGCGTGCTGGTGCACGTCGTCAACGGCGAATGGCGGCTGATGAAGTAACTTGAAGCGGGGAGAGGCCGGCATGCCGGCCTCTTCTTTATTCAACCGATCCATTCCGAATCGATGAACTTCGACATCGCCCTTTTCCTGATCCAGGACGGTGTCACCACCGGCGCGATCTACGCGCTGCTGGCGCTGGCCCTGCTGCTGGTCTTCGCGGTCACCCGCATCATCTTCGTGCCGCAGGGCGACTTCATTTCCTATGCCGGGCTGACGCTGGGCACCCTGCAGCTCGGGGTGATGCCCGGCACGGTGTATCTGCTGGTGGGCGGCGGCGCCCTGATCGCGCTGCTCGACGGCTATGCCGCCTGGCGCGAAGGCGCGCCGCGGCGCCTGCTGCGCATCGTGCTGGTCAACGTCGCCCTGCCGGTGGCGCTGGCGCTGCTGACCGCCTGGGCCGCGCCGCGCAAGCTCGATGCGGTGTGGTTGATCGCATTGACGATGGCCCTGGTGATACCGCTCGGGCCGATGCTGTACCGCGTGGTCTACCGGCCGCTGGCCGACGCATCGGTGCTGGTGCTGTTCATCATCTCGATGGCCTCGCACTACGCGCTGTCGGGGTTGGCGCTCGCGCTGTTCGGCGGCGAGGGGCTGCGCACCAACCCGATCTCCGATGCCAAGTTCCCGCTGGGCGTGCTGCAGGTCAGCGCGCAAAGCCTGTGGGTGCTCGCCGCGACGCTGCTGTGCATGGCGGCGCTGTGGGCCTTCTTCGAACGCTCGCTCACCGGTAAGGCGCTGCGGGCCACCGCGATGAACCGGATCGGCGCGCGGCTGGTCGGCATCCCCACGGCCACGGCCGGCGAACTCGCGTTCTGGCTGGCGGCGGCCATCGGCGCACTGTCGGGAATCCTCATTTCGCCGATCGCCACGATCTATTACGACACCGGCCTGATGATCGGCCTGAAGGGTTTCGTCGGCGCCATCCTCGGCGGCCTGGCGAGCTACCCGCTGGCGGCGGTCGGTGCCCTGGTTGTCGGCCTGCTGGAGGCCTACGCCTCGTTCTGGGCCAGCCCATTGAAGGAAAGCATCGTGTTCGGCTTCCTGATCCCGGTGCTGCTGTGGCGCTCGCTCACCTCGCGCCACCCGGTCGTGGAGGACGAAGAAGAATGAGCGCGGCCCGCGAAGACGAATTGCCGCGCGAGCGGACCTGGTTCCCGGGTGCCGCGCGCTGGTGGCTGGGCGCGCTGCTGGTGCTGGCGCTGCCGCCGCTGCTGTTGCCCGCGTTCCCGATCACGCTGCTGAACTACATCGGGCTGGCCACGCTGGTGGCGCTCGGCCTCGTGGTCATGACCGGCGTGGCGGGCATCGTTTCGTTCGGCCAGCAGGCCTTCGTCGGCATCGCCGCGTACGCGACCGCGGCGCTCACGGTGCTGGCGGGCGGATCGCCCTGGCTCGGGCTGGGCGCCAGCCTGCTGCTGGTGGCGGCCTGCGCGGCGCTGATCGGCTGGATCACGCTGCGCCTGTCGGGGCATTACCTGTCGCTGGCCACCATTGCCTGGGGCATCGCGATCTACTACGTTTTCGGCAACCTGCCGCAGCTCGGGCAGTACAGCGGCATCGACAACGTGCCGGCGGTTTCGATTGCCGGCTGGGTTTTCGATAGCGGCCGCAAGTCGTACGTGCTGATCTGGGTCATCGTGCTGGCCGCGCTGGTGGCAGCGCAGAACCTGCTCGATTCGCGTTCGGGACGCGCGATCCGCGCGCTGCGCTTTCGCGCCGCGATGGCCGAGAGTTGCGGCGTCGACACCGGCGCGCTCAAGCAGGTGGTGTTCATCCAGGCGGCGCTATTGGCCGGTGTGGCCGGCTGGCTGCATGCGCATTTCCTGCGCTTCGTCAGCCCGCATGCGTTCGGCGTCAATGCCGGCATCGACTACCTGTTCATGGCCGTGATCGGCGGGGCCAGCAGCGTCTGGGGCGCGCTGGTCGGCGCATCGATCATGACCGTGGCCAAGGAGTGGCTGAAGGACTTGCTGCCGATGCTGTTTCACGCGACCGGCAACTACGAAACCATCGTGTTCGGCGTGCTCATGATCCTGCTGCTGCGGCGCACCCGCGAAGGCCTGGTGCCGGCGCTGGCGCGCTGGTGGCCGCAGTCGTGGCGGCCCGCGCGTGCCGCGCGCAGCGAAGCGCCGCTGGACGCCGCGCCGATGCCGCGGCGCGAGCGGCCGGCGCCCGGCACGCCGCTGCTGGATTGCAGCCACCTGCACAAGCGCTTCGGCGGCCTGGTCGCGGTCAAGGACATTTCGTTCTCGCTGCGTGCCGGCCAGATCCTGGGGCTGATCGGCCCCAACGGCGCCGGCAAGACCACGATGTTCAACCTGATCAGCGGTGCGCTGGAAGCCACCAGCGGCGAGGTCCGCCTGCTGGGCGAGCGGATCGACGGGAAGCCCTCGCGCGATATCGCGCGGCGCGGGCTGGCGCGCAGCTTCCAGCATGTGCACCTGGTGTCGCGCATGTCGGTGCTGGACAACGTGGCGCTGGGCGCGCACCTGCGCGGCTCCAAGGGCACGGTCGCCGCGATGCTGCGCACCAACCGGGCCGAGGAAGCCCGCCTGCTGGCCGAGGCCGCGCGGCAGATCGAGCGCGTCGGGCTGGCCGCGTCCATGCACGAGAGCGCCGGCAGCCTGCCGCTGGGGCGCCAGCGGGTGGTGGAGATCGCCCGCGCACTGGCCGCCGACCCGATGCTGCTGCTGCTCGACGAGCCCGCCGCCGGCCTGCGTTATGGGGAAAAGCAGCAGCTCTCGGAGCTGCTGCGGCGGCTGCGCGGCGAGGGCGTCAGCATCCTGCTGGTCGAGCACGACATGGAGTTCGTGATGGGCCTGGTGGACCGGCTGGTCGTGATGGACTTCGGCGAAAAGATCGCCGAGGGCCTGCCCCAGGAAATTCAGAACCATCCGGCCGTGATCGAAGCCTACCTCGGGGGGGTGGAATGAGCGCAGCGCAGAACCGCCTGCTCGAAGTGCGCGACCTGCATGTGGCCTACGGCAAGGTCGAGGCGGTGCACGGCGTCAGCCTGGATGTGGAAGCGGGGTCGATCGTCACGGTGATCGGACCCAACGGCGCGGGCAAGTCGACGCTGCTGGCGGCGCTAATGGGCCTGCTGCCCAGCCGGGGCTCGGTGCGTTATGCCGGGGCCGACGTCGCCGCGGTGCCGGTGGAGTCGCGGGTGGCCGCCGGCCTGACGCTGGTGCCGGAACGCCGCGAATTGTTCGGCGAATTGAGCGTGCAGGACAACCTGCGGCTGGGCGCTTTCCAGCGCGTGCGGCGGGGCGAGAAGGGCGCCGCGGACGACCTGCGCGAGGTCTATGCGCGCTTCCCGCGGCTGGCCGAACGGCGCGATCAGCTCGCGGTGACGCTGTCGGGCGGCGAGCGGCAGATGCTGGCGATCGGCCGCGCGCTGATGGCCAAGCCGAAACTGCTGATGCTCGACGAGCCCAGCCTCGGGCTGGCGCCGCGCATCGTGCGCGACATTCTGCATATCGTGGCCGACCTGCGCGCAGACGGTGTGGCCATCCTGCTGATCGAGCAGAACGCGCGCGCCGCGCTGCAGATCGCCGACACCGGCTATGTGCTGGAAACCGGCGAGCTGGTGCTTCAGGGTGCGGCCGCCGAGCTGGCCGGCAATCCGCGCGTGATCGAGTCCTACCTGGGCCTGAAGGCGGCGCCGCCGGCGTCGGATGTGCATGGCACAGGGCCCAGTGCGGAGGTCGTTCGATGAGTCCCGCGGCGCCGGTGTTGCCGCACGTGCAGCCGACGGTGGTGCATATGCTCGCCGCAGCGGCCGCGGCCGCGCCCGAGGGCGAGGCGCTGGTGTTCGGCGAGCGCCGCTTGGACTATTCGGGCTATCTGGCTTGCGTCGCCGCTTTTGCGCGCGAATTGCAGTCGCTTGGCGCCCAGGGTGGCAGGGTCGCGACGCTGATGGGCAACTCGAACGACGCGTGCATTGCCGCCCTGGCGACCCTGGCGGCCGGAGCGCAGCAGGTGCCGCTCAATTCGCTGTACACGGCGTACGAGCTGGCGGCGATCTTCGAGGATGCGGCGCCGGCGGTGCTGGTGGTCGACGCGCCGCTGGCTGCGATGGCCGAGCCGCTGGCCCGGCGTGCCGGCGTGGCCCATCTGGTCGTCGTCGGAGAAGGCGCGCGCCGGCTCGACGAGCCGCCCGCCGCGGCGCCCGAGCTGCCGCCGCTGCCGGCCACCGATGCGCTGGCGCTGCTGCAGTACACGGGCGGCACCACCGGCCGCGCCAAGGGCGTGCAGCTGACGCACGGCGCGATCGCCGTCAACGTGGCGCAGCGCGAGGCGCTGCTGCCCACGCGCCGCGGCGACCGCGTCCTGTGCATGATGCCGCTCTCGCACGCCTACGCGATGGCCATGGGGCTGTTCCTGTCGCTGAACTGCGCCAGCACGCTGGTGATCCTCGCGCGCTACCAGCCCGACGATGTGCTGGCCACGGTCGCGCGCGAGCGCATCGGCGTGTTCCTGGGCAGCCCGACGATCTTCGTGGGCCTGCTGGCGCACCCGGGCTTCGCAACGTCCGACTGGAGCACCGTCCACACCTGCTACTCGGGCTCGGCCGCCTTGCCGGAGGCCACGCTGGCGCGCTGGCGCGAGGCGGTCGGCGCGCCGGTGTACGAGGGCTACGGCCTGACCGAAGCCGGCCCGGTGCTCACGTTCAACCCGGTGGGCAGGCCGGTCAAGGCCGGCCGCGTCGGCGTGCCGGTGCCGCTGACCGAGATCGAGGTGGTCGATGTCGAGACCGGCGAGAAGGTCTTGCCGGCGGGCAGCCGCGGGGAGATCCGCGCCCGCGGCCCGCAATTGATGCGCGGCTACCGCAACCGGCCGGAAGAAACGTCGCTGGCATTGCGCCGCGGGTGGCTGTACACCGGTGACATCGGCGAGTTCGACGCCGACGGCTACCTGGCCATCCTGGACCGCAAGAAGGACATGGTGATCGTCGGCGGCTACAACGTCTATCCGCGCGAGATCGAGGAAGTTCTGTTCGCCCACCCCGATGTGGCCGACGCCGCCGTGGTGGGCCGGCCCGATTCCTATCGCGGCGAAATCCTGGTGGCCCATGTGGTGCCGCGGCCCGGCGCCCGGCCCACTGCCGAGATGCTGCTGACGCATTGCCGCCAACATCTCGCCAAGTACAAATTGCCGGCGCAGTGGCACTTCACCACGGCGCTGCCGAAGACCCCGGCCAACAAGACCGACAAGAACGCATTACGGAGAGCATGAGCATGACCCAGACCCGATTCGCCAACCCGCTGCTGGAGCCCGGCACGAGAGCCGCACCGCGCCGCGTCGCCGTCATCGGCGCCGGCACCATCGGGCCGGACATCGGCTATTACCTGAAGGCCGCGCTGCCCGGATTGGAGCTGGTGCTGCTGGACGTGCGGCAGACCGCTGTCGACGCCGCGCTCATGCGCCTCAAGGGTTATGCCGACAAGGCGGTGGCGCGCGGCAAGATGAGCGAGAAGGCGGCGCAGGCGACGCTGGCCGGACTCACGGGCAGCACCGACTACGAAGTGCTGCGCGGCTGCGACTGGGTGATCGAAGCGGCCACCGAGGACCTGGCGCTGAAGCGCCGTATCTTCGCCGAGGTGGAGGCGCGGGTGGATGCCACTGCCGCGATCACCTCCAACACCAGCTCGCTGCCGGCGCAACGCATCTTCAGCGAGATGGCGCACCCCGAACGGGCGACGGTGACGCACTTTTTCGCGCCGGCCTGGCGCAACCCGGTGGTCGAAGTCGTCGATTGGCCGCGCGCCCAGCCAGCGCTGCTGGCGTGGCTGCGGCGCCTGTTCGCGCAGACCGGCAAGCTGCCGCTCGTGACCTCCGACGCGCCCTGCTTCATGCTCGATCGCGTGTTCGACAACTGGTGCAACGAGGCGGCGCTGCTGCTGGGCGAAGCCAGCGCGGCGCAGATCGACAGCGTGGCCGCCGAGTTCGTGCACGCGGGACCGTTCTTCGTGCTCAACCTGGCGCACGGCAACCCGATCATCATCGAGACCAATACGCTGCAAGCCGCCGAGGAGGGCGAACACTACCGGCCGGCCGGGGTGTTCCGCTCGGTCGAGCGCTGGAACACGGTCGCGCCGGGCCGTGAGATCGAGGTCGCTGAGCCGCTGCGCTCGCGTATTCGAGACCGTTTGCTCGGTGTGCTGCTGTCGCAAAGCGTCGACATCCTGGATCGCGGCATCGGCAGCGCCGCCGACCTGGACATCGGCTGCCGCCTCGCGCTGGGATTCCGCCGCGGGCCGCTGGAACTGATGCGTGCTATGGGACCGGCCGAATGCACGCGCGTGCTCGAACGCTTCGTCCGCGAGCGCCCAGGCATGCCGGCGCCGCGCCGCGAACCGGCCGCGTACCTGCCGGCCGAGCGCCATGTGCTGGTCGACAACTTGAGCGGTGTCATTGTCATCACGCTGCGCCGGCCGGAAGCGCTGAATGCCTTGCACGACGAATTGACCGACGAGATATTGGCGGTGATCCGCCGCCACGAAGATGACCCCAAGGTCGCGGGCTTTGTCATCACCGGCTTCGGCACCAAGGCGTTCTGCGCCGGCGCCGACATCGGCCGCTTCCCGTCGATGCTGGGCGATGCCCAGGCGGCGGCGCAGTACGCACGCGACTGTTCGCGGCTGCTGGTGCACCTGGACCACGCGCGCAAGCCGGTCGTCGCGGCGCTGAACGGCATGGCCCTGGGCGGCGGCTTCGAGCTGGCGATCCGCTGCCATGCGCTGCTGGCCGATCGCAGCGCCTGGATGCAATTGCCCGAAGTGACACTGGGCATCGTGCCCGGCATCGGCGCGATGGTGGTGCCGTACCGGCGCTGGCCGAACGCGGCGCCGGTGTTCCACGGCATGCTCACGCGCGGCGACCGGCTGAAGGCAGCGCAGGCCCATGAGCTTGGCATCGCCGACGAAGTGGTCACCGGCTACGACGAGCTGATCGCGCGCGCGGTGACGCGGGTGCGTGCACTGGCCGGGCGCGTTCCAGCGGTCGCCGACGGGCCGGTGACAGTGCCAGCGTTCGAGCCGGGCGGGGCCACCGGCGGCAAGGTGTTGAGCGGCACCGTGATCGGAATCATTGAACGCGCAGTGGCCGATGCCGCCAAGGCGCCGACGTTGCAGGCCGCGCTCGAAGTGGGCTACCAGGCCTTTGGCGCGGTGGCCTGCACGGCGGCGGCGCGCGAGGGCATCACGGCGTTCGGCGAGCGGCGCTCACCGGATTTCGCAACGACAGGATGACGAGATGAAAACCTGGTTGCCGACGTTGCTTGCCGTCGCGGCGCTGCTGGTCGCGCCGTTGGCGGGCGCGGCGGATTTCCCGAACCAGCCGGTCCGCATCGTCGTTCCGTTCGGGCCGGGCGGCGGCACCGACGTGGTGGCGCGCAGCCTGGCCGAGAAGCTGTCGCCGATCCTGGGCGTGCCGGTGGTGGTGGACAACAAGCCCGGCGGCAACTCGGTGATCGCGACGCGGCAGGTGGCGCTGGCTCCGGCCGACGGCCACACGCTGCTGCTGACCACCGACATCCACGCCATCAACGCGGCCTACGCCAACGGGCTGCCGTACGACTCGCTGAAGGACTTCGCCTTCGTCACGCAGTTGACCACCTCGCCGCTGATGCTGGTAGCGCATCCGGGGGCCGGCATGCGCACACTGGGCGACGTGGTCGTGCGGGCGCGGGCGCAGCCGGGGCGCCTCTCGTTCGCGTCGCTGGGCTCGAGCAGTCCGCACTACCTGGCCTTCGAGTGGTTCAAGCGCATCGCCGGCATCGACGTCATCGACGTGCCCTACAAGGGTGGCGGACAGGCGCTGGTCGACCTGCTCGGCGGCCAGGTCAACCTGTCGCTGGTGGTGGCCGGCAACGGCATCAAGCAAGCCAAGGCCGGCAAGCTGGTGGCGCTGGCGGTCACCAGCCCGGCGCGCAACGCCGTGGCGCCCGAGGTGCCGACCTTCGCCGAAAGCGGCTACCCCGAGTTCGCGCTGGTCGACTGGTACGCGATCCTCGCGCCGGCCGGCACGCCCCCGCCGGTGGTGGCACGCCTGTCGCGCGAGATCGGCAAGATCATGCATGACCCGGCAGTCGTGGAGCGCATCGCCGCGGCGGGGCTCGATCCGGTCACCGGCACGCCGGCCGAACTCGAAGCGCTGGTCAAGCGCGACATCGAGCGCTATCGCAAGATGATCATGATCACCGGCGCCAAACCGGAATGAAAGCCCACCCCCGAAGCGCCTTCGGCGATGCACCCTCGGGCTTCGCCCTCTCCCCCTCAAGGGGGCCGAGACCCGCGGCTCCGAGCCGGCCTGCGCCGGCTTGGACGGGTCGAGGAATGGCCGCGTCTCGCGGCCATGCGGCCTGTAAGGCCCACCAGCGGCCCGCCAAAGCCGGTTCCGCGGTGGCCCTGGTATCAGTCACTTGCTTTGATCCGCTATGTCTTTGACCGATATCACGATCGACGACAAGTACCGGCAGGAGCGTGGCCGGGTGTTCCTCAATGGCGTGCAGGCGCTGGCCCGCGCGCCGATGCTGCAGTACGAGCGCGACCTGGCCGCCGGGCTGCACACGGCCGGCTATGTCTCGGGCTACCGCGGTTCGCCGCTGGGCGGGCTGGACACGGCGCTGCATGAAGCCAAAGCCTTCCTGCAGGCGCACGAGATCCGCTTTCGCCCCGGCCTGAACGAGGACCTCGCGGCCACCGCGATCTGGGGCACGCAGCAATTGCACCTGATGCCCGGGGCCAAGCGCGACGGCGTCTTTGCGATGTGGTACGGCAAGGGCCCGGGCGTGGACCGCTGCGGCGACGTGTTCAAGCACGCCAACCACGCCGGCACCTCGGCCCACGGCGGCGTGCTGGTGGTGGCCGGTGACGATCACGCGGCGCGCTCGTCGGCCGTCGCCCACCAGAGCGAGCACATCTTCTCGGCCTGCGGGATTCCAGTGCTTGCACCCACCGGAGTGCAGGAGATTCTCGACTTCGCGCTGCACGGCTGGGCGATGTCGCGCTACACCGGCTGCTGGGTCGCGCTGAAACTGTCGGCCGATATCGTTGAAAGTTCGGCCACCGCCCTGATCGACCCGGCGCGCGTGCAGCCGCGCATTCCGGACGACTTCGCGCTGCCGCCCGATGGCCTGCACATCCGCTGGCCCGATCCGCAGCCGGCGCAGGAACACCGGATGCAGGCGTTCAAGATCTATGCGGCGGCGGCCTATGCCCGCGCCAATGGACTGAACCGCATCGTGTTCGACAGCCCGCGCGCGCGGCTCGGCCTGGTGGCCTGCGGCAAGGCCTGGCTCGACCTGCGCGAGGCGCTGCGGCAACTGGGCATCGGGGAAGAGCAGGCGGCGGCGCTGGGCCTGCGCGTCTACCAGGTGGGTATGCCGTGGCCGCTGGAGGCCGACGGCGTGCGGCGCTTCGCGACCGGGCTCGAGGAGATCCTGGTGGTCGAGGAGAAGCGCCAGATCATCGAGTACCAGCTCAAGGAGATGCTGTACAACTGGCGCGACGATGTACGCCCGCGCGTCGTCGGCAAATTCGACGACGAGGGCGAGTGGCCGGCGCCGCACGGCAAGTGGCTGTTGCCGCCGACCGGCGAGCTGACCCCGGCGATCGTCGCCCGCGCGATCGCGGCCCGCCTGGAACGGCTGGACTCGAGCGCGCCGTGGCGCTCGCGCGCGGACGCATTGACTCCGGCGCTGGCGGTGCGGCCGGGCGCGACACTACCGCGCACCCCCTACTTCTGTTCCGGTTGCCCGCACAACCGCTCGACCCGCGTGCCGGAAGGCAGCTGCGCCCTTGCCGGCGTCGGCTGCCACCTGATGGCGATGTGGATGGAGCGCAGCACGCTGACGGTGAGCCAGATGGGCGGCGAAGGCGCGACCTGGATCGGCATGGCCGAACACGCCGGCACCGCGCACATCTTTGCCAACATGGGCGACGGCACTTATTTCCACTCCGGCCTGCTGGCGATCCGCGCCGCGGTCGCCGCCGGCGTGAACATCACCTACAAGCTGCTCTATAACGACGCCGTGGCGATGACCGGCGGGCAACCGATGGACGGCCCGCTGACGGTACCGCAGCTGACGCGCCAGCTCGCGGCCGAAGGCGTGGCCCGCATCGTCGTGCTGGCCGAAGCGGGCCGCAGTTATCCGCCGGCCGATGCGCTCGCGCCGGGTGTGCAGGTGCTGCCGCACGAACGGCTGGACGCGGTGCAACGCGAACTGCGCGGCACCCCCGGCGTGACGGCGCTGATCTACGATCAGGTCTGCGCCACCGAGGCGCGGCGCCGGCGCAAGCGCGGCAAGCTGCCGCCCGCCCAGGGCCATGTGTTCATCAACGAGGCGGTGTGCGAGGGCTGCGGCAATTGCGGCCTCAAGTCCAACTGCCTGTCGGTCGTGCCGGTGCAGACCGAGTTAGGCACCAAGCGTGCGATCGACCAGTTCACCTGCAACCTCGACCTCGCCTGTCTCGCGGGGCACTGCCCGGCACTCGTCACCGTGGAACGCGCGACGCTCAGACGCGCGCAGGGCCTGGCGCTGGGCAATAGCGCCGATTTGCCCGAGCCGCAATTGCCCAAGCTGGCCGAACCGTATTCGCTCTTGATTGCCGGCGTCGGCGGCACCGGCGTGGTGACACTGGGCGCGCTGCTTGGCATGGCTGCGCACCTGGAGGGCAAGGCGGTCACGGTGCTCGATCAGAGCGGACTGGCGCAAAAGGGCGGCGCCGTGCTCACCCATGTGCGCTTCGCCCGCAACCAGGACGAGCTGCATGCACCGCGCATGGTGCACGCCGATGTGCTGCTTGGCTGCGACATGCTGGTGGCCGCCGGCGCCGATGCGCTGCCGCGCCTGGTGCGCGGGCGCACGCGCGCCGTCGTCAACACCGCCGAGACGATCACGGGCGACTTCCTGCGCCACCCCGAGCTCGCGTTCCCGCGCGAGCAGACGCTTGCATTGCTGCGCGAAGCGCTGGGCGATGCCGATGAACTGGACGCGACCCGGCTGGCCTCGCTGCTGGCCGGGCACTCGATCGCCACCAACATGTTCATGCTGGGCTTCGCCTGGCAACGCGGCTGGATACCGCTGACGCGCGCGGCGCTGATGCGGGCTATCGAGCTCAATGCGGTTTCGGTGGCCGACAACCAGCTCGCTTTCGAATGGGGCCGGCGCGCGGCCTGGGATGCGAAGGAAACCGCGCGCCTGGCCGGCGGCGCCGAGTCGCTGCCGCCATCCCGGCGACTGTCCGCGGATCTGGCGGAGGTGATCGCGCGCCGCCGCGAGCTGCTCGTCGCCTATCAGGACGAGGCCTATGCGCAGCGCTATGCGCGCCTTGTCGACCAGGTGCGCGCCGCCGAACAAAGTGCCGTGCCAGGCAGTATCCGTCTGGCGGAGACCGTGGCGCGCAACGCCTACCGGCTGATGGCGCGCAAGGACGAGTACGAGGTGGCGCGGCTGTTCGCCGATGCCGGCTTCTCGCAGGCGCTGCATGCCAACTTCGAGGGCGACTTCAAGGTGCGGGTGCACATGGCGCCGCCGCTGCTACGCCGCCCCGATCCCGTCACCGGCGAGGAGCGCAAGCGCTCGTTCGGCCCCTGGATGTTGCGCGTGTTTGCGCTGCTGGCCAAGGGCAAGGTGCTGCGCGGCACGCCACTGGATCTCTTCGGCTACACGGCGCTGCGCCGCATGGAGCGAGCGCTCTGCGCGGACTACGAACGCACGGTTCGTAACCTCATCAAGAATCTTCGCGCCGATAATCACCAACTCGCCTGCGAGATCGCCGATGTGCCGGACCACATTCGCGGCTTCGGAGTAGTCAAGCAGCGCCACGCCCGCACCGCCCGCGAACGCCAGCTCGAACTCATGAGCGCCTGGTCGCGGCAACTTGGCGTGCAATCCGCTTGAAATATCCAGCTTTGAAATGAACGCAACTGAAACCAGCGCCTTCGGCGCCATCGAGGAATGGCAGGCGATGCTCGATCGGCACGCGCCGCTGTTCTCCGAACTGTCCCCCGGATCGGCCGTGGGCTTCGTGCCGCGTGCCGGCTCGGGCATCCACCCGGGCAAACACGTGGCCGGTGTCATGGCCGCCGGCGGCGAAGGCCAGATGCTGACCTGGGGGATGGACGGCGAACGCATGCGCGCCGACGTCAGGCACTACTCGGGGTTCCAGGACGCCCGGGTGGACCTGCTGTTCGTCGCCGACGAGTCCGGCCTGCAGGCGATGCGCGAAGCCCTGGACGGCGAAACGCTGTCGATCATCAAGCGCCAGATCCGCAAGGGCGCGATCATGTTTTTCGTGATGAAGACCAAGTTCGAACTGCAGGACGCCGGCTACGAGGATTTTCTCGATTCGCTGGGCCTGGCCTTCCTGGGCGCCTGCCGATGATCTTCAGCAACCCGAGCGGCGCGCCCGAACTGGCGTGCGACGAATGCGGCTGCCGCTGGTTCGACCGCCTCACCAACACCTGCTACGAGTGCGGCGCGGCCGTCACGCCCGAGAACCTGGCCGAGATCGAGGCGGCGCTGGCCGAATTCGCGGCCCGCAAGGCCGCGGCAGCGCCGGCCAAACCTACCGCGGGTCCGGCGCAATAGCGTTGAGCCACCCAAAATTTCTTCAAGCATCAACCCAGGAGAGCATTCCATGACCCGCCCCGGCGAGCAAAAACTTAAATCTCTGTTCCAGCCCGGCCAGTTCGGCAAGTTCAAGACCAAGAACATGGTCAAGTACGGCGCCTGCTGCGTGTCCAACTACAACACGCGCGACGGCTTCATCACCCCGCGCGAGCTGGCGCGCACGCGCGTGATCGCCGGCACCGGCTGCGGCATCATCACCAACCAGGGCGCCTACCCGGACCCGCTGGGCGAAGGCAAGTCGTACTTCCGCCAGGTCGCGCTGTTCGACGACAAGTTCATTCCCCAGTTCGAGATGATCGCCGGCTACATCCACGACAACGGCGGGGTGGCGATCCAGCAGATCCTGCACGCCGGGCGCTATGGCGGCATCGACCTGGGCTACTGCATCCAGCCCTCGGTCGTGCCGCAGACCCTGCCGCACTTCCGCCCGCCGCGTGAAGTCACCAAGGAGCAGATTCGCGCCATCGTGAATCAGCACGCCGAAGCGGCCAAGCGCGCGGTCCGCGCCGGCTTCGACGGCACCGAAGTCACCAGCTTCATGGGCTACCTGCTGGCCAACTTCAACTCGCGCTTCACCAACCAGCGCACCGACGAATACGGCGGCTCGGTTCAAAATCGCGGCCGCTTCATGCGCGAACTGATCGACGCGATCAAGCAGGCCACGCCCGGCAACCCGCTGGTGATCCGCCTCAACGGCGCGGAGCTGATGGACCGCTGGGGCGGCAACAGCGAGGACGAGTGCTTCGAGCTGATGCAGCAGGCCGTGGACGTCGGCGTCGACATGATCTCGGTCACCGTCGGTTGGCAGGAAGCGCCCGAATCCTCGATCGGCCGCGACGTGGCACCGGGCCACTGGAACTACCTGGCGGCCAAGGCCAAGAAGCTGTTCCCCAAGACGCTCATCACCTTCGGCAACCGCCTGCCCGATCCGGTCATGGCCAACCAGTGCATCGCCGACGGCGTGTTCGACTATTGGGAGGTCTGCCGGCCGCTGCTGGCCGACCCCGAGCTGATCCACAAGGCGGCGGAGGACCGGCTCGACGAAGTGCGCCGCTGCATCGGCTCGCTCAACTGCCTGTCGCGCCTGTTCCGCGACCTGCCCTACACCTGCACGATGAATCCGACACTGGGCCACGAGGTCGAGCCGGAATACGCGATCACCCCGGCGGCCGTGAAGAAAAAGATCATGGTCATCGGCGCCGGCCCGGCCGGCATGGAAGCGGCGATCACCGCCAAGAAGCGCGGCCACGACGTCACGGTGTTCGAGAAGAGCGACCGCATCGGCGGCAACCTGCGCGCCTACGCCGAAAACGACCTGGCCCGGCCCGACGACCTGCTGAGCGTGGTGCGCCACTACGAAGTCATGGCTAAGAAGCTGGGCATCGAAGTCCGCTTCAACACCGAAGCCAACGCCAAGTTCATGCGCAGCATCCTGCACCAGTACGACGTGTGCCTGGTGGCCGCCGGTGCCCGCACCGACATGAAGGCCTATCGCCATGTGCCGGGCTGCGAGCTGCTGGTGGACGCGCTGGACGTAGCCCACGGCCGCGTGAAGCCGGCCAAGCGGCTGGTCATGATCGGCGGCGGCAAGATCGGCCTGACGCTGGCCGAGTCGCTCACCAAAGCCGGCCATGAAGTCGTGATCGTGGAGGAGGACAAGCGCATCGGCGGCGACGTGATCCCGTCGTTCAAGTGGCGCCATTCGGCCTGGGTCGAGGAACTGGAGATCAGGACGCTGACCTCGAGCCATTTGGTGGCAGTCACGAAGGAAGGCGCCACCGTCAAGAACGCCAAGGGCGAGGAGACCTTCGTTCCCACCGACATGGTGCTGGTGTCGGGCCCGCGCCTCGCAAATCACGACCTGTTCCAGGAGTTCACGTGGATGATCGACGAGCTGCACGGCGCCGGCGACGCGGTGATCGCGCGCGGCATGGACGCCGCGATCCACGAGGGCTACCGGATGGGCGTGCGGATCTAGTGTCCTGTCCCA
Organism: Ramlibacter sp.; assembly: GCA_035571795.1. Classification (GTDB taxonomy): domain Bacteria; phylum Pseudomonadota; class Gammaproteobacteria; order Burkholderiales; family Burkholderiaceae_C; genus Ramlibacter. Next base: position 17,944 of record DATNBX010000036.1, read on the forward strand.
CAAATACCTGTGCTCTCGCTGGTCCGCGCTGGTCCGATGGGTTCCTCCAGACCTGGGGGTTGAAGGCACCCAGGCGTGGGTGAAATCACCCGATTAACTGTTGAGCTGCTTGCGTCGGGCCGGCCGCCGGCTGTCGCCTTCCCTCTGGAACTGTGCTGCCGCTTGAGGACTTGCCTGGATTGCGGCCCTGGCACGGATACTGCTGAACACATGCTGAGACAAGGCTCGAAAGGGCCGGCATGAAAGGCAGTTATGACCAGGATCTGGAGCTTGAGCAGCAAGGATGTCGTCGCGATCGTCGATGCCGGCTTCGATATCGGCCGCGAATTCTTGCCGGCCGCACCGACCATCGTCATCGATGCCGACGCCGCCGAAATCGTGACGTTCAGCGAACCCGGCTGGAGCCACAGCACCCTGGGGGGCGACCAGGCCGACATCCCGGCCGGGTACACCGTCTTCTCCCACGTTGGCGGCACCGGCCAGGTCGCGTATGCCCTGGTCCAGGAGGGCGTGGCGGTTTACTTCTGAACCCTGAAAGTTCCGGCCAGCTGCTTGCGCCGCGTTTCGCCTTGCCGCTCGAACATCCAGCCGGGATACTCCCGCGGCAAGCGGCTCGCGTCGCCGATTTGCTGCAGCTCGGTCTCGCTTAACTTCACATCGGTGGCCGCGATGTTGTCCGCGAGCTGTTCGGCGCGCTTGGCGCCGACGATGATGCTGGTCACCTGTGGCTGGTGCAGCAGCCAGGCCAGCGCGACCTGGGCGACGGAAGCGCCATGCACCTGCGCGATGGTCCGCATCACGTCGACGCAGGCCCAGGCCCGCTCCTTGTCGACCGGCGGGAAGTCGAAGGTAAGGCGCCGGCTGCCTGCCTCGGCCTGCTGCTCGCGCCCGTACTTGCCGCTCAGCAGCCCGCCGGCCAGCGGACTCCACACCATCAGGCCCACGCCTTCGCTGCGCAGCATCGGGATCAGTTCGCGTTCGAGGTCGCGGCCCGCCACGGTGTAGTAGGCCTGCAGCGATTCGAACCGCGTGAGGCCGAGGCGCTCGGCAATGCCCAGTGCCTTCATGATCTGCCACGCCGCCCAGTTGGAGACGCCGACATAACGTACCAGCCCATCGCGCACCACCTGGTCCATCGCACGCACTGTTTCCTCGATCGGCGTGGCCGGATCGAAACCGTGAATCTGGTAGAGGTCGATGTGGTCGAGCTGGAGCCGTTTCAGGCTGGCCTTGACCCCGTCCATGATGTGACCGCGGGTCGCGCCGCGTGCATTGGGCCCTGTGCCCATTTCACTGAAGACCTTGGTTGCGACCACAACGTCCTCGCGCGGCACCTTGAGGTTCTTCAGCGCCTGGCCGGTGATCTGTTCGGACATCCCGCCGGCATAGACGTCGGCGGTGTCGATGAAATTGATGCCGGCGTCGATTGCCTGGCCGACCAGGCGTTCGGCATCGGCCTGCTGCAGCTTGCCGATCACGGCCCACATCCCTTCGGCGCCGCCGAAGGTCATGGTGCCGAGGCAAAGTTCGGATACGAAGAGACCCGTGCGGCCGAGTGGGCGATAACGCATGGCGATGGACTCCCGTGTGATTGGGCCGCCAGCATACGCCGAGCGCGCGTCGCTCACAGGCGAGAACTGCCGAGTACAGCTTGCGGCTGTCGACAACCGTTGAACTGCGATCGCGACACCGTTGGGAATTTCGCTTTCAGGAACTGACAGCGGTCCTTCGCCGTCTCTGGGTCAGCAACGGCAGTCGGATGCCCACCAGGGCATGGACAACCAGTGTCTTGCAAGAACTTCATTCAAGCGAGATATTTCCTGTCTTGATCACCGCGCCGAACTTGTTCAGTTCACTGTCGAGGAACCGCCGGAACTCGTCAGGGCTGCTGCCAATGGCAAAGATGCCGAGCTTAGACAAGCTCATCTTGACCGTGTCGGTCGCCAGAACCTTCTTCAGGTCGCCGTTGAGCTTGTTGCGGATCGCAGGATCCAGACCTTTGGGCGCGGCCATGCCGTACCAGCCCAGGACATTGAAGCCCGGGTAGCCGCTCTCAGCGACGGTGGGAACTTCGGGCAGCGTCGGCACGCGTTGCGCAGTCGACATGGCGAGCACGCGGACCTTGCCCGACTCCAGGAACGTCATCACTCCCGGTTGCGTGTCGAAGAACACATCGAGTGACCCGCCGAGCAGATCGACGTATGCCGGTGCCAACCCTTTGTATGGGACATGCTGAATGTTGATGCCCGCGCGCTGCTTCAACATCTCCATCATCAGATGTTGCGTGGAGCCGGTGCCCGCGGAGGCATAGTTGAGCTTGCCGGGGGCTGCCTTTGCCGAAGCGACCAGGTCTTGAATGGTTTTGAACCTCGAATTGGCCGGAACGACTAAGGCGTATCCCACGCCGGCCACATTCATGACGGGCGTAAAGTCCGTGCGGGGGTCGTAGCCGGCGTTTTTGTAGAAGTGAGGGGCTACGGCCATAGGGCCGGTCGAGCTGAGCAGAAGGGTGTAGCCGTCGGCGCGGGCTCGCGCGACCTGAGCGCTTCCCATCGTCCCGGCTGCGCCGGCTCTGTTGTCCACAACGATTGGCTGGCCCCAAATTTTGGTGAGCGCCTCACCCAGAATGCGCGCGAGCAAGTCACCGGACTGGCCCGGCGGGAAAACCACGACCATTGTGACCGGCTTGGAAGGGAAGCTTTCGACAGAATTTTGAGCTGTCGCGCAGACAGGTAGGGCACAAATTGCTATCAATTTGGAAGCGTTTTGCAGCAGAATTCGGCGTTGCATGGTGTTTCCCTTCATGGTATTCAACGGTGGCATTTGACAGGCTTGCTCGACGGACTCACCGTGTCCTGGACGGCGATGACTGACAACGACGCAATCGACCGCCGAAAATGCCGATCTCAAACCCCAGATGCTCGGCGGCGTGCCGACAGCTGATCGAACACTGAGCGGCAATACACTCACTGGACGCCTGTCAGTGCGGCGCGAAAGACAGTTCGAGGGCTCATGCCGGTGCTCAGACGGCGACTCTGCGCGGTTGCACTGCCTGCTGTTCGCCTGTCTTGGCTGCGTTGTCGGAGAACATGTCGACGTCCATATCCCGGTCCTTGGTTTCGGGGCCGTAGTACAGCGCCGTCACGGTGACTAGGATCATCGCCACAAGCAGCACCGCCACCGGCCAGTAGGAACCATCGGCCCAAGCGAGCAGGCTCGCACCGACCATCGGAAGCACGCCGCCCAAGATGGCCGTAACTTCGCGCGCCGAAGCAAAGCCGGTGTAGCGTACGCGCGCGTCGAAAAGCTCGGCAAAGTATGAAGCCTGAGGCGCGGACATCATCTCCTTGCCGATGGCAAGCGTCAGCACCAGGGCCGCGATGATCATCCAGTCGGGGCCGCGCTGCAAAACCTCGAAAAACGGGAACACCATCACGGCCGAGAAGATGGCGCCGATCAGGTAGGTCGTGCGCCGGCCAATGCGATCCGACAGCGCGCCGAAGGCGGGAATCGCGATGATCGCGATTGCCGATTCGACGGCCAGTGCCGTGAGAAACATGCCCTTGGGCTTGTGCAAGTGGTTGACGGCGTAGGCGAGCACCACCGTCTGGTAGACATAAACCACGCCGTTGTCGGCGAAGCGGCACCCGATCGCGGTCAGCAGACTCTTTCTGTGGGTTTGAAGTACCTCGCGCAACGGGTGTTCCGCCTTCGCGCCCGCGTCCTTCAGCTTCTCGAAGACGGGGGATTCGACCACGCGCAGGCGAATCCAAAGCCCGACCACCACGGCAACGGAACTCAGCACGAACGGAATGCGCCAGCCCCAACTCAGGAACTGGGCATCCGTCGTCAAGCTCTGGCAAAGCGCGAAGGCACCGGACGACGCGAGGCCACCCAGCGCCACACCGATCTGCGGCAGGCTCGCAAAGTAGCCGCGCTTGCGCTTCGGAGCAGTCTCTGCACACATCAGCACCGCGCCGCCGAACTCCGCCCCAGCACCGAAGCCCTGGAGCATTCGCAGCAGCACGAGCAGCACGGGGGCCAGCCAGCCGATGGAGCTGGCGTCGGGCACCAGGCCGATGAAGGTCGTGGCCAGGCCCATCAGCAGAAGCGTCATGACCAGCACCTTCTTGCGACCCAGCCGGTCGCCCAGCATGCCGAAGAAGACGCCGCCCCAAGGCCTCACGACAAAGCCAATGGCGAACGTTGCAAACGAGGCCACCATGCCACCGAACGCGCCCAGTCCCGGGAAGAACCGCGGACCGAAGATGAGGGCCGCGGCCAAGCCATAGAGGAAGAAGTCGTACCACTCGAGCGCGGTGCCGATGATGCTCGCCGAGATAATCTTCTTTAGCTGGCGGGTGGTTTCGATTTCCGAGAGATTCATGGTTGTCTCCAGAACTGTGGGACAGCGAGGCAAGGGATCGATCCGCCAGAGTCCGCCGCAGGCTGTGGCTGATGCCGCAATGGTCGCTTTAAGGTCAGCTGTGCTGCTCTGCGGCAGCTCGGACCTTGACGTACGCCATCAGCCCGCCTCGGGCGAGGATGTCCTTGACGATCTGAGGTGGAGCCACGCCCTGCAGCACGGGCCCGTCATCGCTTCGCTTGACCCGGCCGGTATCGATGTCGAGCCACGCTGCCTGTCCTGCGGTACCCGTTTGCGGTTCAGGCAAGACCAGCAGCGGCAGTCCGATGTTGATGGCGTTGCGGTAGAAGATGCGCGCGAACGATGGCGCCACGACGCAGGCGATCCCCGCGCCCTTGAGGCCACGCGGCGCATGCTCGCGCGAGCTGCCGCAGCCGAAGTTCGCGCCAGCGAACAGGATGTCGCCGGGCTGGAAGCGCTCCGGCCACGCGGGGTCATTGCCGCTGAGCACATGTTTGCCTAGGTCCTCGTTGGTCTTGAGCACGAGATACGGTGTGGGCATGATCTGGTCGGTGTCGATGTCTTCGCCGATGAACCAAGCTCTGCCTTTGTGCCACATGGGGGGTTACCTCCTCGGTGTCGGTTCAGAGATCGTCCGGGCCGCACAGCTCGCCCTTGACGGCGCTGGCAGCGGCGATGGCCGGGTTGCACAAGTAGGTCTCGCTCTTCACGTGGCCCTGGCGTCCGGGGAAGTTGCGGTTCGAGGTCGATAGGCAACGCTCGCCTTCGGCCAAAACGCCCATCTGCGCTCCGATGCACGGGCCACAGGTCGGCATCGAGAAGGCCGCGCCTGCCTGCAGGAAAATCTCGGTCAGGCCTTCCTCGACGCACTGGCGGTGGATCTGCGACGTGCTCGGGATCACCAGCACGCGCAGTTTGTCGGAGACCTTGCGACCCTTCAGGATCGAGGCCGCAATGCGCATGTCCGTCATCCAGCCGTTGGTGCAAGAGCCGATGTAGACCTGATCAAGCTGGGTCCCCTTCACGGCGCTTAAGGGACGCGTGTTGCTGGGCAGGAAGGGCAACGCGATCGCAGGCTCGAGCTTGTCCACTTCGATCACGAACTCCTGGTCGACCATTGCGTTGGGATCACCGTAGACCGGCGTGAAGGGGCGTTTGGCGATCGCCTTGACGTAAGCCAGCGTCTTGTCGTCGGGTTCGATGATGGCGTTCTGCGCCCCCGCTTCGATGGCCATGTTGGTCATCGACAGGCGCTCCTCGACTTCGAGCGCGGCGATCGCTTCGCCACAGAACTCCATAGCCGCGTTGTCTGCGCCAGCAAAGCCGATCATGCCGATGGTGTGCAGCATCAGGTCCTTGCCGGTCACCCACTTCGGCAGCTTGCCCACGTAGCGGAAGCGGATCGTCTTCGGTACTTCGAGCCAGGTCTTGCCTGTGGCGAGGATCGCGGCGATGTCGGTGGACCCCATACCTGTCGCGTAGCACCCGAGGCCGCCCGCCATACAGGCATGCGAGTTTCCGCCAGCGATCAGCTCGCCCGGCAGCGTCAGGCCGAGCTCAATGCCCAGCGCGTTGTGGATCGCAGCCTTCCCCATCTCGTACAGCGGAATGTGCAGCCGGTTCGCCAGCCCGCGGATGCTCTTTAGCACCGTGGCAGACTGGATCGACTGTGCTGGCGCGTTCACCATGGCGGTGACAAACATCCGCGACTCGTCCCAGACCTTGAGGCCGTTGTCCTCGACGAGGCCCATTGTCAGCGGCGAGCCGAGGTCGTCGGACCAGGTCTGGTCGACGCTCGCCTCGACAAAGTCTCCGGGCCGCACACGATTGACGCCGGCATGCCGTGCGATGATCTTTTCGGTGATGGTCATGCTCATCGACTTGTCTCCGCAGCCGACGGGTCAGGCCTTGTCGTAGCCGGCGAACAGCTGGCTTACGTCACGCACAGTGGGCAGGTCCTTCATCGTCAACAGCAGTTCCCTGGCGCGACCGTTGCCGACGCTCGGGCTCATCAGGTCCAGGCATTTCTGGTCGAAAAGCTCATACGGCATCGTCGTCTGCGGGTCGCCGTTGGGCAGGTCGCCGCGCGTTTCGTACACCGTGCCGTCATTGAGCTCTACTTGCAGGCTGGCAGACCAAAGCGTCGGATAGTTCTTCGTGTACTCAGAGTTCTCGGTGCACGAGACTTTGGCCATGAACTCGCGCATCCTGGGGTCGCCCAGACGTTGCTCGGTGAACGCCTCCATGCCCACTTTGCGGAAGATGAACGACGAGGCCATGAAGAACGCCAGCGAGAACTTGGCCTTGTAGGCCGAAGGCGGATTGCTGTCGCCGAGCGTGTCGCACGAGTTCTTGTTGAGCTGCACGCGCACGGCCTTGACCTGTTCCGGCTTGATGTCGTGCGTGTTGACGAGGCGCAGCGCGTTGTCGATCGACACGTGGCCGTGGCGACAGCAGGCGTGCAGCTTGTAGCCGTTCTCGTCGACCTTGTACTTCTTGCCTAAGTCGTGGGTCATGACGTGCCAGTTCACGCTGCCGGCCATCGTTGCAACGAAGCCGCGCTCGCCTTCGATGCCGACGTCGGAGCCGGTGAAACCATGGCGTGCCAACGAAGCGGCAAGCACGCCGTTCATCGCTGCCTTGCCGGCGTGCAGCAGCTTGGTGTCGTCTCCCATCTTGAGGTACTCCCACAAGCCGGCGGCCTGCGACGCTGCATTGCCGAGCGCCCACGCGGTCTGTTCTTTGGACAGGCCCATGATCTTCGCGGCCGCAGCGGCAGAGCCGAAGGTTGCGACAGTGCCGGTGCTGTGGAACATCAGGTAGTGGGTCTTGGCAATCGCTTGGCCGATGCGGTAGGCCACGTCGAACCCGACGACCAGACCTTCAATCAGCTTCTGGCCGTCGACCTTTAGGTGCTCGGCGAGCGCCAGTGCAGCCGGGCAGATCGCAATGCCGCCGTGAATGATCGAGGCCATATGCACGTCGTCCAGTTCGACGGCGTGAGAAGCGCCGTTGGCAAACGCCGCCCAGATTGGGCTCGTGCGCTGACCGGTCGCGAACACGAGCGCGCCACCGGTGGCTCTCTCTTCCGCGGCAACTGCGGCCATTTTGTGGGCCTTATCCGTCCTGCCGCTGGCCATTGCGCAGCCGACCCAGTCGTATAAGGCGAGCTGAGTGGCTTTGACTGTAGCGCTGGGGAGCGCGCCGTAGCACGTACTCGCGACAAAGTCGGCGAATAGCCGGGTGACGGGAGGCGCGTCGCGGGTGTCAAGGAGTTCCATGCGGCGTGTGGTGTTGTGAGGGTTAGAGGCGGCCAAACCGAGAATATGTGATTACATTATGACATGTCATTACATATACTCCAAGCCAAACTCCCCGCTTGCTTTCAGGATCTAGGGAAAATCACTATCGATGAAGATGTGGGCCTACACGGGGTGAACCCGGCGAGTCCCGACGCCCTGTCCGTACAAATCGACCAGCGCTGCTAACCCTTTTTAAGTTCGCGAGACTCCATGAGCACACCCCTCTACGCCCAGGTCGCCCAGCGCCTCGCTTCGTCGATCACTGAAGGGCGCTTTCCGGTGGGCTCGTTGCTGCCGACCGAGATGGAACTGTGCGATCAGTACCTGGCGAGCCGGCCCACCGTCCGACTAGCATTGCAGGAACTGCAGGCGATGGGATTGGTGTCGCGCCGAAAGCGCGTCGGCACCCGGGTCGAATCCGCCTCACCCTCCGTCGGATTCAGCCAGTCGCTCTCGTCGCTTGACGGCCTCGTGCAGTTGGCCGAACACCAGATTCGGCTGGTGAAGCGCGTCACCCCGGTGGTGATAGACAGGGGCCAAGCGCGCGAGCTCGGTTGCGCACCTGGCAGCCGCTGGATTCACATCGAGGTGCTACGGCTCGGCGAAGGAGGCGATCTTACGCGGCCCGTGGGATGGACTGATGCATACATCGATGGGGACTATGAAGACGTGCCCAAATTGCTCAAGAAGTCGCCCAAGACGCTCATCAGTTCACTGATTGAGACTCACTATGGGCGGCGTATCGCCGAGGTCGATCAAACCGTTCAAGCCATCGCGATGCCACCAGCACTGGCGAAGGTACTCGAAGCACTTGAGGGCTCACCGGCGTTGAAGATTGTCCGCAGGTATGTGGACCAGGCCAACGAGGTCTTCGAAATGACGGTAACCGTGCACCCGGCAGACCGCATGGTCTGCACTACGAAGTTGCGGCGCGAGCGCTCTTGAACGCAGGTTGTAGGGCTCTGTGTGGGTATTTCGATGAACGTGGGTCGATCAGCTTCGTCTCGGCACGGCGGCAATTACGCAAAACATGCTGCAACGCCAGCCGCACAGGCAACCCAGGACACGATAGCAACCGCCAACAATGCGTTCTGCAGCGCCTGGACCTTCCATGGCCGCAGCTATGGCGTGCCCCTTAGTTGTGCCGCGAAGAATGCGACGACCGAGCGATTGAAGTCGCGATGGAAGACGACACGATCGAAGCCCGGTGGATCGCCGCATAGCAAGGCTGCTGCTTTGGCTAGCGCCTCGCTGCAGGGCGCGACGAAGGCGAAGTGGCCGGCCCCCGAGACAGCGTGAAACTCGGGTGCGATGGGCAACGTTGTGCGCAGAACTTCGGTGTTCCATTGGGGCGGCGTGATCTTGTCGTCCGAGGCACTCCAGAGCTGCAGCGGAATGGACACCTGGCCCAGACCATTCGATGCGAAGTTATAGACTGCAGCCGGTGCAGCTATCACCGCCGCCCTGATGCGCAAATCATGGGCCGAAGCGAAACTCCCAACGTCGTTTGATGGCGGACGCTCATGCCGGACCTGCCCGATCTGCTGGCATTCCCAAGCTTCGGGATGCTCGGCACAAAACTGGACGGCGCGCCCAAAAGTGGGAATTCCGCCGACGGCAAGCAGCACCGTAAAGCCGCCGGCCGAGTGCCCGAACGCGCCGATTCGCTTCGGATCGAGCCGTTGACGCTCCGGCCACGTGTACAGCATGTAATCTATTACCTGGCGAATATGACGCGCTCGTTCTGCGAAATTCCGCTGGGTGAAGGCATAGCTGCGATCCCCATAGTTATCGCCCGTGTGGGTTACTGCGGCTACGACGAACCCGGCCGCTGCCAGCGCAATCGCCGTATCGCAGTGTGCCGAGAAAGACTCGCCTGTGCCGTGCGACATGACGATCAGCGGCAGCCGATCGCCCGAAACCGTTCCGTCTGCCGCGACCTCTTGGCTATAGAGTTCCAACGGGCGCTGCAGCGCTGGTGAGGCGCTTGGATACCAAAGTCCGACCGAGAGCGAACGGTCAACGGCGTCAGGAACTGACACTTGCTGGAATCCAACCGCTTCGGCCAATGGAATGAAAGCCACCAGCCCAAGCGCGATGGTGATCGCCCGGAGGAATTTGCCGGCGTGCATCAATGGAGCAAAGGACATGGTTGGTCACCCACCAGTCTGGGACTCAGAATGGCGGGCAACTTGTGGTGTTAAGGCCTCGCAACCACGTCAAGTAGTCTGCGTACTGCTGCGCTGCAGGACGCTCATTGAACAGTACGGTTGGAAAGGCACCATCGGCAATAGCAACAGCGTCGTCGGGTTCAATGCTTTCGCTGCGCTCACGCTCACGCTGGGCGTGCAGCGTTTGAAGCAATTTCAGGGATTGAACGTACATCATTTGATCCACCACGACGTTTTCACGGTTGTTCCATGCTGTACTGGCATACCCACCAATAAATTCCAACCAGGCGCTCGCCGCGTCACGTCTCTAGCCGAGCTTGGGCGTCAAGATATATCGCGGTAGATCTTGCCTCGCGCGATCACCGGGTTCAGCAGCGACAGGTCACCCGGTTCAACCCGATACCCCTTGGGGTACGGTGGTCGCGCCTCCATGCCCAATGCTTCGAGCACGCGATCCTGCTGGTAGTAGCAGGTCACGGTCTCGAGGGCCAGCTGGTGCAGCCACAGCGGATTGCTCGCGCGCGTTTGCTCGAGCAGCGAAACGCGGCTGACCTCATCCACAGCCGCAAATGCACTGCCGCATCGGGCCATCGCCTCGCGGTCCAGTTTGTCCAGGTGGTCGCGCAGTGCCGGAAGGGTAGTTCGCGCCGCGGCTATATGGCACAGAATCGCGGTCATTTCGCCGGCCCCGGGCATCCGTCCATCGGGGGTGGCTGGCACGATCATGTCGAGCAAGGCGCCCAGCGTTTCGAGTTGCGCCGAAGTCAGGTCCGCGTCGGAGCCGGCGGTCGGGAATGGTCGGTTCATCGTCGCGATCAGTCGAACAAGTTGGCCAGGCGCCGCTTCATCGTGTCGGCGATGTAAAGCGCCACTGCCTGGATCGTGGGCGTGGGATTCACGCCGCCGGCGGTGACGAAGACGCTGCCATCCACGATGAACAGGTTCTTGACGTCATGGCTGCGTCCCCATTCGTTGACCACCGAACGCGCGGGATCGGTTCCCATGCGGGCTGTGCCGAGCTGGTGCCATCCGGTGGGTCGCATGGGCGCCGGGTATTCGATCACTTCCCGCGCACCGGCAGCCTTCAACGCCTCGGTGGCGCGGGCGATGCCATGGCGGATCATGCGCACGGTGTTCTCGCCCAGACGGTAGGTAATGCGTGGCGCCGGAATTCCGTTCGCGTCGGTCAATACGGGGTCCAGGGTGACCGTATTGCATGCCTCGGGCAGATCCTCGCAGCACACGCCCACGCCGATCGTGCGACCGAAATGCCTGGCGAAGGCCTCGTGGTGACCGGGTCCCCAGGGAATGTCACCACTGGCCAGTCCGCTGCGCGCGGTCGTCACCGGACCGAACCCGCGAGTGACCTGCAGGTTGTAGCCGCGTACGAAACCGCGGCTCGGGTCGGTCTCGTAGAACTGCTGGCTCAGGATGCAGACGGCCTGGGGGCCGAACTGCGAATCGAGCTGTTCGCTGAACACCCCTCGCACCGAGGTCCAGGGGTGCAACATCAGGTTCTTGCCAACCAGGCCCGAGCGGTTGGCCAAGCCCTGCGGAAACCGGGCCGAGACGGAATTGAGCAGCAGGCGCGGTGTGCCCACGCCGTTGCAGGCAAGCACGACGACTTCGGCGCGCTGCAATTGCTCGCGGCCCTCGCGGTCGTAGTAGACGACGCCGGTGGCCATGTCGTTGTCGTCCACCAGGATCTCGCGCACGCGGCAGTGCGTCTTCAACTTCACACCGGCGCGCATCGCCACCGGCCAATAGGTGATATCGACGCTGCCCTTGGCGCCTTGCGCGCAACCTGTCTTGCAGGGGCCCAGGTTCAGGCAAGGGGCACGGCCCTCGTGCTCGCGCGTGGCAATCGCGATGTCCGACGGCCACCAGTGCCAGCCCAGCCGGTTGAAGCCACCGGCCATCGTCTCGCCCACACGGCCAAGAGGCACCGGCGGCAGCGGCGGCTCGTGCGCGGGATAGGCCGGGTCCCCAGGCAGGCCGGCCACGCCCATCTGATGGTCGTTGATCGCGTAGAAGGGCTCCAGCGTCTGGTAGTTGATCGGCCAGTCGTCCGCCACCCCGTCCAGGCTGCGAGCCTTGAAGTCCGATGGATGCAGGCGCGGGAAGTGCGCGGCGTACAGGATCGTGCCGCCGCCGACGCCATTGAAGTTGAGGATCGCTATAGGCGAATCGTCGTCGTTGATCGGATAGTCTGCCGGGAGGCGGCGCACATTGGGGTCCGGTGAGAAGTCAGCTTCTGCCCGCAGTTCCCAGTCGCGGCGGGTGCTCGGGTAATCGGACGGGTTCACCCAGTCGCCCTGGTCCAGGCACAGGATCCGCATCCTGGTGTCGGCCATGCTCCACGCGAACGCGGCGCCAGATGCGCCGGCGCCGATGATCAATACGTCGACGGGTTCGTTCATAGGATTCGTGTCGGCTTGATCATACGCAGACTCCAGAGCCGCCCGATGTATGCTTGCCGGAACACGCGTTCGATTGGAGTGAACATGCGGTTGACCGACGAAGAACAACGGATGCTGGACGGCGCTTTCGGGGAGCCTCAGCGAATCGCCCTGAGCGTGCTGGCCAAGCTCGGCGACGCGTATGGCGCCCAGGACATGGTCAAGATCGCCAGTGCCCATATCGTGGGTTCCTCGTACCAGATCGCGGGGGAGGCGGGAATCGAAATCTATGGGCAACTGGTAGCGCAGGGAGCCAAGGTCAAGGTGCGCACCACCTCCGACCCCGGTTCCATCGACTTCGCGCGCTGGCGGGATTTCAAGACGCCGGCGGACTACGCCGCGCGGCAGGTAAAAATTGCGGAGCTGCTCAACCAGATGGGGGTGATCCCGACCTGGACCTGCACCCCGTACACGACCTTCAACGTGCCGAAGTTCGGGGAGGACCTCGGCTGGTCGGAATCCAGCGCCGTGGTATTTGCCAACTCGGTGATCGGCGCGCGAACCAACCGGCTGGCCGCATACGTGGATGTGTGCGCGGCCCTCGTCGGCCGGGTGCCGCGCTTCGGGCTGCATCTGCCGCAGTGCCGCCGCGGCGAGGTTCTGTTCGAGCTGTCGCCTGATCTTGGCGCGAATTTCGAGGATCACTTTTTCCCTGTTCTCGGGTACTTCGTGGGACAGAAGACGGGCGACCGGATTCCGGTGATCCGGGGCATACGGCACGCGACCTTCGATCAGTTGAAGGCTTTCGGGGCGGCGTCGGCCGCCAGCGGATCGGTCGCGCTCTATCACATGGTCGGCATCACGCCCGAAGCCCGCACCATGGAGGAGGCATTTGGCGCACAGCCGCCGGTCGAGCGTATCGACGTGGATCGCCGCCAGATCGCCTTGACGATGGAGCAGATGAGCACCGCCCGATCCGGCCCTGTCGACGTGGTCGGCGTGGGTTGTCCGCATGCCTCCATCGACCAGTTCGCGCGCTATGCCCGGCTGCTGCAGGGCAAGCAGGTGCGTGCCGGAGTTCAACTTTGGATCTGCGCGAACACCACCGTCGAGGAGATGGCTCGCAAGATGGGGTACGTCGATGAAATCGAGCGGGCCGGCGCGAAATTGATGGTGGGGACCTGCCACAACGACTGTCCGCTGGACGCCTGGGCGTTCCGGCACCTGGTCACCGACTCGGGCAAGTTCGCTTACTACACGCCCACCACGGTCGGCTCCGGATGCACCTTCGCCAGTACCGAAGCGTGCATCGAGGCGGCCATCACCGGAGAGGTGCCGGCACCATGAACACGACGCAGGAAATCTTCCAGGGCAAGGGATGCGCTCCCGGTGAATTCGTGGGCGAGGCGGTGGTTTCGAATCAGCCGTTCGGGTTCTGGCAGGGGCTCGATCCGCAAACCGGTGTCGTGATCGACAAGCGCCACGACTTGTGCGGCGCCTCGCTGAAGGGAAAGGTCTTCGTCTTCCCTTACGGCCGCGGCTCCACCGGGACGCCGGGCATCTTCCTCGAGGCGGTGCGGAATGGATGCGCGCCGGCGGCCATCGTCAACGTCAAGAGCGAGCCCATGATCGTCATGTGCGCGCTGCTGGCCGAGGCATTCTTCAAAGTGCAAATCCCGATCGTGGACGGCCTGCAA
>DATNBX010000037.1:0-7787 GCA_035571795.1 Ramlibacter sp.
CAGCTGCTCGGGTTCTGGGCACGCGGCGACGATCGCACCCAACTGCTGGTCACGGCGGGGCGCGCCGCGGAAGCGGTGCGGGCGGCGCAAGAGCGAATCACACGCTCCAACCCGGCCTGGAACGAAGCCTCGCGTTTGTCGATCTCATGGCTGCCGCTGCTCAGTCAATTCGAGTTTGATCATCTGCTCTGGGCCTGTGACCTGAATTTCGTGCGCGGAGAAGATTCGCTGGTCCGCGCCTTGTGGGCCGGCAAGCCGTTGGCATGGCAGCTCTATCCACAGGAGGGCGACGCGCACCACCGCAAGCTCGCGGCTTTTCTCGACTGGCTGGACGCGCCGCCCGGCTTGCGCGACTTCCACTGGGCCTGGAATGGCGCCGGCGGCTTTGCCCCGCCCGCGTCGCCGGAATCCTGGCGCGAGTGCCTGCGTCTAGCCCGCGCGCGACTCCTCGAGCAGGATGACCTGGTGACCCAGCTCATGCGCTTCGTCGGCAGCGACCGGCCATAACGCTGTCACTCGTCAACGCAGGCAGCCCGCTCGTCAGCCGCCAGTTCCCTTGGCGCCGCGGCAGGCTGCGAACAGATCCATCTGCGCGTCGTAGGCGGTCGTCCGCACGTCAAGCACTCCCAGCAGGGAGTGGAACAGGCTGTCGTGACTGACCGGCTGCGACGCGCCGGCGCGCATGCATTCCTGGCTGACGCCGAAATCGCGGCGAAAAGCCGGTGACAGCCATACGACGAACGGCACGTTCTTTTGCACATCGGGCGCGATGGCGTAGGGCATACCGTGCAGGTACAGCCCGTTCTCGCCCAGCGATTCGCCATGATCGGACACGTACAGCAGCGCCGTATCGTGGGTGGTCTGGGCACGGTCGAGGAAGTCGATCACCTTGCCCAGCACGAAGTCGGTGTACAGCAGGGAATTGTCGTAGGCATTGACGATCTCCGCGGCGCTGCAGCGATGCAGGTCCTCGGTCTCGCACGCCGGCGTGAAGCGCTTGAAGGCGGCCGGGTAACGCTTGAAGTAGGCCGGCCCGTGGCTTCCCAGCTGGTGCATCACGACGAACAGGTTGCCGCGCGTGTCGCGGGCGATTCCGTCCATTCCGTTCAGGAGAATCTCGTCAAGGCACTGGCCTTGCGGGCACAGTTCGGCCGCCTTGTCATGATCGAGCTGCTCAGCCGGCAGCCCTTCGCAGACGCCCTTGCAGCCGGACTGGTTATCGCGCCACAGCACCTTGAATCCGGCGCGCGCCAGTACGTGCAACAGGGATTCGTGGGTCAGTATCTTTTCCTCGTCGTAATGGCGGCGGCCGAACGGCGAGAACATGCAGGGCAGCGAAACCTCGGTAGAAGTACCGCACGCCTGCGCGTGCGGAAAGTTGATGATGTCGCGCCGCGCCAGCTGAGGGTTGGTGTCGCGGGCATACCCGTTGAGGGAGAAATTCTGCGCCCGGGCGGTTTCGCCCACCACGAGGACGAACAGGGCGGGGCGGGTGCGCGTGCTCCAGGCCGGACCGAGCTTCGCATCGGTGGCCACCGGCACCTTGGGCTGATTGGGCCGCTTCGCCCGGCCCCAGGCATTGCGCGCCAGCGACGCCACGATGTTGCCCGGAGTGATCAGGTACCGCACTTCCGTATGGTTGCGCATCAGCGAGGCGACGTCGGCGAACACCAGCATCAGACTGCCCAGCCCCACCCCGAGCGCGGCCCCCACCCATGCCAGCCGCACCGCGAGGGCCCGGCCCAACGAACGGCGCTTGAGCTGCGGCCACCAGACGAGAATCGACGGAAGCACTCCGAAGGCCAGCATATGAAGCGCCAAGCCCCAGCCGAGCAGTTCGCTCGCTTCCTTGTAATTTGTCGCGAGCACGTTGCGCAGCATGGCCGGATCCAGATAGATCGCGTACCGGTCCATGTAGTAGCCGGCAGCGGCCGACACCATCAACAGCACAGTGAGCAGCGGCTTGACGGTGTGCCGCCCCGCGACGGCCGCGCCCGCCGCAACGTAGAGCGCGGCAAAGGCCGTGAACAATGCGCCGGCGAAGAGCCAGGTGGCGCTCTCGCCCCAGGCCCGGCCGGCCAGCGCGGCGCGCCAGAACGGGCCGTTGCCCGCCGCCATGAGGAACATCGCGACCAGCAGCACCAGCGTTTCGACGTGAATGGCCGGACGAGCCACTGGGCGCCGAGGGGCTTGGGTTGGTCTCATGGTCGCAAAGTATGCCTGCCGGACATGAAGTCCGGCCGAGCGCGCCATTGAGACAGGCCGCTGTGTGGCCGGCCCAAGAAAAAACGTTAAAATGCAAGGCTTTGCGCAATGGCAGGCGAGTCGCCAAGCCTGCGCAGACCGCTGCAGCCTACGCGCCCCTCCGGGGCCCGCTGCGCCCACCTTCGCAAACGCTATGAAAATCGCTCAAGAAATCCGCGCCGGCAACGTGATCATGCACGGGAAGGACCCCATGGTCGTGCTCAAGACGGAATACGCCCGCGGCGGGCGCAATGCCGCCACTGTCCGCATGAAGCTCAAGAGCCTGCTGAACAATTTCGGCACCGAAGTCGTGTTCAAGGCCGACGACAAGATGGACCAGGTCATGCTGGACAAGAAGGACTGCACTTACTCCTACTTTGCCGACCCGATGTATGTCTTCATGGACGCCGAGTACAACCAGTACGAGGTCGAAAAGGAAAACATGGGTGACGCGCTGAACTATCTCGAAGACGGCATGCCGGCCGAGGTGGTTTTCTACGAAGGCAAGGCCCTCTCGGTCGAACTGCCCACCAGCCTCGAGCGCGAGATCATCTGGACCGAACCGGCCGTCAAGGGCGACACTTCTGGCAAGGTACTCAAGCCGGCCAAGATCGGCACCGGTTTCGAAGTCGGGGTGCCAATCTTCGTGGCCCAGGGCGACAAGATCGAAATCGACACCCGTACCGGCGAATACCGCAGGCGCGTCTGAGCCGGACGGTCCGCGGCTACGATCGAAGGCTCCGAAAGGAGCCTTTTTCACATCTGACGGGATGGACTTCGACCTCAGCAATATCCAGGTGCCGTTCCGGATGCAACCGGGCCTGCGCCGTATCGAGGCGGCGCGGCTGACCCCGTTGGATCCGGCCGGCCCGCTGTATGGCGAAAAGCAGGCAGTGCTGGCTGCGGGCGGGTCACGCCACTGCGTGGCCGGGTTCGATCCGACGCAGGCACTGGAGGCCATCGCCGCGCGCGGCGTCGAAGCCGGACTCGAAGCGGCCGGCCGCGGTGAAATCCCGCCTGAGCTGGCCTTCGAGGAGGATTTCGCCGTCCTCGACGGCGCCACTGGCACCCTGCCCTGGCTGTGCGTTTGCGTGCCTTCCCACTGGGCCCCCGAGGACAAGCTCGGCCTGGATTTCGCGTCGCTGCACCGGCCCGTCGCCGACAACGCGGCCCTCATCGCGGCTTCGCAACAGCTGGTGGCGCTGGTCACCGCCGGCGAGTGCTGGGAACGCTTCGTCTGGACCCTCAGCCCGTCGCCGCGGCACGACCAGCACCCAGGCCGGCATCCCCGCCAGCCGTGGCCAGCGTCGACCGACGCCAATGACTTCGCGCGCCACTGCTGGCTGCGGGTCGAGCGCCAGACCTTTTTTCCGGTCGGCCATGGAACGGGCCAAGCCGTCTTCGCGATTCGGGTGATGCTGCAGCCGCTGGCGGACGCGGTGCAGGCGCCCGGAAATGCGATGCGGCTGCACGACTCGCTGGCCTCCATGTCGCAGGCTGTGCTGGATTACAAGAATCTGGGCCCCGCGCGCGAGCCCCTGTTGCGCTGGCTTCAGGCCAGGCCGTGACGCGGCGTGCTAGCCGCGCTTCAGCACCAGGACCATCAGCATCAGCGCCATCGCCGTCGCCATGCCGAGCGCGGCCACCCACAGGCCGCTATGCGACACCACGGATGACGCAGCTGCGCCGGTTGCCGCCGCCGGTTCGGGGAACGGAGTGGCGGCCGGCAGCCAGTCGGCCAATTCGCCTGCGCTTTCCGGCGTGAACAGCTCCAGCGCGACCCGCTGCAAGGGACTCTCCGAACCGTTGCGCAGCCAGAGCTCGATCTGCGAGCCTCTCACACGCGCATGCACCACATCCTTGAGGAAGATCTTGACGCGATCCTCCTTCCAGCGCAGGCCCTGGCGGAAACGCCCGGCAAGCCGCAGCACGTCGCCTTGCACCCTGGCCTGGATCTCGTCCTTGAATTTGGGGATGGCCATCCCGGGGCCATCGACTTCCAGCAGGCTGGCCGAGAAGGTGGCCTGCACGATCGAGAAGCCGCCGCTGCGCTCGGGATGGAATGGCTGGGCCGGGCGCTGCCCAATGAGGTCCGCCACCGTGAGCTGGGCTCCTTCCGTACTGATAAGCACATGGTCGCTGGTCAGCGTCTTCTTGATGCGCATCCCGACGATCGTCCTGCGGTCGTACGGCCCAACAGTACGACCTTCGAGCAGGACGTGATAAACCGTTTCGTCCACCTCTGTCCCCCAAAAGCATTTGTTTGGATGCAAGGATACCGGAGAACCGTGTGATTGGCCGCAGAATCAGGGCATGGCTTCCACCCGAAACATCCATGACCGGCGCCTGGCCGACGCCTGGGCGACCCTGCAGGCCCACTCGAGCGCTGGCCTGCCGCTGGATCCCGACGCCGGCCGCCTGGCCTTCGCCGACCCCGAGTTCCTGCTGCGCCGCGAAACGCGCGGCATCCGCTTCCAGCTGGAATTGCTCAAACCCGACCTGGAGCAGCAGGCCATGGGCATCGAGAACACGATCGTCGTGTTCGGCAGCGCCCGTTTTCGCAGCGAGGAAGAGGCCGCCGCCCTGGTAGTTGCGGCCGAAGGCGGAGGCGACGAAGATCTGGTCAGGCGCGCCCGGGCGCTGGCGCGAAATTCCCACTACTACGAAAAGGCGCGCACTTTCGGCAAGCTGGTCGCGTCTTACAGCGCGGGCAAGGACCCGGAGGACATGCTTTTCATTTGCACCGGCGGCGGCCCGGGCATCATGCAGGCCGCCAACCGGGGCGCCTACGAAGGCGACGGGATCAGCGTGGGCCTGTCGATCGCCCTGCCGATGGAGGAAAGCGCGAATGCCTACGTCACGCCCGCCCTGTCGTTCAAGTTCCACTACTTTGCCTTGCGCAAGATGCACTTCATGATGCGCGCCAAGGCGCTGGTCGCTTTTCCCGGCGGTTTTGGCACGCTCGACGAGCTGTTCGAAGTGATCACGCTGGTTCAGACCCGAAAAGCCAGGCAGGTGCCGATTGTGCTGTTCGGCACCGACTACTGGAAACGCCTGATCAATTTCGAGGTGCTGATCGACGAGGGTGTGATCTCGCCCGCAGACCTCGACCTGTTCCAGTACGCCGACGAGCCCGAGGCGGCGTGGGACATCATCAAGGCGTTTTACGGCCTGTAGGCGGACGCAGCCGTATCGGGGCGGGACAGCCCGAACGCGAGCCTTGTCCCGCCGGCAACAACTGCGCCGGTGACCCAGAAGACGGCGGAAATACCGATCACGGCGCCGGCGAGGCCGAACAGCATCGGCATGGTGACGCTGGATGCGTTGATTGCCATCACGCGCATCGCCACGGCTTCGCCATGCCGGTGCTCGGGCGTGATCTGGTGCAGCATGCTCATGATCATGGGTTGCACGCTGCCCAGCGCAAAGCCCAGCAAGACCGAACACAGGCCCATGGCGAGCGGCGCGTCCAGCAGCGGATAAATCCCGAACAGCGCGGCAGTCATCGCCATCGCACCGGCGATGGTCGCCCACTCGCTCAGGCGCGCCGCGAGCAGTGGCAACAGCACCCGGATCAGCGCCGCAGCCACTGCAAAACCTCCCAGGATGCTGCCGATCACTGAAGCGGACAGGCCCCGCTCGTGGCCCAGGACCGGCAGCACGAACGTGTGAACGTCCCAGCAGGACGCGAGCAGCCAGTTCACCAGTAGCAGACGGCGGAACATCGGCTCGCTCAGCAGGTCCCAGGCCCGGTTTCCGCTGTGGCCCTCGGGGCGAATGACGGGCGGCAATTCGCGCGCGGTCCGCACCCAGAACCACGACACCAACGGCAGTGCGGCCATGAGCAGGAAGGCCGACCGGAAGCCGCCGTGGTCGATCATCAGCCCGGCCGAGAACGGCCCGAGAAAGTTCGACGCCGCCGGTCCGATCGCCAGCCACGAGAACACCTGCTTGAGCTGCGTGGAGTTATCCGCCGCCCGGCCGACATGCCGCTGCAAGGCGATCGTCGCCGCACCCGTGGCTCCGCCCGTGAGCAACGCGCTCAGGCACAGCACCGGAAACACCGGGAATGCGGCCGCCAGGCCAGCGCCCACCATCGCCGCGGATACGCTCAGGCGCAAAGGGCGCTTCAGGCCGTGCCGGTCGGCGTAGCGCCCGGCCGGCAATGCGAGAAAGACCTGCGTCAGTGCAAACAGCGACATCAGCAGACCGACGGCGGCGGCGCTGTGGCCCTCGCGCAGTGCCAGCAGGGGCGCCGTCATTCGAGTGCCTGCCATGCAGGCGTGCAGGAAGATGTGGCCGGCGATCAGTCGAGCCAGCGCTGGATTCAGGCCACGGGCCATCGAAGTTCCATGCGTGCGGGCGGCGCCCAGCGGCTCATTCTTCCCCGTTCGCCGCGGGCGGCAGCAACGCCTGGGCCTGCGCTTCCGGCAGCGCTTCGACCACCTTGAGGGCGCGGCGCATCTGGTTGGTGCGGGTTTGCGCCGTCTCCAGCGTGTCGGAAGCCTTGCGCACCTGCTCCCGGATCTTTTCCACCCAGCCGCCGTAGCGCTCGAACTCGGTCTTGACCGCGCCGAGCACCTTCCAGACCTCGGAAGCCTGTTGCTCCAGCGCCAGCGTGCGAAAACCCATGTGCAGGCTGTTGAGCATGGCCAGCAAAGTGGTCGGACCGGCCAGCGTGACGCGGTAGTCTCGCTGCAGTCCATCCATCAGGCCGGGACGGCGCAGTACCTCGGCATAGAGGCTTTCGATCGGCAGAAACAGGACCGCGAAGTCGGTCGTCTGCGGCGGGCAAAGGTAGCAGTCGCTGATGGACTTGGCTTCGGTGCGGATCCGCGCTTCCAGCGCTCGGGCCGCGATGTCGGCCGCTGCCGGGTCGGCTCGGTCCTGTGCGTCCAGCAGCCGCTCGTAATCGTCGCGCGGGAACTTGGCGTCGATCGGAAGCCACACCGGAGTTCCGTCGGCGCTGCGCCCGGGAAAACGAATTGCGAAGTCCACCCGCTGGTTGCTGCGCGGCTTGGTCTCCACCTGCTTGGCGTACTGGTCGGGCGTGAGCACCTGCTCGAGCAAAGCTTCGAGCTGCACCTCGCCGAACATGCCGCGGGTCTTCACGTTGGTCAGCACGCGCTGCAAGTCGCCCACGCCCTGCGCAAGTGTCTGCATCTCGCCCAATCCCTTGTGCACCTGCTCCAGCCGGTCGGCGACCTGCTTGAAACTCTCGCCCAACCGGGTTTCCAGTGTGGTTTGAAGTTTTTCATCGACGGTCTTGCGCATCTCGTCGAGCTTGGCGGCATTGCTCTGTTGCAGCAGGGCGAGCTGCGCTTCGAGCGTGCCCCTCACCTCGGCCATGCGCAACGCATTCGACTCGCTCAGGTTGTGAAGTTGCAATGCGAGCGTGTCCGACAGCGTTTTCTGCAACAGGCTGAGCTGCTGGCCGAACGCGTCGATCTGCGTATTCTGCGTGCGCGTGGTTTCCGCGCCCTGCTTCACCAGCGCGTCCTGGAACGTCGCCAAGGTGTGCGTGAGTTCGGTGCGGGCACCCC
>DATNBX010000038.1:0-2615 GCA_035571795.1 Ramlibacter sp.
CGCCTGCTCCACCTGCGCTAACGGCAGCTGGTCGTCGAGCTGCACCAGCAGCTGGCCGCGGCGCACACGCTCGCCGTCGTGGAAATTCAGTTGCGTGACACGGCCACTGACCTCGGGGCGCAGCACCACGGTTTGCCGGGACCGCAAGCTGCCGACCGCCTGAGCGTCGTCGGTGAGCTTGCGAACGTCGACGCGCGCCACTTCCACAGCCGGAGGACGCGAAGGTCCGCCTGCGCCGCCGTTTTGCGCACCTTCGGCCGGCGCCGGCGCCTTGTCGGTCCCATGCGTGCCGGCCTTGTTCTGGTACCACCAGGCCGCGCCGGAAGCGGCGGCGATGCCGGCCGCGGCGACCACGGTGTAGATTGCTTTCGATGCCATCAAGGTTTCGAGGGTGCGCCCGATGCGAACGACGTCTCCGTAATTGTTCTGAAACGAATCTGTCAATGTATCAGTAGCCGGGCAGCCGGGCATTCGCGTGGGCCCAATTCCCCTGCGGTCCGCGCAAGCCTCGAAGCCCGGGCCTGCCGGGGATCACATCGAGGCTGGCAAGCGCCCCAGCGCCACTTCGACGCCGAGATTGGCCAGCGCATCGGCGCGCTCGTTGCCGGGGTCGCCGTCGTGGCCGCGCACCCAACGCCACTTGATCGCGTGGCCGGCCTTGTTCACCAGTTCATCCAGCGCCTGCCAGAGTTCCACGTTCTTCACCGGCTGCCGGGTGGAGGTGCGCCAGCCCTTGGCTTTCCAGCCGGGCAGCCACTCCGTCATGCCCTTGAGCACGTATTGGCTGTCCACATGCAGCGTTATCGCGCATGGCCGCTTGAGGGCCTTCAAAGCCTGGATCACGGCCGTCAGCTCCATCCGGTTATTGGTCGTCAGCGGCTCGCCTCCGAACAATTCCTTTTCCGTGCTGCCGGACTTGAGCAGCACGCCCCAGCCGCCGGGCCCCGGATTGCCCTTGCAGGCACCGTCGGTGTAGATCTCGATCGAATTCACGAATGCTCTTCCAGGCAGGTCGGATGGCTGCGATTAGCCACCGGCACCGGCGCAGCGGCGATCGCCGTTGCCGGTTTCCACGCGCGGCCGATCGGCTTGATCCCGCGAACCCGCTTCACCGCGACGAGGAAGTACACGGCGCCGAAGATCGGCCACCAACGCTCGCCCAAACGGTCCAGCCAATCGTAACGGTCGAGCCACTTTTCGCTGGCCATGGCCGGCCGGTAGCAGCCGAAGTTGCCCGATTCCACCTCGAAGCTGAGCAGCCGAAGCCAATCGCGCAGCCGCCAGTAGCCGATGAATTCACCCGCGTCGGGCAGGAACAGCTCGCCGAAACCAAGGCGGCGGTACAGGTGCGCGCGCCGCTGGCGCAGGCCCCACAGGCTGGCCGGGTTCAGGCAACAGATCACCACCTTGCCTTCGGGCACGAGCACGCGCTCCACTTCGCGCAGCGTCGCATGCGGATCGGTATTGAGTTCGAGCGAATGCGGCAAGACCACCAGATCGATGCTGTTCGCCTCGAACGGCAGGGCCGCGAAATCCGTGATCAGCGATGGCTTGGGCTGGGTTAAGGCCTGGGGCGGCTCGCGCAATGCCAGCCAGCGGTGCGGCATGCGGTTGGCCTGCAGCGTATCCAGTTCGGGCAAACCCAGCTGCAGCGCGTGAAAACCGAAGATGTCGCCCACGGCCCGGTCGAATTCGGCGCGTTCCCACGCCAGCAGGTAGCGCCCGGGCGGCGTTTCGAACCACTGCCGCATTCCGATAATCTGGTCGCTCATGAACGTGATCCCGCTGCCGGCCTTCCAAAACAATGTGTTGCACAACGGGCGTAGGGCCCTCTGACGGCGACCCTGGCGACGCGCAGCCCGTCCTCTCCTGCTTGCGGCGACGGCCTGCAACTGGAAGCGATTCTAGTCAAGCGGCTTAGCCGTGGGCGGCAGCGGCTCGGGGCAAGCCGCGCAAACGCGGCCAATTGACATAGCGCACTGAACTCAGCCTTTCTGATCATAGAATCTGCCCGGGTTCAGGAACCTGGAAACCTCGAAGCTGATCAATAGGAGACACGGCAATAGGAGACACGGGCGGCCTTCGTCTACCACGCCCGCCAGCCAGCCGTTGTTGCGGCTGGCCACAAAGGAATCACGAATACCGATGAAGCTGCTTCATTTCGCGGCGCTGGCGGGCCTGCTCTGGCTGGCTGGCTGCGCCACCCAGCCGGCTTCGCAACCCACGGCCGCAACTGAACCCGGCCCGGTAACGCAGGCGGTGGAGCCGGCGCAGCCGGCCGGCCCCGCCGTCATTCCAGCCGGCCCGCTGCAGCCGATCACTGCGGCGGAGGCCGCCTCGCGCGCAGTCGCCCAACTGGAGCCGCCGGTGGATCTGTGGGCGCGGATTCGACGCGGCTTCGCCATGCCGAATCTGGACAGCGACCTGGTGCGCCAGCAGGAGCAGTGGTATGTCTCGCGGCCCGACTACATGCAGCGCATGACGGAGCGCTCGCGCAAGTACCTGTTCCACATCGTCGAGGAGCTGGAGCGCCGCAACATGCCCACTGAACTGGCGCTGCTGCCATTCATCGAAAGCGCATTCAATCCGCAGGCCGTGTCCAGCGCCCGGGCGGC
>DATNBX010000039.1:0-23075 GCA_035571795.1 Ramlibacter sp.
GTAAGGGATGAATGCGTTAGCCATGAATGTTTTTCCTGAAGTCAACGTGATTGCTGCGCTTGCCATTGCGCGAAACTGGAACCGTCAAGCGCCAGTTTTTTCAGCAGCGGCGCGGGCTGCCAGTACTGCGGATCGAGCGTCCGCTGGAACTCCATGATCTTGTCGTAGATCGCCTTGAGCCCGACCGTGTCGGCGTAGAACATCGGCCCGCCACGATAACGCGGGAAGCCGTAGCCGGCGGTGTATACGACGTCGATGTCGCTGGCACGCAGCGCGACGCCTTCTTCCAGCAGCAGTGCGCCTTCGTTGATCATCGCGTACAGGCAACGCTCCTGGATTTCCTGCGCGGAGGGCTTGCGCTGCGGGATGTTCAGGCGCCTGGCTTCCTCCTGAATCAGGGCGATCACCTCCGGGTCGGGCGTGCGCTTGCGCTCGGCGCCGTCGTAGCGGTAGTAGCCGCGTCCGGACTTCTGCCCGAGCCAGCCGTGTTCGTAGAGGATCGCGGTCGGCCGGTAGAAGCTCGGGTCCTTTGGCAGCAAATGCTTGCGTTCCAGCCGGGTCAGGTAACCGACGTCGACACCCGCCATGTCGTACACGGCGAGGATTCCCATCGCCATGCCCCACTGCTCCAGCGCGCCGTCGACTTCGGCCGGCGTGGCGCCCTCCAGCACGCAGCGCTCGGCTTCGCGGCCGTACGGATCCATCATGCGGTTGCCGATGAAGCCATAGCACACCTTCGCGACGACGCCGGTCTTCCTGATCCGCTTGGCCAGCTCCAGCGCCGTGACCACGACGTCGGGCGCGGTCTTCGAGGCCTGGACGATTTCCAGCAACTGCATCACGTTGGCGGGACTGAAGAAATGCAATCCGATGACGTCCTGCGCGCGCCGGGTCACGGCCGCGATCTCGTCGATATCCAGGGTCGAGGTGTTGGTTCCGAGGACCGCTCCGGGCTTGGCTACCGTGTCCAGCCTGGCGAAGATTTCCTTCTTCAGCGCGAGGTTCTCGAACACCGCCTCGATGATGAGGTCGGCATTGCCCAGCGCAGCGTAATCCAGGGATGGCGTGATCAGCTTGATGCGTTCGTCGAGCTGTTCCGGTTTGAGGCTGCCGCGCGAGACCGAGCGCTCGTAATTCTTGCGGATCGTCGCCATGCCGCGATCGAGATTGGGCTGGGCGGCATCGACCAGGGTGACCGGAATGCCGACGTTGACACAGCACATCGCGATGCCGCCGCCCATGGTGCCGGCGCCGACGATGCCCACGCGCGCGACCGGCCGCGGCGCGACGTCGCGTGGAAGTCCTGGGATCTTGCGCACTTCGCGCTCGGCGTAGAAGAGGTGGCGCAGCGCCTTGGACTCGGTGGCTTGTTCGAGCTGCGATGACAGCTTGCCCTCGACTTGCAGGCCTTGATCGAACGGCTGCTGCACGGCGGCCTGCAGCGCCTCGATCAATGCGAGCGGGGATTGCCGGTTGCGCATCGTCTTGGCGACCTGGGCGCGCTTGGCGGCGAACAGTTCGCCGGCTCCTTCCGTTCCTTTGACCGGCTGCTCGCGCGTGCGGCGCGGACCGGCGCCCTCGGCGACCAGTTTGCGCGCGTATGCGACGGCCGCGGCCACTACTTCGTCGCGCACAACCAGGTCCACCAGGCCCGCTTCGGCGGCCTTGGGGGCCGGCAACGGCTTGCCGGTCAGCGTCATGTCCAGCGCCACTTCGAGCGGGACCGCACGGGGCAGGCGCTGCGTGCCGCCGGCGCCGGGGATGATGCCGAGCGAGAGTTCCGGCAGCCCGAAGCGCGCCGTTTCGTGCGCGACGCGGTAGTGGCAGGCCAGCGCGATTTCAGTGCCGGCGCCAAGCGCGGTACCTTGCACGGCGGCAACGACCGGCACCGGGCTGTCCTCGATCAGGCGCAGCACCTCGTGATAGCCGGGCGGCGCAATGCCGGTATCGAACTCCTTGATGTCGGCGCCGGCGACGAAGGTCTTGCCCGCGCAGCCGAGCACGACGGCCTTGACTCCCGGTTTGTCGCGCAGCTCGCTGAACACCCGTTTCAATCCTGCACGGACGGCCTGGTTGACGGCATTGACAGGCGGGCTGTCGATGATCACTGTCGCGATGTCGCCCGCCATGGAATAACTCACTGCTTCGCCCACGCTGCTTCTCCTTGGGTTTTGGTTCAACTTGAAAATTCGCTTCGATGCGCAGCCTACGCCACCAGGGGTAACTCAGCGGTGGGGTTACTTTTGCAACACGTGAAGGGTTTGCGAGGCCGCGCGATAATGATTATATTCAATAACTAATTTGGCCGGGCCGCCCTAGGGGTTTCCCTAGTTGCTCCGGAAAATCATGGACCACCAGAACCTCGTCGCCATCGACATCCACACGCACGCCGAAGTCAGCTGCCGGAACCCGTTCGACAACTACGGCGAGGAGTACGACCGCGCCGCCGACAAGTACTTCGGCTCGAATCGCCGCCCCACCATCGCCGAGACGATCGCCTACTACCGCGAGCGCCGGATCGGGCTGGTCATGTTCTCGGTGGACAGCGAGTCGAACATGGGGCGGCGGCGCATCCCGAACGAGGAAGTCGCCCAGGCGGCCAACGACAACGCCGACATGATGATGTGCTTCGCCAGCATCGATCCGCACAAGGGGAAGATGGGAGCACGCGAGGCGGAGCGCCTGATCAAGGAGCACGGCGTCAAGGGCTTCAAGTTCCATCCGACCTCGCAGGGCTTCCATCCCTACGACAAGATGGCCTGGCCGATCTACGAGGTGATCAATGCGCACAAGCTGCCGACGATCTTCCACACCGGCCAGACCGGCATCGGGGCGGGCATGCGCTGCGGCGGCGGGCTGCGGCTGGAGTACAGCAACCCGATGCACCTGGATGACGTCGCGATCGACTTTCCCGACATGCAGATCGTGATGGCGCATCCCAGCTTTCCGTGGCAGGACGAGGCGCTGTCCGTGGCGACGCACAAGCCCAACGTGTGGATCGACCTGTCGGGCTGGAGTCCCAAGTATTTCCCGAAGCAGCTGATCCAGTACTCCAACACGCTGCTGAAAGACCGGATCATGTTCGGCAGCGACTTCCCGCTGATCACGCCCGATCGCTGGCTGAAGGATTTCGAAACGGCCGGCTTCAAGCCGGAGGTGATGCCGGGCATCCTCAAGGGCAACGCGGTGCGGCTGCTCGGCCTGGCCTGACCGCTTGCGATTCAAGCCGCGGGGCGCGGTGGGCGATGAGCTACTTGATCGCCTGGATCCGGTCGAACAGCTCGCGCGGCCAGGGCGCGTCGGGCGCCGTCAACGGCGCGCGCACGGCGGCCGCGAACGGCGCGCGATCGACCTTGACCACTGTCTTGCCGCGCTTCTCGAACTCGGACACCAGCCGGTTCTCCGCGTCCAGGATTTCCTGGCTGGCACGGGTGGACGCTTCCCACAGCACGTCGTCGAACGTCCTCTTGTCGGCGTCGTTCAGCTTGGACCAGGTCGGCGCCGAAACGATGGTGACCAGCGACTCGGTGATGTGGCCGGTCAGCGTGATGTACTTCTGCACCTCGTAGAACTTCTTCGCGTCGATGGTCGGCAGCGGATTCTCCTGCGCGTCCACCGTGCCGTTCTGCAGCGCCAGGTAGACCTCGGCGAACGCGATCGGCGTCGGGTTGGCGCCGACGGCGCGCGGGAACATGACGAACAGCGGCGCGTCGGGCACACGCAGCTTCAGCCCTTTCATGTCCTCGGGCTTGTTGATCGGCTTGTTGGACGTCATGTGGCGCAGACCGTAGTACGTATAGCCCGCGATGTGCTGGCCGCTGGTCTTCTGCGAATAGGCGTTGGCCAGCTCCCGGAACACAGGGCCGTTGCGAAACGCCTGCCAGTGCGCATAGTCGCGAAACACGAACGGCGCGGACGCGATCGACATCGGCGGGTACTGGCGCCCGGCGAAGGCCATGCCGGTGTAGATGATGTCCACCGTGCCCAGCGCCAGGCCCTGGTTGATCTCGGTTTCCTTGCCCAGCGTGGAGGCCGGGAACACCTCGATCTCGTAGCGGCCGCCGGTGCGCTTCCTGACCTCGTCGGCCGCCCACAAGGCCTGCTTGTGGTACGGCTCGGACGTCTCGTAGACGTGCGCCCATTTGAGTTTGGTCTGCGCCCAGGTCAGGGGCGAAGCCAGCGCTACGAGCGCGAGGGCCGCGAGGCCGAGCAGGGTCTTGCGTTTCATCATGGTCTCCTTGCAGTGGGGCCGCGTTCGTTGCTCCTATTTGCCAAGAAAGACGGACGGCAGCCATAGCGAGAATGCCGGCACGTAGGTGACGATGAGCAGTGCCGCGATCAGCGCGCCGTAGAAGGGCCAGATGGTGCGCATGACGTAGCCCACCGAAACGCCGCCGATCGCGCAACCGACGAATTGCGTCGTGCCGACCGGCGGCGTGTTCAAGCCGAGCGCGCAGTTGATCAGCATGATGATTCCGAACTGAATGGACCCCATGCCGTAGTGCTGGCAGATCGGCAGGAAGATGGGCGTGCACAGCAGGATGGTCGCCGCCATGTCCAGGAAGGTGCCGAGCACGAACAGGATGACGTTGACCAGCAGGAAGATCAGCCAGGGCTCGGTCGTGATGGCGGAAAGCATGCTGCCCGTCAGCTCCGCTACGCCATAAAGACTGATGAGGTAGCCGAAGGTCGATGAAATGCCAATCAACAGCAGGATCACGCCCGTAGTCTTGACGGCCTTGGAGGCGGCCTTGATGAAGTGCTGCCATTTGAGCGTGCGATAGACGAATACCGTCAACGCCAACGCGTACAGCACAGCCACGGCAGCGGACTCGGTGGCCGTGAATACACCGCTCAGGATGCCGATCAGTATCAGCGCCACCACGAACAATCCCGGCAAGGCCGACGCGAAGGAACGCCTCACGATGGACCAGCCCGGAAAAGTGCCCGCCGGGTAACCGCGCTTGACGGCCACGCCGTAGGCGGCGACCAGATTGCAGATCGTCAGGATCAGCGCGGGCAGCAGCCCGGCCAGGATGAGTGCCGCAATCGACACCTTCCCGCCGGCGGCGAGCGTGTAGATGATCATGTTGTGGCTGGTCGGCATCAGCGCGCCGACCAGCGCCGCGTGCGTGGTGACGTTCACCGCATAGTCGGCGTGATAGCCCTCTTTCTTCATCATCGGGATCATCACGGCCCCCATTGCCGAAACGTCGGCCACGGGAGAGCCGGACACGCCGCCGAACAGGGTGCAGGCCACGACGTTGGACATGCCCAGGCCGCCGCGCACATGCCCGACCAGGCTCTTGGCGAAGTCGACGATGCGATCGGCGATTCCGCCGTACAGCATCAGTTCGCCGGCAAAGATGAAGAACGGGATCGCCAGGAACGAAAAGACGTTCATGCCCGACGTCATCTGCTGGAATCCGACGGCCAGCGGCAACCCCTCGTACAAGAGCGTCGCAAGTGCCGACAGGCCGATCGAAAACGCTACTGGCACGCCCAGCAGGAGCAGGCCGAAGAAACTCGCGGCGAGGATGGTTAGCGGCAGGGTCATGACCAGGCGGGCTCCACTTCGTGTCCTTGCGCCAGCGCGATCACGTGCTCGATCGAGAACAGCACGACGAGCACCCCGGATATCGCCGCGGGCACGTACTTCCACCCCTCGGAAATCCACAACGTGGGCAGGCGATAGCTCCACACCGAATGCGCGAGGTAGGCGCAGTTCCAGGCCATGGCCGCGCCGAACAGCAGGATCAGGGCGTGAATCAGGTATTCCATCTTCAAGCGCAAGTTCTCCGGCGCCAGGATGAGGAGCGACTCCAGTCCTATATGGCCGGCGTCCCGGACGCCCACCGCGGTGCCGAGCATGGTGACGTAGAGCACCAGCAGCAGCGCCAGGCTTTCCGCCCACGTTGGCGTGTTGTTCAGGACATAGCGGCCGAAGACCTGCCACGTGACCGCGCAGATCAGCGCGATTATTCCC
This sequence comes from Ramlibacter sp., assembly GCA_035571795.1. GTDB lineage: Bacteria > Pseudomonadota > Gammaproteobacteria > Burkholderiales > Burkholderiaceae_C > Ramlibacter. Next base: position 5,987 of record DATNBX010000039.1, read on the forward strand.
GCGATGCCCAGCCACATGCAGCCGCGCGCGAGCTTGCGGCACACGAGCGTGTAAAGCGCCGCTTTCACGCCTTCGGCCGGAAGGGGCCCGGGTCGAGGGCCTTCCTTGTCCGCCAGGGGCAGGGTTCCGCCGGTCACTGGGTATCCTGGATGCGCTTGATCAGGCCCTTGAGCTTGGCGTCGGTAATGAACTTGTCGTAGACCGGCTTCATCGCATTCTGGAACGAGGCCTTGTCCACCTTGATGATTTCAGCGCCGCCCGCCTTGACGGTGGCCAGCGATTTTTCTTCGCGCTCGTCCCAAAGCTTGCGCATATAGGGCACCGATTCCTTGGCGGCCTGCCGGATCGCCTTCTGGTCTTCCGGGCTCAAGGTGTCCCAGGTGCGCTTGGAGAACAGCAGCATCTCGGGCGCCATGGAATGTTCCGTCACCGCGTAATACTTGGCCACCTCGAAGTGGCGCGAGCTTTCATACGACGGGTAGTTGTTCTCCGCTCCATCGACCAACCCGGTCTTGAGGGCGGTGTAGACCTCCCCGTAGGGCATCGGCGTGGCGTTGGCGCCCATGGCCTCGAGCAGGGACACCCACAGGTCCGATTGCTGCACGCGGATCTTCAGGCCCTTGGCATCGGCCAGACTCTTGACCGGTTTCTTCGCGGTATAGAGCGAGCGGGCGCCGCTGTCGTAGTAGGCCAGGCCAATGAAACCCTGCGGCGCGCACGCCGCCAGGATCTCCTCGCCGACCGGTCCGTCCAGGACGTGGCGCATGTGCTCCTTGCTCCGAAAAAGGAACGGCATGGTCGGCACCTGGGTTTCGGGACAGATGTTGTTCATCGGAGCGATATTTACGCGCGTCATCGCCAAGGCGCCGATCTTGGTCTGTTCGATCGTGTCTTTCTCGTTGCCCAGCGAGCTGTTGTTGAACACCTTGATGCTGTGTTTGCCATTGGTCAGCGTCTTCAGCCGCTCACCCATGAATTTCACCGCGTCCACCGTGGGGTACCCATCGGGATGGACGTCGGCCGAACGGAACTCGGTGGCATGCGCGGAAACGGCAAGAGCGGCCATTGCGCCAGCCAAGGCAAGCTGGTTTCTGAACTTGAGTGTCATGTCTTCCTCTCAGTTGCGGATTGTTGAATGAATGACGGCTCCGGGACGCCGCGTGTGCCAGGGGCCAGCGCGAACACGCCGCCGGCCAGCGGCTGGTCCGACAAATCGATGCCCTCCGGCCTGATCGAAGTGACGTAGAGCGTGTCCAGTCGCGGGCCCCCGAACGCGCACATGGCGGGCTTCCTGACCGGCACCGCGAGCGAGCGGTCCAGCTCGCCCGCCGGCGTGAATCGATGCACCAGGCCCGCGTCGTTTCCGCAGATCCAGTAGCAGCCGTCCTCGTCGATCGCGGCGCCGTCGGGGCGGCCGGGCAGCGGCTTCATGTCCACGAACAGGCGCCGGCCGGAAGGCGTTCCGCTGTCGATGTCGTAGTGGTAGGACCAGATGCGCTGGATCTGCGGGTGCGAGTCGCTCAAGTACATGGTGCGGCCGTCGGGGCTGAACGCCATTCCATTGGGAACGATCAGCCCCTCGACCAGCGGCCTGAGCGTCCCATCGTCCTCGAGCGCATATACCAGTCCCACACTCTGGGCCGCGCCCATGTCCATCCGCATCGTGCCCGCGCGAAAGCGGCCCTGCCGGTCGCAGCGCCCGTCGTTGAAGCGCATCTTGGGCCGCGCGTGATCGACCGCCGCGACGCGAGGGCCTCGCAGCGCGCCATCCGAATCGGCGCTCAAGTGAAAGACGCCGGTCTCCAACGCGCAGATCCAGCCGCCGCCGGCATGCGCGGCGATGCAGCCGATCATCTCCGGCGCGGTCCATTGGCTCACTTGCCCGGTGGCCGGGTCCAGCCGGTAGAGAGCGCGCCGCGGTATATCTACCCAGTACAGCGCCTGCTGCGCCGCCAGCCACACCGGGCTTTCGCCGATGGCGTTGCGCGCATCGAAAACCAGTTCGGCCTGCATCACAACGACTCGAAGGGCCCGGCCTCGACGAAGGCGCCGCCCTGGTATCGGGCCGCCGGATCGGCCGGATTCAGCGGGGCCTGCGCCTCGACCTTGGCGCGGAACGGCTCCGAGCTGTCCTGCGCCACGAAGCCGAGATGGGCAGCCTTGCTGTTGTCCCACCAGTGGTCGCGGTTCGCCGACATGCCGTACACGATCGAGTGGCCCAGGCCTGGGGCAAACAGGCAGCAGCGCACCAGTTCCGTGAGGTCGCGGTAACTCAGCCAGGTGATGAGCATGCGCCGGTCGCGCGGTTCGGGAAAACTGGAGCCGATGCGCAGGCAAGCCGTCTCGATGCCGTACCGGTCGAAATAAAAACGCGACAAGTCCTCGCCATACGACTTGGACAGGCCGTAATAGCCGTCGGACCGCCGCGGCGAGTCGGCGTCGAGGAGCTCGCCCTGCTTGTGGAAGCCGGTCACATGGTTCGAGCTGGCGAAGACGACGCGCTTGACGCCATGGCGGCGGGCACCCTCGTAGATGTGGAACACGCCCTTGATATTGGCTTCCAGGATTTCCTCGAACGGCCGCTCCACCGACACGCCGCCCAGATGGACGACCGCATCGCACCCGCGCACCAGCCGATCGACGGCGGCCTTGTCAGCCAGGTTGCACGGAATGACTTCCTCGGCCGTTCCAGCCGGCGACATCGGCGCGATGTCGGACAGCCGCATGACCGCTGCATAGGGCCTGAGCCTTTGCCGCAAGACCCTGCCCAGTCCCCCGGCCGCGCCGGTGAGCAACAGCCGTCCCAGCTTGGTTGTCTCGTTCATATCAACCTTATGCGTTATCAGTTGTCATACAACGACTAAACAATTATCATCAGCCGATGGCAACCTTGTCAACCGCGCTCGCCGAGGGCGATCCGCAGGCCGCTTCCGCGGCAGCTGAACCGGCTGCCGGCGCAGACGCGCAGGCGCCCGTGCGGCGGCGCGCGCGCCGTCTCGCGCACCAGCTGGTCGAAGGGATAGGCGCGCAGATCCAGGGCCAGTCGCTCAAACCCGGCGACAAGCTGCCGACCGAGTCCGAGATCATGCAGACCTACGGCGTGAGCCGGACCGTGGTGCGCGAGGCGCTGTCGCGGCTGCAGGCCGCCGGGCTGGTCGAGACGCGGCACGGCATCGGCACCTTCGTGCTGCAGCCGCAGCCCGGGCAGGGATTCGGGATCGATCCGTCGGACATTGCGACCGCGGTCGACGTCATGGCCGTGCTGGAGTTGCGCATCAGCCTGGAAACCGAGTCCGCGGGGCTGGCGGCCCAGCGGCGCAGCGACAGCCAACTAGCCGAAATGCGCGCCGCGCTCGATGCGTTCGAGGCCAATGTCGGCGGCGCCGGAGACGCGGTGACGCCCGACTTCCGCTTTCACCTGGCGATCGCCAACGCCACGGGCAACCGCTACTTCGCGGACATCATGAGCCACCTGGGCGCGACCCTCATTCCGCGCACGCGAATCGACTCGTCGCGCTTCGCGCAGGAGGACTTGCCCCAGTACCTGCGCCGCGTCAATCGCGAGCACGAGGAGATCTATTCGGCCATCGCGCGCGGTGATGCCGAATCGGCCCGCGCGGCCATGCGCATCCACCTGACCAACAGCCGGGAACGCCTGCGCCGGGCGCAGGAAGCAACTCAAGCCGCCACACGTTCGAGTTAGCAGGGCCTGGTCTCTTCGCGGCGCGACCCCGCGCTTGGTTCACTTTCATATGTTGTATGATGACGTACGACATCATCGCACGCGCCCGGGCGGCCTCCGGGCGCGTGCATGGCGCCGTGCCGTCCCGCCGCCACGGTGCGCCTTATCGCCGGCCCGCGAAGCGCGCGATGCCCTCGAACAAGGCTTCGCTCGCCAGGGCCAATGCGGCCGCGGGCAGGGCGCCCGCGAGCAGCAGGTCGCTGTCGTTGACGGCCAGGCCGGTCACGATGCGCTCACCGTAGCCGCCGGCTCCGACGAAGGCGGCAATCGTGGCCGTCCCGATCGCAATGGTGGTGGCGATGCGGATGCCGGCCAGGATGGTGGGCCAGGCCAGCGGCAGTTCCACCAGGACCAGGCGCTGCCCCGGCGTCATGCCCAGCGCCAGGCCCGCGTCACGCAGGCCTTGCGGCACCTCGCCGAGGCCGGTCACCGTGTTGCGCATGATCGGCAGCAGCGCATAAAGCGTCAGCGCTACAACCGCCGGTACGACGCCGATCGCGCCGACCAGCCAGATCAGGATCGCCAGCAGCGCCAGCGAGGGCACCGTTTGCAGCAGGCCGGTCGCTCCTAGCAGTGCCGCCCGCGCCCGCGGCCGGGGGAACACCAGGAGGGCCAGCGGAATTGCGACGACCGCCGCGATGCCGACCGAGATCGCGACCAGTGCCAGGTGCTGCAGCGTGAGGCGGCCCAGGTCGGGACCCAGCAACTTGGCCATGAAGCCGCGACGGGCGGTGCCGGCGGCCGCCCCGCCTTTGCCGGCCAGGTGGTCGCGCGCAATCGCGTCGAACGGCACGCCGTCGAGCTCGGCCCGCGCGTTCATCGCGATCATCGCGCTCTCGTCGATGCTGCCCGCGAGCCTTGTCAGCGCCGCCCACGCCTCAGGAAACCGTTGCGGCACGTCCAGCCGGTACAGCACCAGCGCGTCGTAGCGCGGAAAATACTCTCGATCGTCCTTCAGCACGGTAAGGCCCAGGTGCGCGATCTTGGCGTCGGTGGTGTAGATGTCCATCACGTCGATCTGCCTGGCCGCGATCGCGTCATAAGCCAGACCATGGTCCAGGCCCGCGGGCTGCTGCTTGAATCCGTAGCGTTGCGCCAGGCCCGGCCAGCCATCGGCACGCCCGATGAATTCGTTGGACAGTCCCAGCCGCAACTCGGGGTGACGCACCAGGTCGCTCAGGGTGCGGATGCCAAGCTTGCCGGCATCCGCGCCGCGCAGCGCCAGCGCATAGCCGTCGTTGAAGCCCAGCGGAATGGCCGCGCCCAAGCCCAACGGAGCGAGCGCGCGGTTCATCGCGTCGAGCTGCATCGGTTTGTCGCTCTTGAGGATCTCGAGCGCAATCGTGCCCGCGTATTCCGGGTACAGGTCGATGTTGCCGGAGCGTAAGGCTTCATAGACGATGGCCGTGTTGCCCAGGCCCTGCTTCACCTCGGGCGGCTGCGGCAGTTGCGGCGCGGCGGTCTGGGCCAGCACCTGCGCCAGGATGTAGGACTCGGTGAAGCGCTTGGAGCCGATGCGCAGCGGCGTCGACCCGTCCGCCGCGAGCGCGGAGATCGCTGACAGCAGCACGACGGCAAGGCTGGCAAAGCGTCTCATGTCGCTAGTGTCCTGTCCCACAAATATGTGTACTCTCGTTCGAGTTCATGCGGTGATGATCGGCGGCTGGCCAAAGGGGGTCAAGACTGGGCGTCTTGACCCCCATGTGTGGAGAGACGGCGCGGCGTGCCCCGGCTCGGGAAGGCCAAAATGCGCGACGCTAAACTCGACCATCCAGAGCCAGCAGAGGCACTCACGTGACCACTCCTCCCCGCAAGAAGACACCGGAAGAACTCAGAAGCGACCGCTGGTACGGCGGCCGGGACGTGCGCTCCTTCGGCCACCGCTCGCGGACGTCGCAGATGGGCTTTCACCGCAGCGACTACGCCGGCAAGCCGGTGATCGCGATCATCAACACATGGAGCGACATCAACCCCTGCCACACGCATTTCAAGCAGCGCGTGGAAGAGGTCAAGCGCGGCGTCTGGCAGGCCGGCGGCTTCCCGGTGGAAATGCCGGCGATGTCGCTGTCGGAACCGTTCCAGAAGCCCACGACCATGCTGTACCGCAACCTGCTGGCGATGGAGTGCGAGGAATTGCTGCGCTCGTACCCGGCCGATGGCTGCGTGCTGATGGGTGGCTGCGACAAGACCACGCCGGCGCTCGTCATGGGCGCGGTCTCGATGAACCTGCCGGCGATCTTCCTGCCGGCCGGCCCGATGCTGCGCGGCGACTACCAGGGCGAGTTCCTGGGTTCGGGTTCGGACACCTGGAAGTACTGGGACGAATTGCGCGCCGGCAACATCACCGAGCAGGACTGGCAGGACGTCGAGGGCGGGATCGCGCGCTCGCCCGGCCATTGCATGACGATGGGCACGGCCAGCACGATGACCAGCGCCACCGAGGTGCTGGGGCTGACGCTGCCCGGCGCCGCGTCGATTCCCGCGCCCGATTCGCGCCATGCCCAGATGGCCGCGCTGACGGGCAAACGGATCGTGGACATGGTCTGGGAGGACCTGAAGCCCTCCGACATCCTCACGGCGGCCTCTTTCGACAATGCGGTTACGGCCGTGCTGGGGCTGGGCGGCTCCACTAATTCGATCGTGCACCTGATCGCGATGGCGCGCCGTGCCGGCATCGCCCTAGACATCCAGCGCTTCGACGCCCTGGCGCGCCGGACGCCGGTGCTCGCCAACGTGCGGCCCAGCGGCAAGTACCTGATGGAGGATTTCTTCTATGCCGGCGGCCTGCGGGCGTTCCTCGCGCAACTGGGCGACCTGGTCGACCTGTCGCAGCGGACCGTGAACGGGCGCACGCTAGGCGCCAACATTGAAGGCGCCGCGGTCTTCAACGATGACGTGATCCGGCCGCGCGGCAACCCGCTGGTGGCCAGCGACGGGCTTGCCGTCCTCACCGGCAACCTGGCGCCGGGCGGAGCCGTGATCAAGCCGGCTGCGATGGACCCGCGGCTGCGCAAGCACCGAGGACCGGCCGTGGTTTTCAGGGACTACAACGAAATGGCGTCGCGTATCGACGACCCGGCGCTGAACGTGACAAAAGACAGCGTCATCGTGCTGCAAAGCGCTGGCCCGCAGGGGGCTCCCGGCATGCCCGAGTGGGGCCAATTGCCGATTCCCCAGAAGCTGCTGAAGCAAGGCGTGCGCGACATGGTGCGCATCAGCGACGCGCGCATGAGCGGGACCAGCTACGGCGCCTGCGTGCTCCACATCACGCCGGAATCGCATGTCGGCGGCCCGCTGGCCCTGGTGCGCGACGGCGACCCGATCGAACTGGACATCGAAGCGCGCAGCATCGACATGATCGTCAGTGCCGAAGAGCTGGCCCGTCGCCAGGCCGATTGGCAGCCGCAGCAGCCGAAGTTCACGCGCGGCTACGGTGCGTTGTACCTCAAGCACATCCAGCAGGCCGACGCCGGCTGCGACTTCGACTTCCTGGCAAGGGATCAGCTCCGGGCGGACGGCGGCGAGCCGGAGATTCATTGAGTTTTCGTGTGAACAGTTCAGGAACTCCGATGAAACGGATAGTCGGTCGATGCGCCTCCGACAGCGCATCGGAGCGGCAAATTTCTTACAACTGCGCCCGGCGGCTAATTGATACTGTACTTACCGGGGGGAACAACATTTCTTTTCGAGGGCAATCGCTGCCCGCGCAAGGTTGAAACAGACCATGGAAATCACCAGCGCGTTCGAGAACGCCGCAATCGGCATGGCGGTGATCTCGCCGGATTCGCGCAACCTGCGGGTCAACCAGGCCTTAGCCCAGATGCTTGGGTACAGCAGGGACGAGATGCTGGCCCGGTCCATGCACGAGGTGACGCACCCCGACGATGTCGGGCACGACCTGGAGCAGCGCGACCTGTGCCTGGCCGGCAAGCAGGACACGTGCCGCCATGAAAAACGCTACCTGCGCCGCGACGGCTCGATCGTATGGGCCAATTTGACCTGCACACTGGTGCGCAACCCGGATGGCTCGCCGCTGCACTTCATCTCGCAGGTCCAGGACATCACCGAGCGCAAGCTGGCCGAGCAGGCCCTGCGGCGCAGCGAGGAGCGTTTCCGCAGCCTGGCCATGCTTTCGTCCGACTGGTACTGGGAACAGGACGAGCAGTTCAGGTTCACGGCCTTTTCGGGCCCGAAGCGGACGGGACTGTCGCGCCCCAGCATGGGGATCGTCCTGATGTCCCGGCGCTGGGAGGCCAACGGGGCCCAACCTCTGCACTCCACCTGGGAAGCGCATCGCGCGCTGCTCCAGGCCCACCAGCCGTTCTTCGACTTCCAGTACATGCGGGCGGTGGAAGGCGAGCCGACCCGCTACCTGTCGACCAGCGGCGAGCCCGTATTCGATGAAGAGGGCCGCTTCCGGGGTTACCGCGGCACCGCGCGCGACATCACGCCGGACAAGCTGGCCGAACAGCGCCTGCGCGAAACCCAGGCCATGCTGGCCATGGCGGCCCAGATCGGCCGCCTGGGCGCCTGGGCATGGGAAGTGGGCCAAGAGCGGGTGTACTGGTCGCCGGAGGTCTGCGCGATCCACGATGTAAAGGCGGATTTCGCGCCTACCGCAGCGGAACTGTTCGCCTTTTACGCGCCCGAGTACCGCCAGACGATGTGCGCGACCATCCGGGCTTGTGTGAACGACGGCACGCCATACGACGTCGAAACCCAGGTGCTGACGGCCAAAGGGCGCCGGATCTGGGTGCGCATCATCGCCGAGGCCGAGTGGGATGCCCAGGGGAAGGTGCGGCGCCTGCAGGGTGCATGCCAGGACATCACGGAAAGCAAACGGGCCGCCGAGGAGGCGCGCTTGATGGCCGAGCAGCTCACCGGGACTGTCCTGCGGCTGAACGCCGAGCTGGAGGCGCGCGTGAAAGACCGCACGGCGCAGCTCGAACTGGCCAATAAGGAATTGCAGGCGTTCTCGTACTCGATCGCGCACGATCTGCGCGCGCCGTTGAGTTCGATCGACGGTTTCAGCAAGATGCTGGAACAGGCCGCCGGCAGCGATCTGCCTCAACCCGCCGGCCATTACCTCAGCCGGATCCGGGCCGGGGTGCGGCAAATGGGCGAGCTCACCGACGGCCTGTTGGCGCTGGCCAGCCTGTCGCGGGGGGAACTGCATGGCGAAGTGGTGGACTTGGCAGTACTGGCCCGCGCGGCGGTGGATGCGTGCCGCGAGCGCTCGCCGCAGCGCGTCGTCGACGTCGAGATCGCGCCGGGCCTGCCGGTGCGAGGCGATCCGCGCCTGCTGGCGCAGGTCATGGGCAACCTGGTGAGCAACGCCTGGAAGTTCACCGCGAAAAAAGACCGCGCGCGCATCGAAATCGGCAGCATGCCGGGCGCCGATGGCAGCCAGGTCCATTTCGTACGTGACAACGGAGCCGGCTTCGACATGGCCCACGCATCCCGGATGTTCGATGCGTTCCAGCGGCTGCACTCGTTAGCCGAGTTTGAGGGCACCGGCATCGGCCTTGCCATCGTCCATCGCGTCGTGGCTCGCCACGGCGGGCGCATCTGGGCCGATGCCGCGCCGCAGCAGGGCGCCACTTTCTTCTTCACGTTGGGACACGCGGCCGGCTGAAGCCGCGGCGGCCGGGCCGCTTGACGGCGGCGTTCCATGGTGCGGACGCAACGGCGATCCTGCACAATGCGCATGATGTCCACAAGCGCTTTCCCCTAGAAACTTCACCCCCTTGTTTTTATCTACCGTTCACCTACAGTGAACACAGATTATTACCTACACCGAATGAAGTTCTGCAGCGGCGCGCGTGCGGTAAAGTGGGACGCGCAAGGAGCGTCCACTGCAGTCCTGCTATCAACGTATTGGAAGGAGGTCCCATGGATGTAGTCCGCAATTTTCTCGCACGTTACGAGCAGACGCGCGAAGAAGAAATGTCGTTGGAGGAGTATCTCGATTTGTGCAAGCGCGACCCTCTGGCCTATGCCACGGCGGCCGAGCGCATGCTGGCCGCGATCGGCGAGCCCGAGGTGATCGATACGCGGCATGACCAGCGGCTGTCGCGCATCTTCGGCAACAAGATGGTGCGCATTTATCCCGCGTTCAAGGATTTCTACGGTCTCGAAGACCCTATCGAGCAGGTGGTCGCGTGCTTCCGGCATGCGGCCCAGGGACTGGAAGAAAAGAAACAGATCCTGTACCTGCTGGGGCCCGTGGGCGGGGGCAAGTCGTCGATCGCCGAACGGCTCAAGCTGCTGATGGAGCAGGTGCCGTTCTATGCGCTCAAGGGCTCCCCGGTCAACGAGTCTCCCTTGAGCCTGTTCAACAACGCCGAGGACGCGCCGCTGTTGCTGCAGCAGTACGGCATCGCGCCCCGTTACCTGCAGCGCATCATGTCGCCCTGGGCCGTCAAGCGCCTGGAAGAGTTTGGCGGCGACATCCGCAAGTTCCGTGTGGTCAAGCGCTTCCCGTCCATTCTCAAGCAGATCGCCATCGCGAAGACCGAGCCGGGCGACGAGAACAACCAGGACATCTCTTCGCTGGTCGGCAAGATCGACATCCGCAAGCTCGAGACCTATGCCCAGGACGATCCGGACGCGTACAGCTATTCGGGCGGCCTGTGCCTGGCCAACCAGGGGCTGCTGGAGTTCGTCGAGATGTTCAAGGCGCCGATCAAGGTGCTGCACCCGCTGCTGACGGCCACCCAGGAAGGCAACTTCAAGGGCACGGAAGGCTTCGGCGCGATCCCGTTCGACGGCATCGTGATGGCGCACAGCAACGAGAGCGAGTGGAAGGCGTTCAAGAACAACAAGAACAACGAGGCTTTCCTCGACCGGATCTACATCGTCAAGGTGCCCTATTGCCTGCGAGTGACCGAAGAGGTCAAGATCTACGAAAAGCTGATCCGCAATTCCTCGCTGAAGGACGCCGTCTGCGCGCCCGGAACGCTGAAGATGATGGCGCAGTTTTCGGTGCTGACGCGGCTGAAGGAGCCCGAGAACTCCAGCATCTTCAGCAAGATGCAGATCTACGACGGCGAGAACCTCAAGGACACCGACCCGAAGGCCAAGAGCTACCAGGAGTACCGCGACTACGCGGGTGTGGACGAAGGCATGACGGGGGTGTCGACGCGGTTCGCCTTCAAGATCATCTCGAAGGTGTTCAACTTCGACTCGACCGAGATCGCCGCCAACCCGGTGCACCTGATGTACGTGCTGGAGCAGCAGATCGAACGCGAGCAGTTCGCGCCCGAGATCGAGCAGAAGTACCTCATGTACATCAAGGAACACCTGTCGGCGCGCTATGCGGAATTCATCGGCAAGGAGATCCAGACCGCCTACCTCGAGTCGTATTCCGAATACGGCCAGAACATCTTCGACCGTTACGTGACGTACGCCGACTTCTGGATCCAGGACCAGGAATTCCGCGACACCGACACCGGCGAGATTTTCGACCGCTCGGCCCTCAATGCGGAACTCGAGAAGATCGAGAAGCCGGCGGGCCTGTCCAACCCGAAGGACTTCCGCAACGAGATCGTGAACTTCGTGCTGCGCGCGCGCGCGAGCAACGCCGGCAAGAACCCGGTGTGGACCAGCTACGAGAAGCTGCGCACCGTGATCGAGAAGAAGATGTTCTCCAACACCGAGGACCTGCTTCCCGTGATCTCCTTCAACGCGAAGGCCAGCGCCGACGAGCAGAAGAAGCACGAGGACTTCGTCAACCGGATGGTCGAGAAGGGCTATACGCACCGGCAGGTGCGGCTGCTGTGCGAGTGGTACCTGCGCGTGCGCAAGAGTTCGTGACAGGAGCTTGAACATAGAAGGCGCAATCGTGTCGTCCAGAGCCCCCGCAGAGAGGTCAATGCTCCACCAGGTCATCGACCGGCGGCTGTCGGGCAAGAACAAGTCGATCGGCAACCGGGAACGGTTCCTGCGCCGCTACCGCGAGCAGATTCGCGACGCTGTGCGCAAGGCTGTGGGCGACCGCAGCATCCGCGACATCGAGGAAGGCACCGACATCACGCTGCCCAAGCGTGATGTTTCGGAGCCGGTGTTCAACCATGGACCCGGCGGGACGCGCGAGACGGTCCACCCCGGCAACCGCGAGTATGTCCGTGGTGATCGCATTCCCCGGCCCGAGGGCGGGGGCGGCGGCTCGGGCGGCAGCGGTGCGTCGCAGGACGGCACCGGCGAGGATGACTTCGTCTTTCGCATCACGCGCGAAGAGTTCATGAATTACTTCTTCGACGACCTGGCGCTGCCGCGGCTGATCCGCACCCAGCTGCTGGCCGACGCGCCCGAGTGGAAGACCCGGCGGGCCGGTTTCGTCTCGGAAGGCAATCCCACCAGCTTGCACGTGGTACGGTCGATGCGCGTCGCACTGGGCCGGCGGATCGCGATGGGCGGGGAAGCGCGCATCGAACTGCGCAGGCTCGAGGAGTACCTCAAGCAGCTCGAAGAGCGCGGTGACGCGCCGGCCGCGGAAATCGAGGCGCTGAAAGCCGACATCGTGGCGTTGAAGGCGCGCCTCAAGCGCGTTCCCTTCCTCGACCCGTTCGACCTGCGCTACCGCAACCGCGTGCGCGAGCCGCTGCCCACCAGCAAGGCCGCGATGTTCTGCCTGATGGACGTCTCCGGGTCGATGGACGAGGCGCGCAAGGATCTGGCCAAGCGCTTCTTCATCCTGCTGTACCTCTTCCTCACGCGCCACTACCAGCAGACCGATGTCATTTTCATCCGCCACCACACCCAGGCGGCGGAGGTGACCGAGGACGAGTTCTTCCATGCCACCGAAAGCGGCGGCACGGTGGTGTCGAGTGCGCTGACGCTCATGCACCAGATCATTCGCGAGCGCTACCTGGGCCAGGAGTGGAACATCTACGGCGCGCAGGCGTCCGACGGCGACAACTGGCAGCAGGATTCCTCCAAGTGCCGCGAGCTGCTGGACGGCAAGCTGTTGCCGCTGTGCCGTTATTTCGCTTACGTGCAGGTGGCCGACGAAGACCAGAACCTGTGGGAGGAATACACGCGCGTGCGCGACGCCAATCCGCACTTCGCGATGCAGAAGATCGTGACGCCGGCCCAGATCTTCCCAGTGTTCCGCGACCTGTTCAAGAAGAGTGTGGCCACATCATGATTGTGGGGGTCCCATGAGCGCAATCATCGACAAACCGGAAGCCTCGACCAGGCGCCTGCCCAGCCCTTCGGACTGGACGTTCGAGCTGATCGAGACCTACTTCCAGGAGATCAAGCGCACGGCGCACAAGTTCGGGCTGGATACCTATCCGTCACAGCTCGAGCTGATTTCGGCCGAGCAGATGCTCGATGCCTACGCTTCCGTCGGCATGCCGGTGAACTACCGGCACTGGTCGTTCGGCAAGCAGTTCATCTCGAGCGAAAAGAATTACCGCCGCGGCCACATGGGCCTGGCCTACGAGATCGTGATCAACTCCGATCCCTGCATCGCCTACCTGATGGAAGAGAACACGATGCCCATGCAGGCGCTGGTCATCGCGCATGCGTGTTTCGGCCACAACTCCTTCTTCAAGGGCAACTACCTGTTCCGGATGTGGACGGACGCCAGCTCCATCATCGATTACCTGGTGTATGCCAAGGATTACATCGGGGAGTGCGAGGAGCGCCATGGCGTGGAAGCGGTCGAGCAGGTGCTCGACGGGTGCCACGCGCTGATGCACTACGGAGTCGATCGCTACCGGCGCCCGCAAAAGATCTCGATGGTCGAGGAGGAAATGCGCCGCAAGGACCGCGAAGCCTACCTCCAGCAGCAGGTCAACGACATGTGGCGCACGCTGCCCAAGAGCCAGGGCAAGCAGTCCAAGAAGGAGCACCGGCGCTTCCCCGAGGAGCCGCAGGAAAACATCCTGTACTTCATCGAGAAGAACGCGCCCCTGCTGGAGCCCTGGCAGCGCGAGATCGTGCGCATCGTGCGCAAGATCGCCCAGTATTTCTACCCGCAGCGCCAGACCCAGGTGATGAACGAAGGGTGGGCGACCTTCTGGCATTACACGCTGCTCAACGACATGTACGACCAGGGCCTGCTGGCCGATGGCTTCCTGATCGAGATCCTGAGTTCGCACACCAACGTCGTGTTCCAGCCGCCGGTGACGGACCCGCGCTACAGCGGCATCAACCCGTATGCGCTGGGCTTCAACATGTTCACCGACCTGCGGCGCATCTGCGAGAAGCCGACCGAGGAGGACCGCCAGTGGTTCCCCGAGATCGCCGGCTCGGACTGGCACAAGACGCTGGACTATGCCATGCGCCACTTCAAGGACGAGAGCTTCATCGGCCAATACCTCTCGCCGCGGCTGATGCGCGAGTTCCGTCTGTTCTCGGTGCTGGACGACGCGTCGCAAAAGGAACTCGAGGTCGCGGCGATCCACGACGACTCGGGTTACCGGCGCGTGCGTGAGTCGCTGTCGCGCCAGTACGACCTTGCTTCGCGCGAGCCCAACATCCAGGTCTGGAACGTGAACCTGCGCGGCGACCGGTCACTCACGCTGCGCCACATCCGCCACAACGACCGGCCGCTGGACAACGGCGCGGAGGAGGTGGTCAAGCATGTGGCGCGGCTGTGGGGCTTCCGCGTGCGGCTGGAAAGCGTGGACAGCCACGACCGGGTGCTGCAGCACTGGGAAGTCACCCCGGCGCCGCAGCACCACTGACGCGGCCGCGCCGCGTGCCGTCTTCAGGGCAGCTTGGCCAGGATCGCTGCCATTTCGTCCTTGGAAAATGCCCTGAGTGTCTCGGTGCGGACGTTGCCGGCGGAAGCCAGCGCCAATCCGAACGCGGTTGCCGATGCTTCGTCGGTCGCCTCGCAGAAGGTCACCACGTCATACTGGCCCAGCGTCCAGTGGATGCTCTTGATGGTTACACCGAAACGTCCCGCCATGTCTCTTACGGCATCGGCGCGTTTGGTGGTGTCCTTGACGGTGCGGGCACCCTGATCGGTGAATGTTCCTAGCGCGATATAGCTTGGCATGATGTTTCTCCTTGCAGTGAATGAGCTCCGTCGACGCAACTACTCCGTCTGCGGCTGCCGGGAAGCATGCCGGTCTGCCTGCCTTTGGGGCACGGATTATTGCGCTCCCGGCAAGCTTTGAGAAGTACCGCATTTGCGCCAGCCGGGCTGCGGCCGCGAGCTCAGCCGGTGCGAATCACAGTGATGTGTTCGGTGCCGCTTTCGGGTAACCAGACTTCGCCCGGGCGCCCGAGGATCTGGCGCACGTTGGCGCTTTCGCGCGGCATACCGTAGCGCTCGAATTTCTCAGTGCGCGGATCGAAGCTGTAAACGGAGTTGCCGCTCCATTCGCTCACCCAGGGGATGTCCCGCTCATCTACATAGACCGCGTAGACGGTGGGACCGGCGCCTGGCAGCTTCCACTGGCGCCAGGTTCCCGCCTGTGGATCGTGCATGGACAGATTCCCGCTGTTCCACTCGCTCACCCAGATGCGGCCTTTGCTGTCACTCCATACCCGGCGTGCGCCCTGGTTGCGGGTGGGCGGCTCCACGATCCTCGAGTCCCCGGTGCGCCGGTCGATCTGCGCGATGAAAGACCCTGCCAGCGAGCACCACCAGACGTCACCGGAGGGCGTCGAGCAGATCCCGTACGGGCCGCGTCCCCGCGGGGCTTCCTTGACGCTGATCTTGCCAGTCTTGACCGCCAGCTTGCCCACGTAGCCGCCCTGGCCGGTGAACCACAGGTCGCCGTCGCCGTCGAATGCGGCCGTGTTGAGGTTCGCGTAGGAGGAGCCGCTCGGCATCGGGAATACCTGCACCTTTCGGTCGGGCCAGCCGACCCGCACGATCGCGTTCTGGCCGCCATCGGTGATCCACGCAGCCTTGTCCGGTCCCTGGATTACCCCGTGCGGGCCCGAGCTCGAGCCGAGCGCGATCAGTTCGGCGTGGCCGGCCTTCGGATCGAACCAGCCCAGGTGGCCGCTCGCCTGGGCCGTGAACCAGACGCCGCCGTCCGGAGCCGGCGCGAGGTCATGAATGCCGGTGCGGCGCGGGGTGCCCAGCGGCCACGATTGCATCTTGCCGGACTGGGCGAGGGCGGGCGTCGCAGTGCCGAATGGAAGACTTGCCGCCGCGAATGCGCCGATGACGGCGCGCCGGTTCATCAGAGCCATGGCTTACCCCTTCTGTCTCAGGCAGTGCCCCAAACCTCCTGGGCGGTCTCGATCACCAGCCGCAACTTGTCGCGCTGTGCCTCCACGGCAATCTTGTTGCCGTGCACCGTGCTCGAAAAGCCGCATTGGGGCGACAGCGCCAGCTGCTCGACCGGTGCGTACTGCGCGGCTTCGGCAATGCGGCGCTTGAGCGTGTCCTTGTTCTCCAGCTCGCCGAACTTGGTGGTAACCAGGCCCAGCACGGCGGTCTTGCCCTTGGGCAGATAGCGCAGCGGGCGGAAGTCGCCCGAGCGCTCGTCGTCGTACTCCATGAAGTACGCGTCCAGGTTCATCTCCTTGAGCAGCGCCTCGGCCACGGGCTCGTAGTTGCCGCTGGCCGCGTGCGTGCTCTTGAAGTTGCCGCGGCATAAGTGCATCGCCAGCAGCATGCCCGCAGGTTTTTGCGCCACTACCTTGTTGATGAACTTGGCGTAGCGGTGCGGCAGCTCGTTGGGATCGTCGCCGCGCTGCCGCGCCGCCTCGCGCATCTTCTCGTCGCACAGATACGCCATGTTGGTGTCATCCATCTGCACATAGGTGCAGCCCGCCGCGGCCAGTGAGCGCAGCTCATCGCCGTAAGCCCTGGCGACGTCGTCGTAGAAATCGGGTTCCAGCTCGGGATAGGCTTCCTTGCTGATGCCGGCCCGGCCGCCGCGGAAGTGCAGCATGGTCGGCGACGGAATGCAGACCTTGGGTGTGTGGCCTGGACTGACCTGGCTCTTCAGGTACTGGAAATCGGCGAGCTGGATGTTCTTTACATGGCGCACCTTGTCGATCACGCGCATCACCGGCGGCGCCAGCTCCTCGGTGCCGTCGGGTTTCCTGATGGTTACCGGAATGTCGGTCTTGACGCCGCCGATCTGCTCGAGGAAATCGATATGGAAATAGGTGCGGCGGAACTCGCCGTCCGTGATGCTCTTGAGGCCGACTTCTTCCTGGAACTTCACGATCTCAGTGATGGCTTTGTCCTCGACCTTGCGCAGCTGCTCAGGCGTGATCTCCCCCTTGGCTTTCTGCTCGCGCGCTTCCAGCAGGTACTTGGGACGCAGGAAGCTGCCGACGTGGTCGTAGCGGGCGGGTAGCTGAGTCATTTGCGGGCTCCGGTGAGAAACGTATGGTAGGACAGGCGGGGAGGGACCGGGG
>DATNBX010000040.1:0-2688 GCA_035571795.1 Ramlibacter sp.
CGGGATCGAGCCGACCACGCCCAGCGTGTTGGTCTTGGTCATCTTGCCCGCGATCACGCCGGCCATGTAGGCGCCCTCGTAGGTGCGGCTGTCGTACGAACGCAGGTTCTCGGCGTTCTTGTAGCCGGTCGCGTGCTCGAACTTGACGCCCTTGTTGTCGGCGGCGACCTTCATCATCGGATCCATGTAGCCGAAGGTGGTGCCGAAGACGAGCTTGTTGCCCTGCCCCACCATGTCGCGCAGCACCCGCTCGGCGTCGGCCGACTCGGGCACTTTCTCGACGAAGCTGGTCGCGATCTTGTCGCCGAACTCTTTTTCGAGCGCCTTGCGGCCGTTGTCGTGCGCGAAGGTCCAGCCGCCGTCGCCGACCGGTCCGACGTAGGCGAAAGCGATCTTCAGCGGCTCGGCTTTGGGCGCGGGCGCGGCAGCGGGCGCCGGTGCGGGCGCGGCCGGCGGCGCCGCTTCTTCCTTCTTGCCGCAGCCTACCAGGGCCGTGGCGGCGAGCGCGGACAGCGCCGCCAGCTGCAACATCGAACGTTTCTTCAGATCGGTCATGTCAGTTCCTTGTCCGGGGGTGGTTGAATGCGAAACAGGCGATTATGAGCCGGGATAAAAGGGTTTTCCAAGCGAGGCGGGCATGTTGATGCGGATCCAGGCGGGATTGCGGGAGATCAGCGCCAGCACCACGATCGTCGAGACGTAGGGCAGCATGTTCAGGAACTGGCTCGGTACGTCGACGCCAATGCCCTGAAGATGAAACTGCAGCATGGTCACGCCTCCGAACAGGTACGCGCCAAGCAGCACCCGCACCGGCCGCCAGGTGGCGAAGGTCGTCAGTGCCAGCGCGATCCAGCCCTTGCCGGCCACCATGCCTTCCACCCAGAGCGGCGTGTAGATGATGGCAATGTAGGCGCCGGCCAGCCCGCACAGCGCGCCGCCCGCCAGCACCGCCATCAGCCGGATCCGGCGCACCGGGTAGCCGAGTGCGTGCGCCGATTCCGGCGACTCGCCCACCGAGCGCAGCACCAGCCCCGAGCGCGAGCGGTACAGGAACCAGATCAGCCAGGCTACCAGCGCGATCGCCAGGTACACCATCGGGTGCTGGCGGAACAGCGCCGGGCCGACCAGCGGAATATCGCCCAGCACCGGAATCGAGAAGCGCGGCCGCTCGTGCAGCTTTTCCTGCACATAGGCCGTCCCGGCGAAAGCGGAGAAGCCCGCGCCGAAGAGGCTGAGCGCCAGGCCGCTGGCGTACTGGTTGGTGTTGAGCCAGATCACCAGCACGCCGAAGACCCCCGCCAGCAGTGCCCCGGCCCCCATCCCGGCCGCAAATCCCAGCCAGTCGCTGCCGGTATGGACGACGGTGGCGAAGCCGGCCAGCGCGGCGCACAGCATCATGCCCTCGGCGCCGAGGTTGACGATGCCCGCCTTCTCGTTGATCAGCAGACCCAGCGCCGCAATCGCCAGCACCGTGCCGGCGTTGAGCGTGGCCGCGAACAGCAGCGAGTAGGACTCCATCAGCAGGAACTCCAAATTCGGGGACCGGCCGCGAAGGACGCGAAAACTCGCAAAGGACGCAAAAGATTCATTTTGAAAAATTCATTCAATTTGCCTCTCTTCCTTTCGCGCCCTTCGCGTAATCTTCGCGTCCTTCGCGGCCGGCTGTCCGAGTTTGGCCTTCATGTGGGCACCTTCAAGGTCGGTTGCCAGCGAATCCGGTATGCCATCAAGGTATCGCAAGCCAACAGGGTGAACAGCAGCAATCCCTGGAACACACCGGTGAGCGACTTGGGCAGGCCCAGGCGCGACTGGGCCAGCTCGCCGCCGATGTAGAACATGCTCATCAGCACGGCCGAGAACACCATACCGACCGGATGCAGGCGTCCGACGAAGGCCACGATGATCGCCGCGAAACCATAGCCCGCCGGCACATAGGGCGTGAGCTGCCCGATCGGGCCCGCCACTTCCAGCGCGCCGGCCAGGCCCGCGGCGCCGCCCGAAGCGAGCAGCGCGAGCCACAGCGCCTTGCGCGACGAAAAGCCCGCATAGCGCGCGGCCGCCGGTGCGAGTCCGCCTACCTGCTGGGCGAAGCCGGCGCGGGTGCGAAACAGGAAAATCCACAACCCCGCCACCGCGGCCAGCGCGATCACGAGGCCGATGCTCACGCGCGAGCCTTGCATCAGACGCGGGATCTGGGTCACGGCCTCGAAGGTCTTGGTCTGCGGAAAGTTGTAGCCGGCCGGGTCCTTCCACGGGCCATAAACGAGGTAGCTCAGCACCAGGTCGGCGACGTAGACCAGCATGAGGCTGACCAGGATTTCGTTGGCGTTGAACTTGTCGCGCAGGATGGCAACGATGCTTGCCCAGGCCATGCCGCCAAGGATGCCCGCCAGCACGATGGCAATGACGATCCAGCGGCCTGTGTCCTTGTCGGCCAGCAACGCCACGCCGCCGGCCACCACCGCGCCGATCACGAACTGGCCCTCGGCGCCGATGTTCCAGACGTTGGAGCGGAAGCACACGGCCAGCCCCAGCGCGATGATCAGTAGCGGCGTCGCCTTGACCATGAGCTCTCCGAGCGCATAGGGCGACTTGATCGGCTCCCAGAAGAAGACCTGGAGGCCCCTGACCGGGTCCTTGCCGAGCGCGACGAACAGCACGACGCCGATCACTACCGTGATGGCCAGC
>DATNBX010000041.1:0-45092 GCA_035571795.1 Ramlibacter sp.
GACCTGACCAACAACCGGCTGATTCCCAACGCCATCGAGCCGCGCGCGGCGATCGGCTCGTAAAACCGCGCATCCGACGAGTACACGCTCTACGTGGCCAACCAGAACCCGCACGTCGAGCGGCTGCTGATGACGGCCTTCGTGCTGGGCCTGCCTGAGCACAAGGTGCGCGTGATCGCCCCCGACGTGGGCGGCGGGTTCGGCTCCAAGATCTACCTGTATGCCGAGGACGTGGCGCTGACCTGGGCCGCCAAGCAGCTCAATTGCGCCATCAAGTGGACGGCCGAGCGCAGCGAGAGCTTCCTGAGCGACGCGCATGGCCGCGACCACGTCACCCACGGCGAACTGGCGACGGACAAGGACGGCAAGTTCCTGGGGTTGCGGGTGCATACCGACGCCAACCTCGGCGCGTACCTGTCTACCTTCGCGACCGCCGTGCCGACGATCCTGTACGCAACCCTCCTGGCGGGCCAGTACACCACGCCGCTGATCTACGTGGAAGTCGATGCCTGGTTCACCAACACCGCGCCGGTCGACGCCTATCGCGGGGCGGGCCGGCCCGAGGCCACCTACCTGCTGGAACGCCTGGTCAGCCGCTGTGCCTGGGAACTGGGCCTGGGCCAGGACGAAATCCGCAAGCGCAACTTCATCACCAGCTTCCCGTACCAGACGCCGGTGGCCTTGCAGTACGACGTGGGCGACTATCACGCCTGCATGGACAAGTCGAAAGCGCTGGCCGAGGTGGCAGGCTTCGAGGCGCGCAAGGCTGACAGCGCGTCCCGGGGATTGAAGCGCGGCATCGGCTACAGCAGCTACATCGAGGCCTGCGGCATCGCCCCGAGCAACATCGCGGGTGCGCTGGGGGCGCGCGCCGGGCTGTTCGAGTGCGGCGAGATCCGGGTCAATCCCACCGGCAGCGTCACCGTGTTCACGGGCTCGCACAGCCACGGCCAGGGGCATGAAACCACGTTCGCGCAAGTGGTGGCCGCGCGCCTGGGCATACCGGTGGAAAACGTGGACGTGGTGCATGGCGACACCGGCCGCGTGCCGTTCGGCATGGGTACCTACGGCTCGCGTTCCATCAGCGTGGGCGGGGCGGCCATCATGAAAGCGCTGGACAAGATCGAGGCCAAGGCCAAGAAGATCGCCGCGCACTTGATGGAGGCCAGCGATGCCGATATCGACTTCGCCAACGGCGAATTCACCGTCAAGGGCACCGACAAGAAGATCCCGTTCGGCCAGGTTGCGCTGACGGCGTACGTGCCGCACAACTACCCGCTGGACAAGCTCGAGCCGGGCCTGAACGAGACCGCGTTCTACGACCCGACCAACTTCACCTTCCCGGCCGGCACCTACATCTGCGAAGTGGAAGTGGACCCGGCCACCGGCGCAACCCGGATCGACCGGTTCACGGCCGTGGACGACTTCGGCACCATCATCAATCCGATGATCGTCGAAGGCCAGGTGCACGGCGGGTTGGTGCAGGGCATCGGCCAGGCGCTGATGGAAAACTGCGTGTACGACCCCGAGTCCGGCCAGTTGCTCACCGGCAGCCTGATGGACTACGCCATGCCGCGGGCCGACGATTTTCCGATGTTCAAACTGGACACCGTGTGCACCCCTTGCAGCCACAACTCGTTGGGCACCAAAGGCTGCGGTGAGGCCGGAGCGATCGGCTCGCCGCCGGCGGTGATCAACGCCGTGCTGGATGCACTGCGCGACCTGGGCGTCAAGGACCTGGACATGCCCGCTTCGCCCAGCCGCGTCTGGGAAGCGATCCAGGCGGTGAAATGAGCCCACCCCCGAAGCGCCTTCGGCGCCTCCCCCTCAAGGGGGCGCCACCAGCGGCCCGGCAAAGCCGGTTCCGCGGTGGCCCACGAACGAGCTTCCCCTCAAGGGGACCGGGACCTGACTGAGTTGGTTGGCAAAGGAGAAAATCATGTACGCATTCACCTTCGAACGTCCCTCGACCATCGCCGAAGCCGCCAAGCTGGCCGCGTCCGGTGCGAAGTTCCTGGCCGGCGGCCAGACCCTGCTGGCCTCGATGAAGCTGCGCCTGTCCAATCCCGAGACGCTGGCTGACCTTGGCGGCATCAAGGAGCTGGTGGGCATCCGCAGGGACGGCAACAAGCTCGTGATCGGCGCAATGACTCGCCATGCCGAGGTGGCCGAGAGCGACCTCGTCAAGGCCGCCATTCCCGCGCTGGCCGAGCTGGCCGGCCATATCGGCGACAAGCAGATTCGCGCGCTGGGCACGCTGGGTGGCTCGGTCGCCAACAACGATCCGGCCGCCTGCTATCCGGCCGCGCTGCTCGGTCTGGGCGCCACGGCGCAGACCACGCAGCGCCAGATCGCCGCCGACGACTTTTTCCAGGGCATGTTCAGCACGGCCCTCGCGGACGGCGAACTGATCACCGCGATCAGCTTTCCGGTGCCCAAACGCGCCGCCTACATGAAGATGAAGCAGCCGGCCTCGCGCTTTGCGCTGATCGGCGTGTTCGTCGCGCAGACCGACGGCGGCGTACGGGTTGCCGTGACCGGCGGCGGCAATGGCGTGTTCCGGCACAAGGGGCTGGAAGACGCGTTGAACAAGAGCTTCACACCGGCGGCGGCGGCCGCAGTGAAGATCGATGCCAGCGGCCTTGGCAGCGATATCCATGCATCGGCGGCTTATCGGGCCAACCTGATCAGCGTGATGACGCAGCGCGCTGTGGTCAAGGCAGCTTGAGTTGTTCACGTCCATCGACGCTCTCACGCAGGGGCTGCAGGGCGTCGGCTATTTTGCCGACCGGCGGCTGGCGACAGCTGTTTTCCTGGCGCTGCGGCTGCAGCGCCCCTTGTT
Source organism: Ramlibacter sp. (assembly GCA_035571795.1). Classification (GTDB taxonomy): domain Bacteria; phylum Pseudomonadota; class Gammaproteobacteria; order Burkholderiales; family Burkholderiaceae_C; genus Ramlibacter. Next base: position 2,843 of record DATNBX010000041.1, read on the forward strand.
GCTCGAAGGCGAACCGGGCGTGGGCAAGACCGAGCTGGCCAAGGCGCTGGCGCTGTCGCTGCCGCGCGACCTGCTGCGCTTGCAGTGTTACGACGGCCTGGAGCAGCGCGAAGCCTTGTACGAGTGGAACTACGCGGCGCAGTTGCTGCACATGCGCGCCGCCGAGGTGCTGCACGCCGGGGCGGACACGGCACAGGTGGAACGCGAGGTCTACCAGGACCGCTACCTGATTCGCCGTCCGCTATTGCAGGCGCTGCAGGCACCGGCACCGGGTGCCGTCCTGCTGATCGACGAGGTCGACCGCGCCGATGAGCCGTTCGAGGCTTTCCTGCTCGAATACCTGGGCGAATACCAGGTGAGCATCCCCGAGATCGGGACGGTGCGCGCAGTGGCCACGCCGGTCACGATCCTGACCAGCAACCGCACGCGCGAGCTCAACGACGCGGTGAAGCGCCGCTGCCTCTATCACTGGCTCGACTACCCGGACCGCGAGCGTGAACTGGACATCGTGCGGGCGCAGGTGCCCGGGGCGAGCGAGGCGCTGGCGCGGCAGGTGGCCGGCTTTGTCGGCAAGCTGCGCAGCCAGCCTTTCGCCAACGCCTTCCAGCGCGCCCCCGGCATTGCCGAGAGCGTCGAGTGGGCCAGGGCGCTGGTGGCGCTGGATACGCTGGTGGTGGATCCCGAAGTGGTGGCCGACACCGCGGGGATCCTGTTCAAGCAGCGCGAGGACGTGGCCGCTCTCACGCGCGACCTTGCGACCGACCTGCTCAAGCCGGAAGCGACGGCCGCCTGATGCAGCTCGGAGATTCACGCACCGGCAAGCTGGCCGACAACATCACGGGCTTCGGCCGTGCCCTGCGGCGGGCCGGCGTGCGCACGGACAGCGCGCGCATTGCGCTGGCGCAGCAGGCCGCACAGCTGGTGGGAGTGTCCAGCAAGGACGATTTGGGCGCCGCGATGGAGGCCGTGATGGTCAGCCGCGAACAGGACCGGCTGGTGTTCCGCGAGCTGTTCGATGCTTTTTTCCGCGACCCTGAAGTCGCCCACAAGCTGCTCGCGCAAATGCTGCCGAGGGCGGAAGCCAGGGCCGAGCCGAGCCGGCGCCGACCGCGGGTGAGCGAAGCGCTTTCACCGCAGAAGGCGTTCGCCCGGATGCAGCCGAAGCCGCAGGACCAGCAGGTCGACTTCGATGCCGCGATGACGGCCAGCGACCTGCAGCGACTGAAACATGCCGACTTCAACGGCTTGAGCGGCAGCGAATTCCGGCTGGTCGAGCGCCTCGCGCGCGACATCGCATTGCCCGTTCCGAGCGTGCCCTCGCGCCGCCTGCTGCCGGGGATCCGCGGCGCGCGGATGCACTGGCCTGGCGTGATGCGCCATGCGGCGGGCACCGGCGGCGAGCTGGTGCGGCTGCAGCGGCTGCAGCGCCACCGCGAGCCGTTGCCGCTGCTGGTGCTGGTGGACGTGTCAGGCTCGATGGAGCGCTACGCGCGCCTGCTGCTGGCGTTCCTGCATGCGGCCACCCGCGGCGGGCATGGCCGGGTCGGGCGCCGGGACGTGTTCGCCTTCGGCACCCAGCTGACCGACCTCACACCGGCTTTCCGGCAGGCCGACACCGACGCCATGCTGGCGGCGGCCAGCGTGGCCATCACCGATTTCGCCGGCGGAACGCGCCTGGGCGAATCGCTGGCCACGCTGCGCCAGCAGCATGCGCGCCGCTTGGTCGGCCGCCGCACGCTGGTGCTGGCGATCACCGACGGCCTGGACACCGGCGAACCGGAACAACTGGTGCACGAACTCGACTGGCTGCGGCGGCGCTGCCGGCGGCTGCTGTGGCTCAATCCGCTGCTGCGTTTCGAGGGCTATGCACCAACGGCGCGCGGCGCCGCCGTGCTACACCGGCACGCTCATGGCATGCTGGCGGTGCACAACATCAGCAAACTCGAAGAGCTGGCCGCCGGCTTGGCGGCGCTGATGGCGAGTTAGGAGTGGCTCCATGGACATGCAAGGCAGCCGCGCGCTGGCGGTCACGCAACAGCAGGCCTGGGAGGCGCTCAACGATCCGCAAGCGCTCAGGGCGTGCATTCCCGGCTGCGACAAGTTCGAGTCCACCGGCGAGAACCAGTACGCCGTCGGAGTGGCCGTCAAGGTCGGCCCGGTGGCCGCCAAGTTCGCCGGCAAGATCAGCCTGTCGGATGTCAAGCCGCCAGACAGCTACACCATCGGCTTCGACGGCCAGGGCGGCGCGGCCGGATTCGGCAAGGGCAATGCCCAGGTGACGCTGACGCCGCAGGGCACCGGCTGCGAATTGGCCTACACGGTGCACGCCCAGGTGGGCGGCAAGATCGCACAGCTCGGCCAGCGCCTGGTCGATGGCGCGGCCAAGTCGATGGCGGAGGATTTTTTCAAGCGATTCGACGCGGAAATGCAGCGCCGCTATCCTCAGGCCTATGCCGATGCCGCAGCGCAGGCGGCCGCCACGGCCGTGACCGGCAAACCCGCTGGTGCGAAGATTCCCCTGTGGGCCTGGATTGCCGGGGCGGTGCTGGTGCTTGCGGCGCTGTGGCTGTTGCGCTGATCGGCCTGCCGGGCTCGGGCGCGAAAGGAGCTACCTCATGGAAAACCTCGATATGGTCGTGTTGCGCACCCTGCGCGACTGGCGCGCCGCGGGCAAGCGCGCGTTGCTCGCGACGGTGGTGCGAACCTGGGGTTCGTCGCCACGGCCGGTCGGCTCGATCATGGCGCTGCGCGAGGACGGTGCGGTGGTCGGCTCGGTTTCGGGCGGGTGCATCGAGGACGACCTGATCTATCGCTTCACGCGGGCCTATGCGGGTGGCGAACCGGGCCATGAGATTCCCTCCGGCCCGCCGGGTTTCGTGAAGTACGGCATCACGGCCGACGAGGCGCATCGCTTTGGTTTGCCCTGCGGCGGCACGCTGGAACTGCTGCTCGAATACGATCCGGACGCGGCCGGCCTGGATGCGCTGGTGCGCGCGCTCGAAGCCGGCCAACTGATGCGCCGCACGGTCGACTTGCGAAATGGGACCGCCCGGCTGAGCGATGCCGGCGCGCCGGAAGAACTGGTGCTCACGGAGCTCGAACTCGTCAATACCTTTGGCCCCGAATTCCGGATGCTCTTGATCGGGGCGGGCCAGCTGACGGAATACCTGGCCACCATGGCGCTGTTCAACGGATTTACCGTGACCGTGTGCGATCCGCGCGAGGAATACCGGGGCGCCTGGAGCGTCGCGGGCGCCACCGTCGTGGCGGATATGCCGGACGACGTGGTGACGGCGTTCAAGCCCGACCGCCGCAGCTGCGTGGTGGCACTCACGCACGACCCCAAGCTCGACGACCTGGCGCTGCTGGAAGCGCTCAAGACCGAGGCGTTCTATGTGGGCGCGATCGGCAGCCGCCGCAACAACGAAGCGCGCCACCAGCGCATGATCGAGCACTTCGCGCAGACCGAAGAATCCCTGGCCCGGCTGCGAGGACCGATCGGCATCTACATCGGCAGCAAGACACCGCCGGAAATCGCCGTGAGCGTGATGGCCGAAATCCTTGCGGTCAAGAACGGCGTGACCTTGCCGCGCGACCTGGACGTGGCCCAAGCCAAGAACGACCAGGCCATCCGGGCCAATGACCCGGGCGACCTGGTTTGCGCGCCGGGGGAACTGGCCTCGGTGCCGCGCACGTAGCGGAGAAAAGCGAACTCGGCAGTGGGCGCGATTGCGAACTCAGCAGTGCGCGTGAAGGGCGATTTGCTAGCCCAATCATGCCCGTCTCATCTTGAGATTTTGTCGAAACCAATCGTTGTCTCAAGGGTTTTCCCTAGGGGCCCCCGAGCTCATGCTTCCAACAATGCCTAGGCATTCAATTTCCTAAGTCCCTAGCCAAGCGGCGCAGCCGCCAATTCCCAGGAGAAACGCATATGCAAAAAGTGCTGCATATCAACGCGGACAAGTGCACCGGCTGCCTGCAATGCGAGATGGCCTGCTCGTTCGAGAACTATGGAACTTTCGCCACGGCCAAGTCGCGCATCAAGGTGTTCGACTTCCATCACACCGGCAAGAAGGTGCCCTACACCTGCACCCAGTGCGACGAGGCCTGGTGCCTGCATGCCTGCCCGGTGGAGGCGATCACGATCGACCGGCTGACCGGCGCCAAGGTGGTGAACGACACCACCTGCGTAGGGTGCAAGGTCTGCACCATTGCCTGCCCGTTCGGCACGGTGAACTACGTGCAGGAGACCGGCAAGGTGCAGAAATGCGACCTGTGCGGCGGCGAGCCGGCCTGCGCCGACGCCTGCCCCACCGGCGCCATTACCTACATCGACGCCAACTGGACCGGCCTGGACCGCATGAAGCAGTGGGCCGACAAGCTTGGCAATCAACCGACAGCAGCCTGAAGGAGGAACAACATCATGTCTTGGGCTGGAAAAATCCTTCGCGTCGACCTCACCAAGGGCACGGTCAAGTCCGAGCCCCTCAACCTGGCCTGGGCCGAGGCCTATATCGGCTCGCGCGGTCTCGCCACCAAGTACCTGGTCGAAGAGATCGACCCCAAGGTCGATCCGCTGTCGCCGTCCAACAAGCTGATCTGGGCCACCGGCCCGCTCACGGGCACCATGGCATCGACCGGCGGGCGCTACACGGTCGTCACCAAAGGGCCGCTGACCGGAGCGATCGCATGTTCGAATTCGGGTGGCTATTTCGGCGCCGAACTCAAGATGGCCGGCTGGGACATGATCATCTTCGAGGGCAAGTCACCGAAGCCGGTGTACCTGTACGTCAACGACGACACGGCTGAACTGCGTGACGCGGCAGGCTTGTGGGGCAAGACCATCTGGCAGACCGAGGAGCTGCTGAAGAAGACGCTGCAGGACCCGCTGGTGCGCGTGTCCAGCATCGGCCGCGCCGGTGAGAACATGGTGCTTTATGCCTCGGTCATCAATGACCTGCATCGTGCCGCGGGGCGCTCGGGCGTCGGCGCCGTTGCCGGCAGCAAGAACCTCAAGGCGATCGCGGTGCGCGGCACCAAGGGCGTGGGCAACATCAAGGACCCGGCCGCGTTCATGAAGGCGGTGAAGGAAAAGAAGCAGATCCTCAAAGACAACGCCGTCACCGGCCAGGGCCTGCCGGCCTTCGGCACCCAGGTGCTGATGAACGTGATCAACGAGATCGGCGCGCTGCCGACCCGCAACCACATGGACGTGCAGTTCGACGGCGCCAAGGACATCTCGGCCGAGGCGATGGCGGCGCCGCGCAAGACCGACGGCAAGAAGCACCTGGTGACCAACCAGGCCTGCTTCGGCTGCACCATCGCCTGCGGGCGCATCAGCAAGATCGACGAGGGCCACTTCACGGTGCAGAACAAGCCGCAGTACTGGGGCGCCTCGGGCGGCCTGGAGTACGAAGCGGCCTGGGCGCTCGGCGCCGCCAATGGCGTCAACGACCTGGAGGCCCTGCAGTACGCCAACCTGCTGTGCAATGAAGACGGCATCGACCCGATCAGCTTCGGCGCCACCATCGGCGCCGTGATGGAGCTGTACCAGATGGGCGTGCTCACGAAAGAGCAGATCGGCATCGAAGCGCCGTTCGGCTCGGCCCAGGCACTCGCGTTCCTCGCCGAGCAGACCGTCACGGGCCAGGGCTTCGGCAAGGAAATCGGCCAGGGCTCCAAGCGCCTCACCGCGAAGTACGGCCACCCCGAGCTGTCCATGAGCGTCAAGGGCCAGGAGTTTCCGGCCTACGACAGCCGCGGCATCCAGGGCATGGGCCTGGCCTATGCCACGAGCAACCGGGGTGCCTGCCACTTGCGCGGCTACACGGTGGCGTCCGAAGTGCTGGGCATCCCGGTCAAGACCGATCCGCTGGTGAGCGAAGGCAAGCCGGAACTGGTGAAGGCGTTCCAGGACGCGACCGCGGCGTTCGACTCGTCGGGACTGTGCATCTTCACGACCTTCGCCTGGGGCCTGGCGGATCTCGCGCCACAAATCTCCGCGGCTTGCGGCGACCAGTACACGACCGAGGAGCTGGGCAAGATCGGCGAGCGCATCTGGAACATGGAGCGCGACTTCAACAACCGCGCTGGTTTCACGGCGGCCGACGACAACCTGCCGCCACGGCTGTTGACCGAAGCGGCCAAGACAGGACCGGCCAAGGGCAAGGTCAACGAGCTGGCCAAGATGCTGCCGAAATACTACGAGGCGCGCGGCTGGAACACGGACGGCACGATCAAACCCGAGACGCGCAAACGCTTGGGGCTATAGGAGGCCGGTATGGATCACGTCATCCTCGGGGCCGGTCCGGCAGGCGTGATCGCGGCCGAGACCATTCGCAAGCACCAACCGGGCGATGCGATCACGATCGTCGGCGACGAGAAGGAGCCTCCCTATTCGCGCATGGCGATTCCCTATCTGCTGATGGGGAACATCGCCGAAAAGGGCACCTGGCTGCGCAAGGGCCTCGGCCATTTCGAGTCGTTGCAGATCAAGCTGGTGCAGGCGCGCGCCACGAACTTGGACACCGGCTCGCGAACGGTCGCACTGGACGGCGGCCAGCAGCTGCGCTTCGATACCTTGCTGATTGCCACCGGCTCGACGCCGGTGCGGCCGCCCATTCCCGGCATCGACCTGCCGGGCGTGCATCCTTGCTGGACCCTCGAGGACGCGCGCAAGATCATGGGGCTGGCGGTCAAGGGCGCGCGCGTGCTGCAGATGGGCGCGGGCTTCATCGGCTGCATCATCATGGAAGCGCTCGCTGCGCGCGGCGTGCACCTGTCGGTGGTCGAGATGGGCGACCGCATGGTGCCGCGCATGATGGGCCCGACGGCCGGCGGCATGATCAGGGACTGGTGCGAGAAGAAAGGCGTGGAGGTGTTCACGGGCACGCGCGTCGAGGCGATCGAAGCCGCGACACCGCTCGTGGTGAAACTGTCCAACGGCAAGCGGCTGGCGGCCGACCTGGTGATCAGCGCCACCGGCGTGAGGCCGGCGATCGGTTTCCTGGAGCACTCGGGCATCCGCTGCCTGCTGGGTGTGCTGACCGACGAGCACATGCAGACCAACGTGCCGGGCATCTACGCCGCGGGCGATTGCGCCGAAGCCTTCGACAAGATCAGCGGCAAGATGATGGTCAGTGCTATCCAGCCCAATGCCGCCGACCAGGCGCGAGTGGCAGGGCTGAACATGGCCGGGCAGAAGGCGGTGCTGCCGGGCGTAACGCAGATCAACGTGCTGGACACGCTGGGCATGGTGTCGGCGAGTTTCGGCGACTGGCAAGGCGTGCCCGGCGGCGAACACGTCGAGCTGACCGACCACGCGGCCGGCCGGCATCTTAGCCTGCAGTTCAAGGACGACGTGATGGTCGGCTGCAACAGTGTCGGCTGGATGGACCACGTCGGTGTGCTGCGCGGGCTGGTCGAAGGCCAGGTCAAGCTGGGGCCGTGGAAGGACCACCTAAAGCAGGACCCTACCCGTCTCATGGAAGCGTACCTCGCCAGCGCGCAGGGCGGCGGCCAATGGCAGGGTGCGGGGGATGCGCGCCGCCGTTGAACGTGTTCAACTTGAGCGGATGAAGATCACCTTCAAGCTGTTCGCCACGTTGACCGATTACCTGCCGGCGGAGGCTCGCCGCAGCAACGTCATGGCGCTCGAGGTTCCCGGCGATGCCAGCATCAGCCAGATCATCGAGCCGTTCGGCCTGCCGCCGAAACTGGTGCACCTGGTGCTGGTGAACGGCATCTTCGTGCAACCCGGCGATCGCCTGAGCCGCACGCTCAAGGATGGCGACGTGCTCGCGATCTGGCCGCCGATCGCGGGCGGGTAGAGCAGGCCACGATGCAGTCGGCCTACCCCGAGCGGTTCGAGCGCGAGATGGGCTGCACCGAGGCCGACTGGCTGATGTGGCTGCCCGCGGCCATCGGGAACCATGAGTCGCAGCGGAGCACCGGCAGCGCCACGGTGGCGATCCCGCCGGGAACCTTGCGGCTGGATTGGCATGCCGGCGAGCCGCGCGCCATCGCCCAGGTGCGGATGCCGCGCCTGCATGTGTCGTTCCGATTCGAAGGCGTGGACGCGCCGCGGCGGGTGGCTTTCATGAAGCGCTTCGACCTGTACATGCAGCGCGGCGGCGGATAGGGCCGCGTCACAGCGCGCGTCGCATCTTCGGTTCACGCGACGCTGCCCAGGGCGGTCATGTCGAACTGGGTGCGCGAGAATGCGTCCATGAACCTGCGGTTCGTCGAAGCTTTCTACTGGGTCGCCTCGCTCAAGAGCGTGACGCGCGCGGCCGAAAAGCTGTACCTCACGCAATCGGCCATGTCCAGCCGCATCGCCGCGCTGGAAGAAGAGCTCGGCGTCCTGCTGCTGGACCGGCGCGACCGGCAATTCCGCCTGACGGTGGCGGGACTGCGGTTCCTCACCTATGCGCAGCAACTCCTGGAATTACAGCGCGAGGTGAAAGCCGAGATCGGCTCGGGTGCGCCGCAGGCCATGACGCTGCGGCTCGGCGCGATCGAGTCGGTGCTGCACTCCTGGCTGATCCCGATGGTGGAGAAGCTGCGCGCCGACCACCCGGGGCTGGAGCTGGCGCTGACCGTGGAAACCACGCCGGTATTGCTGGACCAGATCCGCCGCGGTGCGCTGGACCTGATCTTCGCCGCCCTCCCGGCGTCGATGGAAGGCCTGCGCAACCGCGCGCTGCCTCCCATGGAGATGGTGTTCGTGGGCAACACGAAGCAGCAGCGCCGGCGCAGGTACCGCCTGGCTGACCTGGGCGAACTCGACATCCTCACTTTCCAGCGCGGATCGCAGCCGCACGCGGCGCTGGTGGACCTGTTTCGCCAGAAACAGCTGGAGCCCAGGCGCGTGCATACCATCTCGTCGATTTCGGCGATGACCCAGCTGGTGGAGGGCGGCTTCGGCGTCGCCACATTGCCCCTGGCCGCGGCCCAGCGCCTGGTGGAGCACCGCGACCTCAAGCTGCTCAAGTGCGACGTTGCGTTGCAGCCGCTGCCGGTGTTCGCCACCTTCCGCGCCGATCCCACGTCCGCGGCAATGGAATGGGTGGTCAAGGAGGTCTTCAGTTTCATCGAGCGGCAGCAGCCCGTCCCGGGCCGCAAGAAATCCGCACCTCCCGCGCCTCTCAGGGTAAACCAGCATGCCCCGCCCTTGGCATCGAAAAAATCGATGAGATAAGCAGAAAATTTCTTGTTTGATTTGCGCCGGCCGCGCAAAGACAATGCGTCACACCCCGCTGCACCCGCGTCAATTTTTTGAGGAGACACCATGAAATTGTTTTCGAAGGCCAAAGTGGCCGCCGTGATCTCGGGCCTTGGCCTGTCCGTTGCCGTGCACGCCCAGCAGGAAATCCGCATCGGCGTGATCTATCCGCTGACCGGTCCGGCCGCATCCGTGGGCGGGGAGCTTCGCAACGCGCTGGAGCTGGCAGCCGATGTCATCAACAATGGAGCCAAGGGCATTCCGGACCTGCCGTTCTCCGCCGGCAAGGGACTGCCCAACCTCAAGGGCGCCAAGATCAAGCTGGTGTTCGCGGACCACCAGGCCAACCCGCAGACCGGTGCGACGGAGGCCGAGCGCCTGATCACCCAGGAAAAAGTGGTTGCCATCGTCGGCGCCTACAACAGCGCCGTCACCGCCACGGCCAGTCAGGTCGCCGAGCGGGCCGGTGTACCGTTTCTCAACCCGGAGTCGTCCTCGGCCACGCTGACCCAGCGCAACTTCAAGTGGTTCTTCCGCACCACGCCGCACGACGACCTGTTCGTGCACAACGCATTCGAGTTCCTGCGCGAGCTGGAAGCCAAGAAGGGAATCAAGCCGGGCAACATCGCCACGCTGAACGAGAACGGCCTGTGGGGCACCGAGACCGGCAAGCTGCAGGCCAAGCTGGCTCCGGACTTCAAGTACAACCTGGTCAAGCAGGTGACTTATGCGGCCAAGACGACCCAGCTCACCTCGGAAGTGCAGGCGCTGAAGGCCTCCAACCCGAACCTGGTCATGCAGTCCTCCTACACGGCCGATGCCATCCTGTCGATGAAGACGTACAAGGAGCTGGGCTTCTCGCCGGACATGATCCTGGCCAACAATGCCGGCTTCACCGACACCGAGTTCATCAGGACGCTGGGCAAGGATGCCGAGTATGTGATCACGCGCGAGGTATGGGCGCTGGACCTGGCCAAGACCAATCCGCTGATCAAGCAGGTCAACGACCTGCTGCAGAGCCGCTACAAGGTCAACTTCACCGGCAACTCCTCGCGCACCTTCACCGGCCTGATGGTGCTGGCCGATGCGATCAACCGCGCAGGCTCGACCGATCCGGAGGCCATCCGCAAGTCGCTGGTGGCCACCGACATCCCCGGCAAGAATCTGATCATGCCGTGGAAGGGCGTGAAGTTCGACGCTGCGGGGCAGAACACGCTGGGGCAGGGCATCCTGGTGCAGGTCGTGAACGGCAAGTACAACACGGTCTGGCCGTTCAACATGGCTGCGCAGGACGTGGTGTGGCCGATGCCCAAGTGGGACCAGCGCAAGTAACTCGCGCCCTGCAGTAGAGAAGACGCGGTGACCGCCGAAATTCTGCTTCAGACCCTGGCTTCCGGGGTGCTGATCGGGCTGATCTATGCCCTGGTCGCCATCGGCTTGACGATGATCTTCGGCGTCATGGACATCGTGAACTTCGCCCACGGCGAGTTCCTGATGCTCGGCATGTACTCCGCCTTCTGGCTGTTCGCGCTGTTCGCGCTCGATCCGCTGCTCACCTTGCCGCTTACGGTGCTGATGCTGTTCGCGTTCGGCGTGCTGCTCTACAAGCTGGTGATCGCGAGGATCGCCAACGCGCCGATGCTGTCGCAGATCTTCACGACCTTCGGCATCATGATCCTGCTGCGCGGGGTGGCCCAGTTCCTCTGGAAACCGGACTACCGGTCGATCGAGAACTCCGCCGTCAGCGGCAGCGTGAAGATCCTGGGCATCCAGCTCGGGCAGCCGCAGCTGGTATCTGCCGCCGGGGCCGTCCTCGTGACCGGAATCATCTGGTATTTCCTCAACCATACCAAGCTTGGCGCGGCGCTGGAGGCGACGGCGGCGGACAAGGATGCGGCGCGCCTCATGGGGATCGACTCGCACAGGATGTTCGCGCTGGCCTGGGGTATCGGAGCGGCCTGCGCAGGTGCGGCGGGCGCATTGCTGGCAACCTTCTTCCCGATCTTCCCCGATGTCGGCGCGAACTTCATCCTGCTGGCGTTCGTGGTCGTCAACCTCGGCGGCTTCGGCAGCGTGACCGGCGCGTTCTGGGCCGGCATCCTGGTGGGCGTGATCGAAGTGATGGGCGGGCTGCTGCTCGGACCGCAGTACAAGATGGCAATCGTGCTGGTGCTGTTCCTGGGCGTATTGATGTTCAGGCCGCAGGGCCTGATGGGCAAGGCTTGATCCGGCCATGAAGGTTCTTGCCTTCTTCTGCCTCTGCCTGCTGGCTGCGTTGGCGCTTCCCGCTTTCGTCGACGCATCGCATCTGAACCTGGCGATCCTGGTGCTGATGGCCGCGCAACTCGGCGTGGCCTGGAACATCGTGGGCGGATATGCCGGCCAGGTGTCACTCGGCCACGCGGCCTTCTACGGCTTGGGCGCCTATACCTCGACCCTGCTGCTCGTGAAGTTCGGCGTCAATCCTTGGTTCGGCACCCTTGCCGGCGGCGTCGTCGCAGCAACGCTCAGCCTGGCGTTCGGCTGGTCGTGCTTCCGTCTCAAGGGCCACTATTTCGCGATGGCGACGATCGCGGTCGCCGAGCTGGTGCAGATCTTCTTCACCGAATGGGAGTGGGGTGGCGCGGCCGTGGGCCTGACTGCGCCGGTGACGAACGCCGGCTGGGCGTGGATGACCTTTTCCACCAAACTGCCGTATTACTGGCTGGCGCTGGGCCTGTTGCTGGTCACGCTCGCGGTCAACTTCTGGATCGAGCGCAGCTGGCTGGGCTACTACTTCCGCGCCATCAAGGACGAACCGGATGCAGCCCGCAGCATCGGCGTGAACATCGCCCGCTACAAGCAGATCGCGCTCTCGGTCAGCGCGTTCTTCACGGCATTGGGCGGCAGCCTGTACGCGCAGAAGGAGCTGTACATCGATCCGAACTCGGTGTTGTCCACGGCGCTGTCGATCAAGATGGCCCTGGTGTCGATACTGGGCGGGGCGGGCACGCTGTTCGGCCCGGTCATCGGCTCGGTAGTGCTCACCAGTATCGAAGAGTTCACTCGCATCCTTTATGGTGGCACCGGCCGTGGCATCGACACCATCATCTACGCCAGCCTGATCATCGCCGTGGCGGTGTTCTATCCGAGCGGCATCGTCGGCTGGTGGCATGGCCTGCGGCGGCGCTGGGCTTCGCGCAAGGCGGCCGCAGCGGATGCGGTGCGCGCGCACTCCGCCGCGGCCGCGCCGCAGGCCCCGGCGGGGGAACCGTCATGAACCTGCTCGAAGTGACCAACGTCAGCAAGCGCTTCGGGGGCCTGACCGCGAACGAGGATGTGACCTTCTCCGTCGAGGCCGGCCAGATCGTGGGATTGATCGGCCCTAACGGCGCCGGCAAGACGACGCTGTTCAACTGCGTTGCCGGGTTCTACCCGCCGAGCTCCGGAGCCATCGTCCTGGATGGCCGCGACATCGCGGGCCTTGCGCCCGAAGCCTGCGCCCGCGCGGGTGTGGCGCGCACGTTCCAGATCGCCCGCACCTTCACCAGCATGACGGCCTGCGAGAACGTCATGACGGCCGCAATGCTGAGCGAACACAAGGTATCCGCCGCCCGCACCAGCGCGATGCAATGGCTGGCCTTCGCCAACCTGGAGCGGTTCGCCGACAAACCGGCCGGCAGCATGACCATCAGCGAACAACGCCGCCTGGCGGTCGCCCGTGCGCTGGCGATCAATCCCCGCATCCTGCTGATGGACGAAGTGATGGCTGGGCTGAATCCCTCGGAGGTCAAGGAGGCGGTGGACGTGGTGCTGAAGATCCGGCAACGCGGCATCGCCTGCCTGGTCGTGGAGCACGTGCTGGAAGGCATCATGCCGATCGCCGACAAGATCGTGGTGCTGGACCGCGGCTGCAAGATCGCCGAAGGCACGCCGCAGCAGGTCTCCAGCGATCCGGTTGTCATCCACGCCTATCTGGGGGACGCGTGATGCTGGAGATCAAGAACCTCAGGGTTTGCTACGACGAAGTGCTGGCCGTCTCCGACGTCACCTTGACCGTGCCCACCGGCAAGATCGTCGCCCTCGTGGGCGGCAACGGCAACGGGAAGTCGACCACGCTGCGTGCGGTCGCGGGTTTGAACGCCGTCAAGGCAGGGACCGTCACTTTCAACGGCGAGGCGATCCATGCCATGCCGGCGCACCGGCGCGTGCCGCTCGGCCTTTCGCTGGTGCCGGAGGGCAGGCGGCTGTTCCCGCGCCTGACGGTGCGTCGCAACCTCGAATTGGGTGCCTTTACCCGCGCCGACAAACACGAAGTGTCCAGCGGCGTGGACGAAATGTTCGCGCTGTTTCCCATCCTGAAGGAGCGCAAGTCCCAGTCGGCCGGCACCATGAGCGGCGGCGAACAGCAGATGCTTGCGATTGCCCGCGGCCTGATGGCCAGGCCCAAGCTGCTGATGCTGGACGAACCGTCCTGGGGCATCGCTCCCAAGTTCGTCACCAAGATCCTCGAGGTGATCCAGCAGGTCAACGCCACTGGCGTTTCGGTGCTGCTGGTCGAGCAGAACCTGCAGAAGGCGCTGTCCATCGCGGACTACGGCTATGTCATCCAGACCGGCCGCATCGTCATGGAGGGCAAGGGCAACGAGCTGCTGCATGACGAACGGATCAGGAAGGCCTACCTGGGCCTGTGAACAGATTTTCAAAAGAGTGAAATGAAAGCCATCTACCCCGAACCCAAGGCGTTGCGCCTGGCCGCCCGCCAAGGCCGCTTCAGGGAGCCGACTGCGGGCCAAGCGCCCGGCTACCTGCAGGCCAACCTGATGATCGTGCCGCAGGCGCACGCCTTTGACTTCCTGCTGTTCTGCCAACGCAACCCCAAGCCGTGCCCGCTGATCGAGGTACTCGAGCCCGGCAGCGTGGAGCCCAACTGCGCCAAGGACGCCAACATCGCTACCGACATCCCGGGTTACCGGCTCTACCGCAACGGCGAGTTCGAGGGCGAACGCGACAGCGTGGCCGACCTCTGGCAGAAGGATTTCGTGACCTTTCTCATCGGCTGCAGTTTCTCGTTCGAGGCAGCCGTGGCCGAGGCGGGCATTCCCTTGCGCCACGTGCAGCAGGGCTGCAATGTCGCGATGTACCGCACCAGCATTCCGTGCGAGCCGGCCGGCCTCTTCCACGGCGAAATGGTCGTGAGCATGCGCCCCATCAAGAGCCGCGACGTGGCCAGGGTGGTGGAGATTTCCGGCCGGTTCGATATCGCACATGGCGTGCCCGTGCACATCGGCAATCCGGGGGCGATTGGCATCGCCGAACTCGCCCGACCGGACTACGGGGATGCAGTGAGCATCGAGGATGACGAGGTCCCCGTCTTCTGGGCCTGCGGCGTCACGCCGCAGTGGGTGGCCCAGAAAAGCCGCTTGCCGCTGTGCATCACCCATGCCCCTGGCAGGATGTTCGTGACCGATCTCAAGGGGTAGGTCACCCCATGCAGCAAGACACCCCCACCATCCAAGGTCAACGCTGGCAATTCTGGATCGACCGCGGCGGCACCTTCACCGACATCGTCGCCAAGCGGCCGGACGGATCGCTTGTGACGCACAAGCTGCTGTCGGAGAACCCCGAACAGTACAAGGACGCCGCAGTCGCCGGCATCAGGCACCTGCTAGGGCTGAAAGCCGGCGAGCCGGTGACGCCGCAAGCGGTCGAGTGCGTCAAGATGGGCACCACGGTCGCCACCAACGCCCTGCTGGAGCGCAAGGGCGAACCGACGCTGCTGGTGACGACGAAGGGCTTTCGCGACGCCCTGCGCATCGCCTACCAGAACCGTCCGCGCCTGTTCGACCGGCACATCGTGCTGCCCGAATTGCTCTATAGCTCGGTCATCGAGGCGCAGGAGCGGGTCGGCGCGCAAGGCGAGGTGCTCGTTCCGCTCGATGAAGCGCGGTTGAAGCTGGAACTGGAAGCCGCTTACGCGCGCGGCCTGCGCAGCGTCGCGGTCGTGTTCATGCACGGCTACCGCTACAACGTGCACGAACAGGCCGCCAAGCGACTGGCGCAAGCGACTGGCTTCACGCAGATCAGCACTTCGCACGAAACCAGCCCGATGATGAAGTTCGTCAGCCGCGGCGACACCACCGTCGTGGATGCCTACCTCTCGCCGATCCTGCGCCGCTACGTCGACCAGGTCGCCGCCGAAATGCCGGGAGTCAGGCTGTTTTTCATGCAGTCGTCCGGCGGACTGGCCGATGCCCACGCGTTCCAGGGCAAGGACGCGATCCTGTCCGGGCCGGCCGGCGGCATCGTGGGCATGGCCCGGACGGCGCAGTTGGCCGGCCACCACAAGGTGATCGGATTCGACATGGGCGGAACGTCGACCGACGTGTCGCACTATGCCGGCGAGTTCGAGCGCGAGTTCGAAACCCAGGTTGCAGGGGTGCGCATGCGCGCGCCGATGATGAGCATCCACACAGTGGCTGCGGGCGGTGGCTCGATCCTCGAATTCGACGGCTCGCGCTTTCGCGTCGGGCCGCAGAGCGCGGCGGCCAATCCCGGTCCGGCCAGCTACCGGCGCGGCGGCCCGCTCGCGGTCACCGATGCCAACCTGATGGCCGGCAAGATCCAGCCCCGTTACTTTCCCAAGGTATTCGGCCCGAAGGCGAACGAGGCCCTGAGCTACGAAGCCGCGGAGACGAAATTCAAGGAACTGTCGGCCCGGACCGGGCGCAGTGCCGAAGTCGTCGCCGAAGGCTTCATCAACATCGCCGTGCAGCAGATGGCCAACGCGATCAAGAAGATCTCGGTGGCGCGCGGCTACGACGTGACGCGTTACACGCTGCAGTGCTTCGGCGGCGCCGGCGGCCAGCATGCCTGCCTGGTGGCGGACGCGCTCGGCATGAGCCGTGTCTTTGTGCATCCGCTGGCCGGCGTGCTGTCGGCCTACGGCATGGGCCTGGCCGACCAGAACGTGATACGCGAACAGGCGATCGAGCTGCCGCTGGCGCCGCAGTCGCTGCAGGCAGTGGCCGAACGGCTCGATGCGCTCGGCGCCGCGGCGTGCGCGGAGCTGGAGCGGCAACGGGCGACGGCCGGCGCCATCGCGATTCACCGGCGCGTCCACGTCCGCTACGAAGGCAGCGATTCGGCGCTGGTCGTGCCTTTCGGCGATCTGCCCACCATCGTTGCGGGGTTCGAGGCAGCGTACCGCCAGCGCTTCGCCTTCCTGATGCAGGGCAAGAGCATGGTGGTGGAGGCGGTGTCGGTGGAGGCGGTGCTTGCAGGCGATGCGCCTGCCGAGCCGCGCCAGCCGTTGCAAGCGGCGCGCGAAGTGCCGCGCCGCGAAACCGTGCGCATGTACTCGGGCGGCGCGTGGCACGACGCCGCGCTGGTGGTGCGCGAAGACCTGCGGCCCGGCGACAGCATCTCCGGGCCCGCGATCATCGCGGAGAAGAATGCCACCACCGTGGTCGAGCCGGAGTGGGAAGCGCAGCTCACCGAGCTGGACCACATCGTGCTGGACCGCCGAGTGCCGCGCGCCGTGAAGTTCGCCGCCGGCACCACGGTGGACCCGGTGCTGCTGGAGGTGTTCAACAACCTCTTCATGAACATCGCCGAGCAGATGGGGCTGCAGCTTCAGAACACGGCGTACTCGGTCAACATCAAGGAACGCCTGGACTTTTCCTGCGCGCTGTTCGACGCGGACGGCAACCTGATCGCCAATGCGCCGCACATGCCGGTGCATCTGGGTTCGATGGGCGAGAGCATCAAGACGGTGATCCGCGAGAACGCCGGCCGGATGGCGCCCGGCGACGTGTATGTCCTGAACGATCCCTATCACGGTGGCACGCATTTGCCGGACGTGACCGTGATCACCCCAGTCTATCTACAGACACCCTCCCCCTCGACGGGGGAGGGCAGGGGTGGGGGTGGGCACATACCGGCCGTGGCCGCTGAACCGACGTTTTACGTGGGCTCCAGGGGTCATCACGCGGATATTGGCGGCACTACGCCCGGCTCGATGCCGCCGTTCTCGACGGTCATCGAGGAAGAGGGCGTGCAGATCGACAACTTCAAGCTGGTGGACCGCGGCACACTGCGCGAAGCCCAGATGCTGGACCTGCTCGCAAGCGGCGCGTACCCCAGCCGCAACCCCGGGCAGAACATGGCCGACCTGAAGGCGCAGATCGCTGCCAACGAAAAGGGCGTGCAGGAACTGCGCAAGATGGTCGAGCAGTTCGGCCTCGATGTCGTGCGGGCCTACATGCGGCATGTCCAGGACAATGCCGAGGAATCGGTGCGGCGCGTCATCACGCGACTGAAGGACGGCGCCTTCACGCTGGCGCTGGACAACGGCGCGCAGATCAAGGTGGCCATCCGTGTCGACGCGGCCAGCCGCAGCGCCGAGATCGACTTCACCGGCACCTCGGCGCAGCAGACCAACAACTTCAATGCGCCCACCGCGGTGTGCATGGCCGCCGTGCTCTATGTCTTCCGCACGCTGGTGGACGACGACATCCCGCTCAATGCCGGTTGCCTGAAGCCGCTCAAGGTCATCATCCCTGCCGGCTCCATGCTCAACCCGGATCCGCCGGCATCGGTGGTGGCGGGCAACGTGGAGACTTCGAGCTGCATCACGAACGCGCTGTATGGCGCGCTGGGCGTCATGGCGTCCAGCCAGTGCACGATGAACAACTTCACCTTCGGCAACGACCGGCACCAGTATTACGAGACGATCTCGGGCGGCAGCGGCGCCGGCGCGGTGATCGATCAGGCCGGCCGCGTCGTCGAGGGCTTCGACGGTACCAGCGTGGTGCAGACGCACATGACCAACTCGCGCCTCACGGATCCTGAAGTGCTGGAGTTCCGCTTTCCGGTGCGGCTGGACAGCTACGAAATCCGCCAGGGTTCGGGCGGTGCCGGCCGGTGGAAGGGCGGCGACGGCGGGGTGCGGCGGGTGCGCTTCCTCGAGCGCATGACCGCCAGCATCCTGTCCAATGGCCGCGAGCACGGCGCCTTCGGGATGGCTGGCGGCGAGAGCGGAAAGGTCGGCATCAATCGGGTGGTCCGCAGCGACGGCACCGTCGAAAACCTCGGGCATATCGGCCAGGCCGAGATGAATCCCGGCGACGTTTTCGAGATTCACACGCCCGGCGGCGGGGGCTATGGCTAGGCATGGAAACCAGCGCCCTTATCGACAACTACCGCTTCCTGGCCGGGTACAACCGCTGGTTCAACGGCAGGCTCTACGACGCCTGCGAACAGCTTGCCGACGAGGAGCGCAAACGCGACCGCGGTGCCTTTTTCGGCTCCATCCACGGGACCTTGAACCATCTGGTGTGGGGTGACCAGCTCTGGCTCAAGCGCTTCGCAACGCAAGGCGTGGACTTTCCAGGGCTTGACGCCTGCCTGCTCGATCTGCCGGAAGGCGCGGTGCACGCCACCGTGCTGCATGCCGACTGGGCGGCGTTGCGCGCGAAACGCGAGCTGCTCGACACCGCGATCGAGGCCTGGGTGCGCGACATGCCGACGGAATTTCCGATGCGGATCATGCGCTACGCGAACACCCGGGGCGTGCGCCGCGAGCACCCTGGCTGGAAGGCGCTGACGCATTTTTTCAATCACCAGGCGCATCATCGCGGGCAGGTCACCGCCCTGCTGGCGCAGGCCGGCGTCGATCCGGGCGTGACGGACCTGATCGCGCTGGTGTAGGGCAGCAGGTCAGCCCGAGGACAAAAGAAAACCCGCCGCGGCGGGTTTTCTTTTTGCCAGGGCGCGCCCCTGTTATTTCTTCGCGCTTGCCGCCGTCTTTGCGGCGCTGGCCGCCGGCTTGGCGTCGTCGGCCTTGGCCTGCTTCTTGTCTTCCTTCATGGCCGCCTTGGTTTCCTTCTTCTCATCCTTGGCGGCAGCCTTGGCCTCTTTCTTGTCTTCCTTCATCGCGGCCTTGGTCTCTTTCTTGTCTTCCTTGGCGGCCTTCTTTTCGTCTTTCTTGGCGGCCGCGGCACCCTTGAAGGAACTGCCGTTGACTGTCAGGCCTTCGGTGGAGAACTTGGCGGCATTGCCCTCGCCCACGCCCTTGACGCGGTCGATGAAGTCCTGCCAGTCCTTGAAGTTGCCTTTCTTGCGCTCATCGATGATCTTGCTGGAAATGGCTGGGCCTATGCCCTTGACGCTGTCCAATTCGGCCGCGGTCGCCTTGTTCACGTCCACGGCAGCGAACGAGGCCGCCGCGTACAGCATGGCCAGAACGGCCAGGATTGATTTCCACATGGTTGGGTTCTCCCTGAAGAGTTGATGAACACGGCCCACTGCTGGACCGCAGTCGTTCTAGCTAACGGAAGGTGGCATGCCGCGGTTGACGCGGGTGGTGGAATCCCTAGTGACGGAAGACTAGCCCAGCGCAGCCATGTAACTAACCGAGCGCGGCCATGTAAGTGGCCACGCCGGTCTGCACATCGGCGAAAGCATGGTGGCAGCCGGCGGTACGCAGCGCGCCCAGGTCGGCCTGGGTGTAGCACTGGTACTTGCCGCGCAGGGCCTCGGGAAAGGGAACGTACTCGACCAAGCCCTTCGATACCGCAGCATCCACCTTGAACGTCGGGTGGCCAGCGTCGCTGTGAAGCGCGTTGACTACGGCCACCGCAACGTCGTTGAACGGCTGGGCCCGGCCCGTGCCGACATTGAAAATGCCGGACTTGTCGGCATGGTCGAAGAACCACAGGTTCACCGCCACCACGTCGTCCACGAAAATGAAGTCGCGTTGCTGCTCGCCGGCGCCATAACCGCCGTACGCGCTGAACAGCTTTACCTTGCCTTCGGCGCGGAACTGGTTGAACTGGTGAAAGGCGACGCTGGCCATGCGCCCCTTGTGCTGCTCGCGCGGGCCATACACGTTGAAGTAGCGAAAGCCCGCGACCTGGCGCTTGGTGCTCTTGAACTCCTTGCCGCACTCGCGCCGCATCCTCTGGTCGAACAGCAGCTTGGAATAGCCGTACACGTTCAGCGGATGCTCGAACTCGGGCGTTTCGCGGAAGGTGTCCGAGCCGCCGTACACCGCGGCGGACGACGCATAGAGCAGCCGCGTTCCACGCTCTCGGCACGCGTTGAACAGGCCGCAGGACAGCGTGTAGTTGTTGTCCATCATGTACTTGCCGTCGGTTTCCATCGTGTCGCTGCAGGCGCCCTCGTGGAAAACCGCCTCGACCTTGCCGAAGAAGCCTTCCGAAAACAGGTCGTAGAACAGGTCCATGTCCACGTAGTCCGCGATCTTCAGGTCGGCCAGGTTGCGGAACTTGTCGCCCTGCGTCATGTCGTCGACGGCGATGATGTCCTCGATGCCGCGCGCGTTCAGGCCCTTGACGATGTTGCTGCCGATAAATCCTGCAGCTCCAGTGACGGCAACTCGTGTCATGCGAAAAGCTCCTCGTAGGAAACGGTGGCCGTGCCGAATTTTCCGACCACGATGCCGCCGGCCTTGTTGGCGAGCGGCATGGCCTCGCGCGGGCTGAGCCCCGCGGCGATGAAAGCCGCCAGCGTCGCGATGACGGTGTCGCCGGCGCCGGTGACGTCGAACACTTCGCGCGCCTGCGCCTGCACATGCGCATCGCCCTGCGCGTCGAACAGGGTCATTCCGTCCTCGCCCAAGGTGACGAGGAGTGCGTCGAGCTCCAGCGCCTGCCGCAGTTTCTGGGCCTTGTCGCGCAACTCGTCCGCGTTGCGCCATGCGCCGACCACCTGCTGGAGTTCGGCGCGATTCGGCGTGATGACGGTCGCGCCCGCATAGCGCGAGTAATCGGAACCCTTGGGGTCGATAAGCACGGCTTTCTTGCGGGCGCGAGCCGTATGGATCATCGCGGTGATATGCGCCAGCCCCCCTTTGCCGTAGTCGGAGAACAGCACCGCGTCATGCATGGGCGCGAGCCGGTCGAAGGCCTGGGCCTGCGAAGCCAGGGCCTCGTGATCGGGTTCGTTCTCGAAGTCCATCCGCAGCAGTTGCTGCTGGCGCCCGATGACGCGCAGCTTGACGGTGGTGCGCAAACCGGGATCGCGCTTCAGGTGCGCGGCGATGCCGGTTTCGCGCAGCAGCGCCTCGAGCCGGCGGCCGGGCTCGTCGTCCCCGACCACCCCGAGGAAGCTGGCCTGGGCGCCCAACGTGGTGATGTTGTAGGCGACGTTGGCGGCCGCGCCGATGCGCTCCTCCTCGCGCGCGACCTTCACCACCGGCACGGGAGCTTCCGGCGAAATACGGTCGACCGCGCCGTGCCAGTAGCGGTCCAGCATCGCGTCGCCCACGACGAGGACCCGCGCCTTCGCCAGCTCCTGTTTGTTTGGTATCTTCATGTCGATTGCTCCACGGGGTGGGTCATTGCTATAGCTCCTCCACGCGCCGTGCAGGATAGCTGTCCCAGGCCTGGCAGCCGGGGCATTGCCAAAAATGCTGCTTGGCCTCGAAGCCGCAGGCGGCGCAGCGATAGCGCGTCAGCGGCTTGACCGCATGCTCCAGCGCGCTTTGCACATTGGAATGAAATTGTTCGTGTTCCAGCCTTTCGCCGGCCAGCCATTTCGAAGCCGCGACCAGGGACGGCTCGCGCTGAAGGTGCTTCACGTACCAGTTCCTGGCCACCTGCGCGTCGGGCTCGAGCGCGGCGATGCCGTCGAGCACGTCCAGCGATGGCGACAGCTGGTAGCTGGCATGCAGGATTTCGAGCGCTTGCGCCTGGCGCCCGCCGGCACTGGCCACTTCGGTGAGGGGCTTGGCGACGAGGGGAATGGCCGCGGGTGCCGAACGGGCCAGTCGCGACAGCGTATTGAACGCGCCCTCGATGTCGCCGGCGCGGCGCTGCAAGGCGGCCAGTTCGATGCCGGGCCGCGCGGCGTCGGGCGCGACGTCCATCGCGCGCCGCAGCATTTGCTCGGCCTGGTCCGGCGGCGCGCTGGCAGCCTGCTCGCACAGGTAATGCGCCTGCCGCCCGCTGAAGTTGCCCTGGCCCGAAGCTTCCAGTTTCTGCGCTGCCTCGGACGCCTGGGCCCAATCGCGCGAGCGCTCGTAGATCGCCAGCAGCGCGAGCAGGGCCTGCGCTTCGAAGGCCGTGCCCTCCAGTTTGCGCAGTGCTTCCTCCGCGCGGTCCAGCAAGCCGGCCCTGAGATAGTCCTGCGCCAGCGCGTGCTGGGCCCGGTGGCGGTCGGCGCGGCTCAGGTCGCCGCGCGAAAGCAGGTGCTCGTGCACCCGCACCGCGCGCTCGTATTCGCCGCGGCGGCGAAACAGGTTGCCCAGTGCGAAGTGCAGCTCGGAAGTGTCCGGGTCGTTCTGGACCGCCTCGATGAAGGCGTCGATGGCCTGGTCCTGCTGTTCATTCAGCAGGAAATTGAGCCCTCGGAAGTAGGCCTTGGGCGCCTGCCGGTTCTCGATGCGCAGCTGGCGCAGGTCCAGCCGCGAGGCCATCCAGCCCAGCACGAACGCGATGGGCAGGCCCCACAGCACCCAGCTGAGGTCAAAGTCCATGGCGCGAAGCCGTGCCCTGTTCGGCGGCGGTTTGCGGCAGCGCCATCCCCTGATGGGCCCGGCGTGCCGCGGCGCGGTGTTTCCACCAGCGCGGCACCATGCCCAGGGCACCTACGCCGACGCCCACGGCGAAGGCCGCCAGCACCACCAGCACCAACGGCGCGCGCCAGAGCGTGCCGAAGAAGAAATGCACGGTCACGTCCTGCTGGTTGTTCAGCGCAAAGGCGAACAGGGCAAAAAAAATGGCTGCCTTGAGCAGCCACATGAGGTATTTCATTGAGCTCCTCGATGCGAGGATTCTAGAGGAGGGGCCGGGGCGGTATTCCCCTGGTCCCTTTCCTAGGCCCCTTCTTCCATCTCCCGCGTCCGCTTGTCCACCGCCTCGCGCAGGGCCTTGCCCGGCTTGAAATGCGGTACGCGCTTTTCCGGGATGTGCACGCTTTCGCCGGAGCGCGGATTGCGTCCCATGCGCGGCGGGCGCCGGTTGATCGAAAAGCTGCCGAAGCCGCGGATTTCGATCCGGTGCCCGCGCACCAGCGCTTCGCTCATCGCGTCAAGAATCGTCTTGACGGCGTATTCCGCGTCGCGGTGCGTGAGCTGGCTGAAACGCGCCGCCAGTTCTTCGACTAGGTCACTGCGGGTCATAAGCGTGCAAGGACGCGAGTAGGACGCCAGTCCTACCGCGTTCTCTCCTCGTCTATTCCTTCGTGTTGTCCAGTTTCGCGCGCAGCAGTGCGCCCAAGCTGGTCGTGCCGGCGTTTTCACGCGCGGCCTGCTGCGACAGGTTGGCCATCTGCTCCTGCTGGTCGGCCATGTCCTTGGCCTTGATCGACAACTGGATGTTGCGTGTCTTGCGGTCGATGTTCACGACCACCGCACTGATCTCGTCGCCTTCCTTGAGCACGTTGCGCGCATCCTCCACGCGGTCGCGGGAGATTTCGCTGGCGCGCAGGTAGCCGGTGATGTCGTTGCCCAGGTCGATCTCGGCGCCCTTGGGATCCACGTTCCTGACCTTGCCCGTCACGGCCGAGCCCTTGTCGTGGACCGACACGAACGTGGTGAACGGATCGGCGTCCAGCTGCTTGATGCCCAGGCTGATGCGTTCGCGGTCCACGTCCACGGCCAGCACGATCGCCTCGACTTCCTGGCCTTTCTTGTAATTGCGCACGGCCTGTTCGCCGGGCTCGTTCCAGGACAGGTCCGACAGGTGCACCAGGCCGTCGATGCCGGCGGCCAGGCCGACGAACACGCCGAAGTCGGTGATCGACTTGATCGGGCCCTTGACGCGGTCGCCGCGCTTGGTGTTCTGCGCGAATTCCTGCCAGGGATTGGCCTTGCACTGCTTCATGCCCAGCGAAATGCGGCGCTTGTCCTCATCGATCTCCAGCACCATGACTTCGACTTCGTCACCCAGCGAGACGATCTTGCTGGGGGCGACGTTCTTGTTGGTCCAGTCCATCTCGGACACGTGCACCAGGCCTTCGATGCCGGGCTCGAGCTCCACGAACGCGCCGTAGTCGGCGATGTTGGTGATCTTGCCGAACATGCGGGTGCCCTGCGGATAGCGGCGGTTCACGCCCATCCATGGGTCGTCGCCCATCTGCTTCAGGCCGAGGGAAACGCGGTTCTTCTCGGTGTCGAACTTGAGGATCTTGGCGGTGATTTCCTGGCCGGCCTGCACCACCTCGCTCGGGTGGCGCACGCGCCTCCAGGCCATGTCGGTGATGTGCAGCAGGCCGTCGATGCCGCCCAGGTCGACGAACGCACCGTACTCGGTGATGTTCTTGACCACGCCCCTGACTACCGAGCCTTCCTTGAGCGTTTCCATCAGCTTGGCGCGCTCTTCGCCCATCGAGGCTTCGACCACCGCGCGGCGGCTCAGCACCACGTTGTTGCGCTTGCGGTCCAGCTTGATGACCTTGAACTCCATGGTCTTGTTCTCGTAGGGAGACAGGTCCTTGATCGGTCGGGTGTCGATCAGCGAGCCGGGCAGGAAGGCGCGGATGCCGTTGACCAGCACGGTGAGGCCGCCCTTGACCTTGCCGCTGGTGGTGCCGGTGACGAACTCGCCGGACTCCAGCGCTTTCTCGAGGCTCATCCAGGAAGCAAGGCGCTTGGCCTTGTCGCGCGACAGGATGGTGTCGCCATAACCGTTTTCGATGGCATCGATGGCCACCGACACGAAGTCGCCCACCTGGACTTCGATTTCGCCCTTGTCGTTCTTGAACTCGTCGATCGGCACGTAGGCTTCGGACTTGAGGCCGGCATTCACGACCACGAAGCTGTGTTCGATACGCACCACTTCGGCGGTGATCACTTCGCCGGTACGCATCTCGGAGCGTTGCAGCGATTCTTCAAACAGGGCGGCAAAAGATTCAGACATTAAGTTTCCTTGCACGTCACGCAGGTTTCCAGCCGCCAATGCAAAATCGCGAACGGCTGTTTCTAGGACTGGGACGGCGGTTGTTGCGGCAGCTGCCGCGGGTTACGTTGATGAACCATACGGCCTGGGCGCTGTCGCGCGAGAGGGGCCATGTGGGCCTGCGACCTTTCTCAGGCACCGCCGGAGAAAGGCTGCTTGCTTTCCCACCACCGAAGCACCTGGGCCACCGATTCTTCAACCGATTGGCTCGAGTTATCCAGCAGCAGGGCGTCTTCGGCAGGCTTGAGCGGTGCGACCGCGCGGGACGAGTCCCTGGCATCACGCGCTTCCAAGTCCTTCCGAAGGCTGTCGATTGTAGTCGAAATACCCTTTGAAATCAATTGCTTATGCCGGCGCTGCGCGCGCTGGGCGGCGCTGGCAGTGAGGTAGACCTTCAGCGGCGCATCCGGGAAGATGACGGTCCCCATGTCGCGTCCGTCCGCCACCAGCCCCGGCAGTCGCCGGAAGCTGCGTTGCAAGGCCACCAGGGCCGTGCGCACGGCGGGCAGCGCGGAAACCCGGGAGGCGTTCATGCCCGCTTCTTCGGTGCGGATGGCGTCCGTTACGTCATCTTTCCCCAGCAGCACGCGGCCGGCGAGAAATTGGACCGGTAGCGTCTGCGCCAATGCTGCGATGCTGCGCTCGTGCGTGGCGTCCAGCTCGAGTCCAGCCCGGACAGCGGCCAGTGCGGTGATCCGGTACAAGGCGCCGGAATCCAGGTAGTGGTAGCCCAGCGCCTGGGCCACCTGCGACGCCAACGTGCCCTTGCCGGACGCCGTGGGGCCGTCCACGCAAATGACGGGGATCGGAGCGCGCGTTCGCACCAGCGAGAACAGTGCTTCGAAATAATCGGGGTAGGTCTTCGCCACGCACTTGGGGTCTTCGATCCTCAGCGCCACGCTGTCCGGATTGAAGGCCGCCAGCGAGAAACACATGGCGATCCGATGGTCGTCGTAGGTGTGGATGCTGGCAGGCTTCCATTGCATCGGCGGTGTGATGCCGATGAAGTCCGGCCCCTCGTGAACGGTCGCGCCGAGCTTGCGCAATTCGCAGGCCATGGCGGCGAGCCGATCGGTTTCCTTGACCCGCCAGCTGGCGATATTGCGCAAGGTGCTCGGGCCATTTGCGTACAGCGCCATGACGGCCAGGGTCATGGCCGCATCCGGAATGTGATTGCAGTCGAGGTCGATGGCCCGCAGCGGCCACGCGCCGCGCGAAACGTCGAGCCAGTTGGCGCCGCCCCGCACGTGGGCACCCATCAGCCGCGCCGCATCGATGAAGCGGATATCGCCCTGGATCGAATCCTCGCCCACGCCGGTGACGCGCACGCCGGAACCGGGCTGCGCGGCGATGGCGCCGAGCGCCACGAAATAGCTCGCGGATGAGGCATCGGCCTCCACGTGGATGCTGCCGGGCGACTGGTAGCGGCTGCCGGCGGGGACGACGAAACGCCGCCAGCCCTCACGCTGCACCGCGATGCCGAAGCGCGCCAGCAGGTTCAGCGTGATCTCGACGTAGGGCTTGGAGATCAGTTCTCCGATGACTTCGATCGTGATGTCGCGCTTGGAAGCCAGGGGCAGCGCCATCAGCAACGCCGTGAGGAACTGGCTCGAGACGTCGCCCCGCACCCGGATCGGTGCGTCGAGCAGCAACTGCGGCCGGCCGATGCGCAGCGGCGGATAGCCTTCGGTTGCCAGGTATTGGACCTGGCAGCCCAGTTGGCGCAAGGCATCGACGAGATCGCCGATCGGCCGCTCATGCATCCGCGCGACGCCACTCAGCTCGAACTCTCCGCCGATCACCGCCAGTGCCGCCGCCAGGGGCCGCATCGCGGTCCCGGCGTTGCCCAGGAACAGCCTGGCAGGCGAGGCGGGGGGCCGGCCGCCCAGGCCCGCGATCTCCACGGCCGCACCGTCATGCTTGACGCCGCAACCCAGCACGCGCAGCGCCTCGAGCATGACGCGCGTATCGTCCGAATCGAGCAGGTCATGGACCGTGGTGGTGCCCGCGCTCAGGGCGGCCAGCAGCAGCACGCGGTTCGAAATGCTCTTGGAACCCGGCAGCAGCACCGTCCCTGCGGCACTATCCAGTGGCGGAATGTCCAGGAACTCGGCGGAGAACATCAAGGCTGCGGGAAATTCCCGTCACTTCCTGGACGCACCCATGCGCCATTGGGCTCTGGCCTCACTGGCCTGCGCGATCAGCCCCTCCAGGGCTTCGGCCTCACCCTTTTCGATGAGCTCTTCCATCGCTTGCAACGTGCGGTGGAAGATCCTGGCCTGGGCCAGCAATTCATTCTTGTTGGCCATCAGGATGTCGCGCCACATCTTGGCGTCGCTGGCAGCGATGCGCGTGAAATCGCGAAAGCCCGGTCCCGCCAGCGAAAGGTAGTCCAGGCCCTGTGGCTGCGCGGCGATGCTGGTGATCAGGGCAAAGGCGATCAGGTGAGGCAGGTGGCTCACGGCCGCGAAGGCGGCATCGTGGGCTTCCGGCGCCATTTTCAGGACCTGGCAGCCCAGGGCTTCCCATACGGCAACTGCCTGCTGCAACTGGGCCCCACGGGTGCGTTCGATCGGCGTGAGGATGACCTGCTTGCCGGTGTAGAGGTCGGGGTCGGCGTGCTCGACACCCGAAACTTCCTTGCCCGCCACCGGATGGCAGGGCACGAACGAGCCGACATGATCGCGCAGCACACGCCGCCCCGCGTCGATCACGTCGCGTTTGGTCGAACCCACGTCCATGATCAGCATGTCGGCGGTGACCAGATGCCTGATCGCCTTGAGTGTCGCTTCGGTGGCCGCCACCGGTACCGCCAGCAGGACGATGTCCGCTCCCGATACCGCCAGCAGCGCAGAGGGCGCTTCCACATCGATCACGCCCATGGCGCGGGCCCGCTCCGTCGTGGAGGGTGACTTGCTATAGCCGACGACGCGCTTGACCAGCCCGGCGCGCTTGAGCGCGAGCGCGAACGATCCCCCCATGAGGCCGCAGCCGATCAGACCGAGTTGCTCGAACATATCGTTGTGATTTGAGTGTTCCCCCTTGAGGGGCAGGCGCCCAAGGCGCTTCGGGGGTGGGTCATCTTAATCGCCGACAGGATAAGTTCCCAGCACCTTGTAGAAGGCGCACAGGGACTGCAGATCCTTGAGGGCCGCGGCGACATTGGACTGCGACGGGTGGCCTTCGACGTCGATGTAGAAAAAGTATTCCCACTGGCCCGAGCGCGCCGGACGCGACTCGAAGCGCGTCATCGACACGCCGTGGCGCTTGAGGGGCACCAGCATGTCGTGCACCGCGCCGGGCCGGTTCGGCACCGAAACCACCAGGCTCACGCAGTCGCGCCCCGACGCCTGCGGCGCGTCGAGGACCTGCGGCAGGCAGATCACCGCGAAGCGCGTCCGGTTGAAGGCATCGTCCTGGATGGCGTGGGCGGCGATGTGCAGCCCGAATTCGCTGCCGGCGCGCTCGCTGCCGATGCCGGCCCAGGCCGGGTTGCCCGCCGCCAGCCGCGCGCCTTCGGCATTGCTCGCCACCGCCCGGCGCTCGGCGCCGGGAAGGTGTTTGTTCAGCCAGTTCTGGCACTGCGCGAGCGCCTGGGGATGCGCCAATACCACCTCGATGCCGTCGATCGAGCCGGACAGGCGCAGCAGGTGATGCCGCACCAGCAGGCTGACCTCGCCGACGATGTGCAAAGGTGAGTTCAGCAGCAGGTCGAGGGAGCGCGTGACGACGCCTTCGCTGCTGTTTTCCACCGGCACGACGCCGAAATCGGAAGTGCCTGCGGTCGCGGCCTGGAACACCTCGTCGAAGCTGATGCAGGGCACATGCTCGATGCTGGAGCCGAAGTACTGCACCGCCGCCTGCTCGCTGAAAGTGCCGGCCGGCCCCAGATAGGCGACGCGCTGCGGCGCCTCCAGCGCGCGGCAAGCCGACATGATCTCGCGCCAGATGCCCGCCACATTGCTGTTCTTGAGCGGTCCCGGGTTCGCCGCCTCCAAACCATTGATCACCTGGGCTTCGCGCTCGGGCCGGAACACGGTCGAACCCTCGGCGCGCTTGATCTCTCCGACCTCATTGGCCAGCGCCGCGCGGCGGTTCAGCAACTGCAGCAGTTCGCGATCGACCGAATCGATCTCGGCGCGCAGCGTGCTCAATTCGCGGGCCATCAGGCTTCGCCTTCAGGGCCTGCGCCGTCCGCGGCGTCTCCTTCCGACTCGGTGGCCGCCGCGTCGTTCTCGACGATGCGTTGCAGCCCGCTGAGCTTGGAGCCTTCGTCCAGGCCGATCAGCGTCACGCCTTGCGTGGCCCGTCCGAGCTCGCGGATTTCGCTCACTCGAGTGCGCACCAGCACGCCCTTGTCGGTGATGAGCATGATCTCGTCGTCCGCATGCACCAGGGTGGCGGCGACGACCTTGCCGTTGCGCTCGCTTTGCTGGATCGCGATCATGCCCTTGGTGCCGCGGCCGTGGCGGGTGTACTCGGTGATGCCGGTGCGCTTGCCGTAGCCTTTCTCCGTGGCCGTGAGCACGCTTTGCTGCTCGTCCTCCGCCACCAGCATGGCGATCACGCCCTGGCCCTCTTCGAGCATCATGCCGCGGACGCCGCGGGCGGCCCGGCCCATCGGCCGGACGTCGTTTTCGTCGAAGCGCACGGCCTTGCCGCCGTCGGAAAACAACATCACGTCGTGCTTGCCGTCGGTGAGCGCGGCGCCGATCAGGTAGTCGCCTTCGTCCAGGTCGACGGCGATGATGCCCGCCTTGCGCTGGTTGCTGAATTCGTCCAGCGCCGTCTTCTTGACTGTGCCCATCGAGGTGGCCATGAATACGTAGTGGTCGGCCGGGAAGCTGCGGAATTCGCCGGTCAGCGGCAGCACGACGTTGATTTTTTCGCCGTCGGCCAGCGGGAACATGTTGACGATCGGGCGGCCGCGCGAGCCCCGCGAGCCGGCCGGAACTTCCCAGACCTTGAGCCAGTACATGCGGCCGCGGTTGGAGAAGCACAGGATCCAGTCGTGCGTGTTGGCGATGAACAGCTGGTCGACCCAGTCGTCTTCCTTGGTCGCGGTGGCCTGCTTGCCGCGGCCGCCGCGCTTTTGCGCGCGGTATTCGCTCAAAGGCTGGCTCTTGATATAGCCGGCATGCGACAGCGTCACCACCATGTCGGTGGGCGTGATCAGGTCTTCGGTGGCGAGATCCTGGGCGTTGAGTTCGACGACGCTGCGGCGCGCGCCCAGCTTGGTCTGGCCGAACTCGTGCTTGAGCGCGGTCAATTCCTCGCCGATGATCGCCGACACCCGCGCCGGCTTGGCCAGGATGTCCAGCAGATCGTCGATCTCGGCCATCACATCCTTGTATTCCGCAACGATCTTGTCCTGCTCCAGGCCGGTGAGGCGCTGCAGACGCATCTGCAGGATTTCCTGCGCCTGCGTGTCGGAAAGTCGATAGAGCCCGTCGCCGCCCATGCCGAACTCGCGCTCCAGCCCGTCAGGCCGGTAGTCGTCGGCGTTGATCATGCCCCCGTCGGCACGGGTGCGCGTGAGCATTTCGCGCACGAGCTTGCTGTCCCAGGGCCGGCTCATCAGCTCGGTCTTGGCAACGGGGGGCGTCGGCGCATTGCGGATGATCGCGATGAACTCGTCGATGTTGGCCAAGGCGACGGCCAGGCCTTCCAGCACATGGCCGCGCTCGCGTGCCTTGCGCAACGCAAACACGGTGCGGCGCGTCACCACTTCGCGGCGATGCTGCAGGAAGACCTTGATGAGGTCCTTCAGGGTGCACAGGCGCGGCTGGCCATCGATCAGCGCCACCATGTTGATGCCGAAGGTGTCCTGCAACTGGGTCTGCTTGTACAGATTGTTCAGGACGACCTCGGGCACTTCGCCGCGTTTGAGCTCGATCACCAGGCGCATGCCGGACTTGTCGCTCTCGTCCTGGATATGGCTGATACCCTCGATCTTCTTTTCGTTGACCAATTCGGCCATGCGCTCCTGCAGGGTCTTCTTGTTCACCTGGTAGGGCAGCTCGTCGACGATGATGGCCTGGCGCTGGCCCCGGTCGATGTCCTCGAAGTGGCACTTGGCGCGCATCACCACCTTGCCCCGGCCGGTGCGGTACCCTTCCTTGACCCCGTTGATGCCGTAAATGATGGCGGCAGTCGGGAAATCCGGAGCCGGCACGATCTCCATCAACTCGTCGATGGTGGCTTCCGGGTTGCGCAGCAGGTGCAGGCAGGCATCGACGACTTCGTTGAGGTTGTGGGGCGGAATGTTCGTGGCCATGCCCACCGCGATGCCGCCGGAACCGTTGACCAGCAGGTTGGGCAGCCGGCTGGGCAGCACCAGCGGCTCCCTTTCGCTGCCGTCGTAATTGGGACCGAAGTCGACCGTTTCCTTGTCGATGTCGGCCAGCATCTCGTGCGCGATCTTGGCCAGCCGGATTTCGGTGTAGCGCATCGCGGCAGCGTTATCGCCGTCCACCGAGCCGAAATTGCCCTGGCCGTCGACCAGCATGTGGCGCATGGAAAAATCCTGCGCCAGCCGCACGATGGTGTCGTAGACCGACTGGTCCCCGTGCGGATGGTATTTGCCGATCACGTCGCCGACGATGCGGGCCGACTTCTTGTAGGGGCGGTTCCAGTCGTTATTGAGCTCGTGCATCGCGTACAGCACGCGCCGATGGACGGGCTTGAGGCCGTCCCGCGCATCAGGCAGTGCGCGGCCCACGATGACGCTCATCGCGTAATCGAGGTAGCTGCGCCGCATTTCCTCTTCGAGACTGATGGGCAGGGTTTCTTTGGCGAATTGGGTCATGAGGGGGAGGAGGAACGCCGCGCGAAGCCTTTGATTTTAACGTTCCGGGGCTTGTCGCGATCCAGCAACACAAGTTTGGAATCAGGTTTTGTCCTACGTGGCTTCACTCCTTATGCCGTTGATTGTGTAAAGACGTGTGGCACAATCATTTCACGCTTTTGGTGATGGTCACCTTAAACGTCGTATTCACGCAGCACGGCTGCGGCTTTTTCCCCCTAAGAGGAGAACCATGAAGAAACTGAACAAAGTGGCGCTGCTGTTTGCCGTCGCGTCGCTGGCATCAGCGGCCGGCGCGCAAACGCGGGTGACCGCAGCCGATGGTGGCAACCGGATCGACAACTGGGTCAATGCTTCCGGTGAGCTTGTTTGGAAGAACGGCACAAACCAACTGTGCTGGCGCGACGCCAACTGGACGCCCGCCACTGCCGCCAAGGACTGCGACGGCGCGCTGGTTCCGCCGCCACCTCCGCCGCCGCCGCCCGCTGTGGTCGCTCCCCCGCCGCCGCCCGCAGTCGCACCGCCACCCCCGCCGCCGCCGCAACCGCCGGCCGCCACCAAGGTGACCTACGCAGCCGACGCGTTCTTCGACTTCGACAAGGCTGTGCTCAAGCCCGAAGGCAAGGCCAAGCTGGACGACCTGGTCGGCAAGGTCAAGGGCATTAACCTGGAAGTGATCATCGCGGTCGGCCACACCGACTCGGTCGGGACCGATGCCTACAACCAGAAGCTGTCGGTTCGCCGGGCTGAAGCCGTCAAGGCGTACCTGGTTTCCAAGGGCATCGAGAAGAACCGCGTCTACACCGAAGGCAAGGGCGAGAAGCAGCCGGTTGCCGACAACAAGACGGCCGAAGGCCGCGCCAAGAACCGCCGCGTGGAAATCGAGGTGGTCGGTACCCGCGCCAGCCAATAAGGCTTCGCCAAGGTGCTCGACGCTTGCGTCGCGCCTGCGCTAACAACTGCGCGTAGCGCTTGTTAGGCGCAGGCAAAAAAAGGCCCCGCGAAGCGGGGCCTTTTACTTTGGTGCCCTGCGGGCGGCACAATTACGACCTATGACCGAAACGACCGCCTCCACTAACCCGATCAACGCCGACCCGGCCGAGCTGGCCAAGTTTTCCGACCTCGCCCACCGATGGTGGGACCCGGAGAGCGAATTCCGGCCCCTGCACCAGATCAATCCGCTGCGGCTGGACTGGATCAACTCGCTGGTACCCCTGGCCGGCAAGCGCGTGCTGGACGTTGGTTGTGGCGGCGGCATCCTCGCCGAAGCCATGGCGGGCAAGGGGGCCCAGGTAGTGGGCATCGACCTGTCCACCAAGGCGCTGAAGGTAGCGCAGCTGCACGCGCTGGAGGCCCGCACGACGAACCTGGAGTACCGCGAGGTCAGCGCCGAGGCGCTGGCAGACGAGCAACCGGGCAAATTCGACGCGATCACGTGCATGGAAATGCTCGAGCACGTGCCGGACCCGGCGTCGGTAGTTCGGGCGTGCGCCACGCTGGTCAAGCCGGGGGGCTGGGTCTTCTTTTCGACCATCAACCGCAATCCAAAGTCGTTCCTGTTTGCGATCATTGGTGCGGAATATGTGCTCAACTTGCTGCCCCGGGGTACCCACGAGTACATGAAGTTCGTTCGCCCGAGCGAGCTGGCCGGTTACTGCCGCGGCAGCGGTCTGGAACTCGAACACACCCGGGGCATGCAATACAACCCGCTGACCCGGCGCTACTGGCTGTCTGGGGATACCAGCGTGAACTATCTCTTCGCGACGCAGAGAACCTGATGTTCAGCAATATCGGGGCGGTGCTGTTCGACCTCGACGGTACCCTGATCGACAGCGCTCCCGACCTGGGCGCTGCTGCGGACAAGATGCGGGTGGCCCGCGGCATGCCGTCGCTGCCGCTCGAACAGTATCGCCCGATGGCAGGAGCAGGCGCTCGCGGGATGCTCGGCGTGGCTTTCGGCATGACGCCGGACCATCCGGACTTCGCCGAACTGCGCGAGGAATTCTTCGTCAACTACGAGACCTGCATGACCGAACGCACCTACGCGTTCCGGGGCATTCCCGAACTCATCTCGCAACTGCTGGCCCGAGGGCTCGCCTGGGGCGTGGTGACCAACAAGTCGATGCGCTTTGCCGGGCCGTTGACGCGCGGAATGAGCTTGTTCGCCACGGCCGCCACGGTCATCGCCGGCGACAGCACAGCCTACGCCAAACCCCATCCGGCGCCACTGCTCGAAGCGGCCAGGCAGCTCAGGCTCGAGCCGGGCCGCTGTGTCTACGTCGGAGACGACGAGCGCGACGTGCTCGCTGGCCGGGCTGCCGGAATGGTGACCGTGGCCGCAACCTACGGCTATCTCGGCGGTAATCCCGATGCGCTGCGCTGGGGCGCTCATGCCCACATCGATACCCCTCTTGAATTACTGGCCCTCTTGCATTCCGAGGCCAAGGCCTAAAATAGCAGTTTGGGGCTGCACTGGTTTCGACGTGGGTTCGGACGCGCGGCAGGGCATGTCGAGCTGAATGCGCTCGTTAAACTGATTCAAACAAAGTAACTGCAAACGACGAACGTTTCGCACTCGCCGCTTAATTGCCGGTGAGCTTCGCAACAGCAGGCCTGTGGGCTGGGCAAGGGTCTCTTCGGAGGTCCAGGCTGCGAAGATAATTTCATGGGCTGGTCCTGGGTCGGGTAACTTGGCACAGGACGAGAAAATAGGTTGCTGGCGTTCTGTGTAGCGTGCCGCTGCGCGACACAGGAGGCGAGACTCAATCAGACGGCTACACATGTAGAACTGTGCGAAGAAGGCTTGCGGACGCGGGTTCGATTCCCGCCAGCTCCACCACTTATTGAAAAAGCCCAACCATTCCTGGTTGGGCTTTTTCTTTCCGGAAGCGCCACTGCGAGCGCCCGGCCCTCGCGTCGGACAACGCGAGGGCCGTCGGATCGATCAGCGACTGGCGATGAAGGCCGCCAGGTTCGCCTTGTCGGTGGCGGACAGCGAGGCCTGGAAGCCGGTCATCGGTGGAAGCGCAAAAGCCGCCGTCAGCCCTGCCACGGTGCTGCCGTTCTTGACGTTCAAGTTGTTGGTGGCCGGATCGGGGCCATGACAGCCGGAACAGTTTGCAGCAAAGATCGGAGCCCCCAAGGCGGCCGGAGCTGGCGCCGGTGCCGGAGCTGGCGCTGGTGCCGGCGCTGGCGCCGGAGCAGGCGCAGGTGCCGGAGCAGGCGCAGGTGCCGGAGCTGGAGCCGGAGCTGGCGCAGGGGCCGGTGCCGGAGCAGGCGCTGGTGCCGGAGCAGGCGCAGGTGCCGGCGTCGCGGTCCCGTCGGTTGGGGTAGCGGTGAAGGTGCCTTTGTCACCGTTGGCCGGACCGGTCAGAGTTCCGCTTGCGGTGCCGTCGGCGGCGAGCGTGCCGGTCAGGACGACCTTGCGGTCGTCGCTAAGTTCGATAGTCAGATTCATCGCACCGTTGGCGCCGATGGTTCCACGAACTTCAAGGCCCCTGGCATCGTTGTCATCTTCCTCTTTCCCTTCCGACTTGCCATTGCGCCTGGTGGCGCGGAAGTCGGAAATCAGCGCGCTCATGTCCGCACGGAACTTATCCATGCGCTGAGTGAACTGGGCTTTGAACGTTGCCAGCGCCGCCTTCTGCGCCGCGCTCGGCCCATCGGAGCCGGATACCGTGCCGTTGTCGAGTGCGGCCTTCAGTTGGTCCGACAAGGCCTTGATGTCGGCGCGCAGTGCCACCTTCAGGGCCTTGCGATTGGCTTCGAATTGCGCCTTCAGATCATTACTGGTGGGCACCGTAGAAGTCGCATCGGGAAAGAAACGCCCTTCAACTTCGGTGGTGACCTCGTCATCGCTCTCGCCCATCAGATCCAGCCTGCCATTGAGCGTCAGGCCGGCGCTCGGGCCGCTGTCGACCTTCCCGGCGAAGGTGAAGCTCAAGGCTTGCTCTTCGAGCTCTGTCCTCCCGTTGCTTGAGGGTACATCGGCCTTGACCGACATGACCGCCGCGGATTCGAGTACCTGCACCGAGGGTTGGCTCAGGGCGGAGGAGCCGCTGTCGCTCCCGCCGCCACAACCAAACAGCACGGCGGTCGCCAACCCGATCGCCGATGATCGAAAGTATGAATCCAGAAGAAGTCGTTTACTCATAAGGTGGCTCCTGATGTCGATTTCGAAAGAATCGGCACGTCGCGGTCGGGGCCCGGTCAAGAATGCCCTGCTGCCGCAAAGGCCTGCGGGTGAACCTACTTCAATTTTTCCGGCCGGCCGGTCACCGAGTGTTGTCAGGTGTTTTTTACTCAGTTCGTCCGCCCGAAACACGTTCGCCTGTCCGGTGAAACCGTCCGGCAGATGGCACAAGCAGAAGCCGAATCGCCGCAATTCAAATGGTGGGCGACCAGGCCGCGCAGGCCTCCAACTTGTGGCGCTGATCACACAGCTTCTTCCCAGGCCGACGCGATGTGCGGCGCTTTGAACGGCCGGCGTTTTTTTCCCCTCTACAATTCGCCAGGAGCACGACGCGTGCAGGCATATCTCAAGCCCGCGCTAATCGCGCGACCGTTCCTACCCATGTCCCGCTGGTTGAGGGGTCTTTGGGCGCAGACCCCGGCGCACGGGATTGGCAAGAGTTGATCGGAGGCATCTGTTGAAAAAAATGTCGTATCGCCCATTGCTTTCATTGGCGTCCCTGTGTGTTTTCCCCGCAGTGCTGAGAGCCGAGCCGCCGAACCTGTTAGAGCTTCG
The DNA here is from genome assembly GCA_035571795.1 of Ramlibacter sp. GTDB lineage: Bacteria > Pseudomonadota > Gammaproteobacteria > Burkholderiales > Burkholderiaceae_C > Ramlibacter. Next base: position 39,520 of record DATNBX010000041.1, read on the forward strand.
CGCTTCGGCGGGGGTGGAACACGACACCAACGTTCAGCGTGCACCGTCACAGGAGCAATCGGACAATATCGGCGTGCTATCGGTTGGCGTCAAACTCGACCGCTCCTATAGCCTGCAGCATTTCAAGGCCGACGTCGAAGCGAGCAGGTACAACTACAGCAGCCACTCCGACCTGAACTATTCCACTCTCAACTACAACGCGGCCTGGGACTGGAAAGTCACTCCTGCGCTGCACGGCGTGCTGAGCGCCGAGCGCCGCCAGTTCCGCGACATCAGCGACAGTACGGTGCCCGGGGTAACTGAAATCGGCCGGCGTACCCAGCGTGCCGAAGTGTTCGAGGGAATCTACGACATCGACGGCGTGTGGCGCGCGCTGGCCGGCCTCACGCGCACCAGCAGCAGCACCACGGTGCCCATCAGCTGGGACGCGAGCCCCACTATTCGCAGCGCCCGCGTCGGAGGAGGTTACGAATGGGCCTCGGGCTCGTCGCTGTTTGCACGCTTCCGCCACGGCGACGGCGAATACACGGCACCGCTCTCGACGGCGGTCTCGGCCGATTTCAAGGAAGACGAAGCCGAGCTGGTATTGAAATGGATACTGACCGGCAAGACCACACTCGACGCCCAGCTGGGCCATTTGAAGCGCACGCATAGCGGCGTTCCGGCTCGCGACTTCAGCGGCCCGGTCGGTAATGCCACGGTCACCTGGAACGCCACCGCGAAGACCAGTGTCCTGGCCGGCGTGGCACGATATCTGGGCAGTTCGGGGCTCGATACGGGTGGCCACGTCGTGAGCGACCGGATCTTCGTCGGTCCGGTCTGGAAGGCGACAGCGCGCACCTCCGTGAACGCCCGCTACGACCGCATCACGCGCAGTTGGCGCGATATCACGCCCGGGGCGCCGGAAAACGGTCGCCGGGACGTCGTTGAGGCCACATCGATCGGCGTCGATTGGGAACCGCACCGCATCGTGACGGTTTCGGCCTCGGTGCGTGGTGAGCGCGTCAACTCGAACGCGATCGGTACGAGCTATCGGAACACCGCTGTGGCCGCCGCCGTGAAAGTGGCTTTCTAACGCCCTGTCCGCAAATATCCGCGCGCTGGCCGGCCCGATACGGACCGGCCCGAAGGGCTCTAACATGGAGCCTCCTCTTTTCGGGAGGTCCACTGTGCGAATCGCCGTTTCCTGTGCCGCGCTGCTGCTGGCCGGCTGCTCCGTCTTGTCGCCCGAGGCTTTGACCTTCGATCCGGCCCGGCCGGTGCCGAAAGCCAGCTTGCCTGGTCCCGAGCTTGCCGCGCTGACCGACCGCGTCGCCGAGCTGCAGTTGGAACGCAACGGCATCCGGGACCGAATCGCGGGGGAGCCCGACATTTGGCAACGCCAGCGCTTGTACGAGCAATTGCATGGGGTCGGGATGAAATTGTCGCCACTGGAACGCCGGCTCGCGACGTTGGCCCACGCCCGCTAACGTCAGTTGGCCGACTGCCGGGTGGTCGCGCAAGCGGCCTTCAACAGCGCCCGCCGCGACGATGCCGGCACACTGTCGAGCACTGAAGTGGGCACACCCACTTCCGGGGAGGCAATGTCCGCTCCCAGCAGCGAGCCTTTGCCGTTGGTTTGGGCGAAGTAGTCGGCGCTCGTCAGGGTTATGCGGTGGCGCTGGCAGTCGAATTGCGCGTTGGCGACGAATGAGCGGTAACGAAAGCCGGCGCCATGAGGCTGCAGCAGGTCGAAGGAAACGCGGATCGTGCCTTCACCGCCACGGCCGCGCGCGCGAACCGTGTCCAGGTCGACTTCGACGCCGGTCCCAGTCCCGTCCCCGCCAGGGCTCGCCACAGCGAACCACTGCTGCGCGCGGCCAGGAATGCCAAGCAGCAAGCCTGCAACGAGACAAAGATACCTGATGCGTGTCAGCATTGTTATCAGCGGATAGTGCTTCAGAGCCCCGGAAGGAGGATGAATTCGCGTGAGGATGAAGCAAGTGTTGCGCCATGCTTGAGATACTTGAGGCCATGCAATTACAGGACATCCTGTTTTCCCAGGGCTTCGGCACTCGCCGTGTCTGTGCCGGACTGATCCAGCAAGGCCAGGTCGCGGTCGCCGGTCAGCGCATCACGGAGGCTACCGCGGAAATCTTGCAGCAGGATTTGCACTTTTGTGTCGGCGGCATCGAGTGGGTGTACCACGAGAAGGCGTACATCATGCTGCACAAGCCCGCGGCAACCGAGTGCTCGCGCAAGCCTTCCGCGTATCCGAGCATCTATACCTTGTTGCCGCCGCCGCTGCGGCAACGGCCGCAGAAAGCGGCAGTGCAGGGCGTGCAGGCGGTGGGGCGGCTGGATCACGACACGACGGGCCTGCTATTGCTGACGGATGACGGCCAGTTCATCCATCGCATGAACTCGCCGCGGCGCCATGTGCCCAAGGTCTACGAAGTGGGTTTGAAGCATGCGCTCGTGCAGCGGCAGCTGGAGGCGTTGCTGGAGGGAGTGGTTCTTGACGATGATCCGCGGCCGGTGCGTGCGGCTGCCTGCGAACGCACCGGCGAGCGGCAATTGCGCTTGACCCTTACCGAAGGAAAGTACCACCAGGTCAAGCGAATGATTGCCGCCGTCGGCAACCGCGTCGAGGCGCTGCATCGCTCGCGAATCGGCGGCCTGGCGTTGCCGGAGGACCTGCCGGCGGGGCAGTGGCGGTGGCTTGGCCCCGCCGACTTGGCGGCGCTTGAACCGCTCAGGGCAGCTTCGCCAGAAACTCGACTATGAGCTGGCGTGTTCTGTCCGGCTGGTCGCGGTGCGGCGAATGACCGCATTGCGGCAATAGCTGCCAGGCGAAGGGGCCGCGTGTCGGCGCAATGCCTTCGATCTGGTCCATGGTGCCGTAGGGATCCTCCTCGCCCTGGATCGCCAGTACCGGCGCCTCGATCCGGCGGCATTCGGCCCGGATGTCGAAATCGCGGAAAGCGGGGCTGAGCCAGATGTCGTTCCACTGCCAGAAGGCGACGTCGACGTCCGAATGATGGCGCTCCAACTGTTGACGCAAGCCGCCCGACTTGTACGCCGCGCGCACCTTCGTGATCGATTGAACTGACAGATCCTCGACGATCACATGCGGCGCCAGGACCACACACGCCGTCACGGGGAAATCGGCCGCGTGAAGCAACGCGATCGTCGCACCATCCGAATGACCCAGGAGCACCGGCGCCTGCACATCGAGCTTGCCGAGCAGCTCGGGCAGAACGTCCAGCGCCTCGCGATGCAGGTAGTTGGGCCCCAGGCGGCCGGCACCGCGCACGTCGGGAACGGGATCGGACCGGCCGTAACCGCGGCGGGAGTAGACGAACCCGTCCCGGCCGGCCGCGGCGCACACGCTGGCCGGCCAGTCGCGCCACATTGAAACGGAGCCGAGCCCTTCGTGCAAGAAAATGACGGGAGCTCGCCGTCCACCGGCGGCAGCGGGCAGGCGCTGCACTTCGAGCCGGACACCGTTGACATTGACCATTTCCATCCGGCCATGTTACGTGACTCGCGCGCGGCGACTCGTGCGGCGTCGTGCCGGGTTATGCTGATCGCATGGGCCTGCTCCTCGATTCGTTCTGGCGCGCGGCGGCTTACTGCCTGCATCCGCGGGTCATCGCGCTTTCCTTTCTGCCGCTGGCAATCATGGTCGCGTTGTCACTGGGGCTGGGCTACTTCTATTGGGATGGCGCGCTGCAATGGGTGCGTGCGGCGCTCGAGTCATCCGATCTCATGAACAGCGTGTGGGACTGGTTGCAGGGCGTGGGCGCTGGCAATCTGAAGACGGTGGTGGCGCCGCTGATCGTGATCTTCGCGGTCACGCCGTTGATCGTGCTGCTGTCACTGCTGGTCGTGGCCGCGCTCATGACACCGGCATTGACGCGCCTGGTGGCCGAGCGGCGCTTCGCTCAATTGGAGCGCAAGCACGGCGGCTCCCTGGCAATGAGTCTCGCGTGGTCGCTGGGATCCACGGTCCTCGCGCTGGTGGCGCTGGTGGTCTCGCTGCCGCTGTGGCTGGTGCCTCCGCTGATCCTGGTGCTGCCGCCGCTGATCTGGGGCTGGCTCACGTACCGGGTGATGGCCTTCGATGCGCTGTCCGATCATGCAAGCAGGCAAGAGCGTCGCGAGCTGTTCCGCCGGCACCGGATGCGGCTGCTGGGGATCGGGGTGCTGACTGGGTACCTGGGGGCCGCACCCAGCATCCTGTGGGCTTCGGGCGCCTTGTTCGCGGCGGCCTTCGTCATCCTGGTGCCCGTCGCGATCTGGATCTACACGCTGGTGTTCGCCTTTTCGTCCTTGTGGTTCGCCCACTACTGCCTCGCGGCGCTGGCAGCGTTGCGCGCTGAAGCGGACGCCTCGCCGGCCGCGCCCCCGCTGCCTCCGGCCGCCGCTGCCCCCGCGCCGTTAGCATTGGCGGATGACGCAAATTTCCCCCCCGGCTGAAGCGCGCGAATTCGGGCTGATCATCGTCGGCGACGAAATCCTCTCGGGCAAGCGCGCCGACAAGCACATGCCCAAGGTGATCGAACTGCTGGCGGCCCGCGGCTTGCAGCTCGCCTGGGCCGAATACGTGGGCGACGCCCCGCAGCGCATCACTGCCACGTTGCGGCGCGCTTTCGCTTCGGGCGACGTCGTGTTTTGCTGCGGCGGCATCGGCGCGACGCCCGACGACCACACGCGCCAGTGCGCGGCCCAGGCGCTGGACGCCCCGCTGGAACTGCACCGCCAGGCCGAGGGCCTGATCCGCGAGCGCATGCAGGACATCGCGCGCGAGCAGGGGGTTGCCTATGAGCCCGACCGGCCCGACAACATCCACCGGCTGAACATGGGAGTCTTCCCGAAGGGCGCGCGCATCATCCCGAATCCCTACAACAAGATCCCTGGATTCAGCGTCGATCAAGTTCATTTCGTGCCTGGCTTCCCGGTGATGGCCTGGCCGATGATCGAGTGGGTTCTCGACGACCGGTACCGCCACCTGTTCCGCCAGCGCTCCTACGCCGAAAAATCGGTGATCGTCTTCGGCTCGATGGAGGCCGCGCTGACGCCGCTGATGGAGCAGATCGAGCGCGATCATCCCGGCGTCAAGGTGTTCAGCCTGCCCAGCGTCGATGATCCCAAGTACGGACGGCATATCGACCTGGGCGTGAAGGGCGATCCGGCGCGAGTCGAGCCCGCTTACAGGCAATTGTTGGCCGGCCTGAGCGCCCTGGGTGTCCGCTTGGGCCCCGAGTTGGTGCGATAGGGGTAGGGCACCAAAGCGGTGCAATTGCTGCGCCGCACCAGTTGAGGGCGCTGCTCATCAAAAGAACCGGGCTGCTGTGCCGGAAAAGCGCTCAAGATCGGAGACAATCGCCGAGCTTCGCAGCCTGTTCCATGCACCAGCTGTGGCATAGAAACTGCATCCGAATTTCAGTCCAAATTTTCAACAACCATCCAACCAGGAGATAGCTGATGGCAGCCAAGAGCGTCGCAGACGTGATGAAGATGGTGAAGGAAAACGAAGTCAAGTTCGTCGACTTCCGTTTCTCCGACACCCGCGGAAAAGAACAACACGT
>DATNBX010000042.1:0-7763 GCA_035571795.1 Ramlibacter sp.
TAGGTGAACTTGTTCACCAGGATCAGGTCGCCCACGAGCAGCGTCGGGATCATGGAACCGGACGGAATCTTGAACGGCTCGAACAGGAACGAGCGCAGCACGAACACCGCCAGGATCACCGGGAACAGGCCGGCCGTCCAGTCGAGCCACCAGGGCTGCATCAGCAGCCGCTGCCGGCCCAGCGCCACATCGCCGTCTACCTGGGTGATGCCCTGGGCGACCAGGTCACCGTGGCGCCGCGCCGCGCTGGCTTCGAGGCGGGCGGCCGCCGCGCGGCGCTGCGGCAGGAAATACACCCGTTCGGCCAGCCAGTACAGGCCGGTCACGACGGTCGCCAGGAACAGCAGGAGCGCGAAATTGCCCTCCACGAAACCCAGGTACCAGGCGCCGGCGTATCCGGCGAACGCCGCGAGCACCGCGGCCGTGAGGAAAGGCATCATTCCTCCACCTGCAAGATGGCGAGGAATGCTTCCTGGGGGACTTCGACCGAACCGATCTGCTTCATTCTTTTCTTGCCTGCCTTTTGTTTTTCGAGGAGCTTGCGCTTGCGGGTGATGTCGCCGCCATAGCATTTTGCCAGCACGTTCTTGCGCAGGGCCTTGATCGTCTCGCGGGCGATGACATTGGCCCCGATCGCCGCCTGGATCGCCACGTCGAACATCTGCCGGCTGATGATCTTGCGCATTTTCGTGACCACGGCCCGGCCGCGGTATTGGGACTGGCTGCGGTGCACGATGATGGACAGGGCGTCGACCTTTTCCCCGTTAAGCAGGATGTCGATCTTGACCACGTCGGAGGCCCGGAACTCCTTGAACGCATAGTCCATCGAGGCATAGCCCCGGCTGACGGATTTGAGCTTGTCGAAGAAGTCCAGCACGATCTCGCCCAACGGCATCTCGTACGTCAGCATGACCTGCTTGCCGTGATAGGCCATGTTCAGCTGGACGCCGCGCTTCTGGTTCGCCAGCGTCATCACCGGCCCGACGAATTCCTGCGGCATATAAAGATGCACCGTGACGATCGGCTCCCGGATTTCGGCGATCTGGCCCTGGTCCGGGATCTTGGACGGGTTCTCGACCATCAGGATCTCGCCGTTCGCCTTGAGCACCTGGTACACGACGCTCGGGGCCGTGGTGATCAGGTCCTGGTCGAATTCGCGCTCCAGCCGCTGCTGGACGATTTCCATGTGCAGCAGGCCCAGGAAACCACAGCGAAATCCGAAGCCCAATGCCTGGCTGACCTCCGGCTCGTAATGCAGCGAGGCGTCGTTAAGCTTGAGTTTCTCGAGCGCGTCGCGCAGTGAATCGTATTGGTTGGCTTCGGTCGGATACAGGCCGGCGAAGACTTGAGGCTGGATTTCCTTGAAGCCCGGCAACGGCTCGGTAGCAGTGAACGCCGCGCCCCCGGTGCCTGGCTTGATCAGCGTCACGGTATCGCCGACCTTGGCGGCCTGCAGTTCCCTGATGCCGGCGACGATGTAGCCCACCTGCCCGGCGTCCAGAGATTCGCGTTCTTCGTCCGCAGGGGTGAAGACCCCGAGCTTGTCGGCGTCGTAAGCGGCGCCGGTGGCCATCAGCTTGATCCGGTCGCCCTTGGCGACGCGCCCGTCCACCACCCGCACCAGCATGACGACGCCGACGTAACTGTCGAACCAGCTGTCGATGATCATCGCGCGCAGCGGACCCTCGGGATTGCCGCGCGGAGCCGGAATACGGGCGACGATCGCTTCCAGGATGTCGTCGATGCCCATCCCGGTCTTTGCCGAGCATGGGATCGCGTGTCCCGCATCGATCCCGATCACGTCCTCGATCTCCAGCTTCGCCTCTACGGGGTCGGCCTGCGGCAGATCCATTTTGTTGAGCACCGGGACGACCTCGACGCCGAGGTCGAGCGCCGTGTAGCAGTTGGCCACCGTCTGGGCCTCGACACCCTGGCTTGCATCGACGACGAGCAGCGCGCCTTCGCATGCGGACAGCGAACGCGAGACCTCGTATGAGAAGTCGACGTGGCCCGGCGTGTCGATCAGATTGAGGTGGTAGACCTGCCCGTCGCGCGCTGTGTAGCGCAGCGATGCGGTCTGCGCCTTGATGGTTATCCCACGTTCACGTTCCAGATCCATCGAGTCGAGCACCTGCTCTTCCATCTCCCGATCCGACAAGCCGCCGCAACGTTGGATCAAGCGGTCCGCGAGCGTGGATTTGCCGTGATCGATGTGCGCGATGATCGAAAAGTTTCTGATGTGATTCATCAACGGGAACGCTTAAGTGATTGAATTCAAATGGCGCCGGAAAAGAAAAAAGGGCGCGTCGAATAGTGACGCGCCCTAAACCAACAATCTATGGCAACTGCGATAGTTGGAACTTCATTGTAGGCAAAAAGCCCAGGGCGTACAGACGCAAAGGCCCTCGGACAGGGTCGTTGCGGGTCAGCAACATCCATGTTATTCACAACTTATCAACAAAATAAGGGGGCAAGGTTCGGGACAACTTGTGGGCGATCTGTGGATCGGCTGTACACCACAGGAAAACATCCCGTATGGTGGTTTCCGGCTTTTTTGATATGCCGTTAATCGCCGCTGAGGTGCTCAGATTCTATCCAAAAAAGTAATTAGCACCCCGCTTTTGTTAGTGCTCGCAAACTTATAGCGGCTTTTTCCAAGCCGAAAAATATTTCTGGCGCCTCGTTTTTTTTCGGTCACTCGCATCAAAAAAGCCCCAACCCGTGCGGGTTTGGGGCTTAGCCGCCGCCTGCGGCTCGCCTTCAGCGGGCCGGGCGAATCAAGAGGTAAGTGGCCAGCTCTCCTCGGCGCAGCAGCACCGGAATGGGCTTGCTCTTGTCGGCCTTGGCGACCACAGCATCGAACTCCTTGACACTGCCGACCTCGGTATTGCCAATGGCCACGATGATGTCGCCCTCGCGAATGCCCGCGCGCGCGGCCGCGTCGGTGACAGCGTCCACTTTCACACCGCCCTTGAGCTTGAGTTCCTTCTTCTGCGCGTCGCTCAATTCACTCACGGACAAACCCACCGACTGCGCGGCCGGAGATCCCTTGGGCTTTTCCTCCTTGTCGGCGGTGCGGCGAATGGGCTTCTCGGGCTCGAACTCGGCGATGGTCACGGCCAGGTCTTTCGAGCCACCGCGCCGGAACACCGACATGGTGCTGCGAGTGCCGGGTTTCGTGTTGCCCACCATGCGCGGCAGGTCGGAAGCCTTCTCGATCACCCTGCCGTCGAAGCGCACGATGATGTCACCCGCCTCCACCCCGGCTTTATCCGCCGGGGAGCCGCTCTCGACGCTGCGCACCAGCGCACCTTGCGCCTTGCCCAGGCCAATCGATTCGGCGACGTCCTTGGTCACCTGGTCGATCTGCACGCCGATGCGGCCGCGCGAGACGCGGCCGGACAAGCGCAACTGCTCGCTCACGCGAATCGCCTCATCCATCGGGATCGCAAAAGAAATCCCCATGAAGCCGCCGGAGCGGGAATAGATCTGACTGTTGACGCCGACCACCTCGCCGCGCATGTTGATCAGCGGGCCGCCGGAGTTTCCGGGATTGATCGCCACGTCGGTCTGGATGAAAGGCAGGTAGTCGCCGGTATCCCGGCCCTTGGCGCTCACGATGCCGGCCGTCACGGTGTTTTCCAACCCGAACGGTGAACCGATCGCCATCACCCACTCGCCCACCTTGAGTCGATTGACGTCGCCCACTTACACGGCCGGCAGGCCGGTGGCCTCGATCTTGACCACCGCCACGTCGGTGCGCTTGTCGTAGCCGACGATCCTGGCCTTGAACTCGCGCTTGTCGGTCAGTGTCACGACTACCTCGTCGGCACCGTCGACCACGTGCGCGTTGGTCATCACGAAGCCATCTGCCGTCAGGATGAATCCGGAGCCCACGCCGCGCGGCTGTTCTTCATCCGGTGCGGGCCGGTTGGGACGGGGTGCCTGCCGCGGTGTGCCTGGCATCGGCTGCCCGAAGAAGCGCCGGAAAAACTCCTGCATTTCCTCGTCCATGCCGCCGGGCGCGGAACTGTTGGAACTGGTGCGGGCATGCTCGATGGTCCGGATGTTGACCACCGAGGGTCCGACCTGCTCCACCAGATCGGTGAAATCGGGCAATGCCCTGGCTTGTGCGGCAACGGGCCTGGCCGGCACCAGCGCCACCGTGCCGCACACGGCCAGGGCGATCACGAGCCCATAGGCACGCAGTTTCTTCCAATCGATTCTTGGCATATCGACCTTTCAATCCGAGATAAAGCTGAGAACAAAAAGCGGGTGAATGGTTCGCAACGGCCAGGTCCGAACCACGGCACATTGCTGATAAATTGGGGACTTACTTGCGGCGCTCAAGGCTCTGCGCGAACGCCTTCAAGGTCTGCGGCGGCACTTCTCCGACCGCGGTGAGCCACCAGTCCTGGATGCGGCGCGTCAGCGTCTGGGTGGCGCCGCTCGAGAACAGGCCTTCCTGAACGTGCCGCTGGCGATCATATGCCTCGACGAAAAGCGAGACCGCGGCCAGGCCGTCCGAGAATATCCACTGCAGCGTTCCGCCGGAGGCGGGCGCGCCGGCGACCGGCCGCTTGTAGCAGGTGATCGGTTGAAATCCGGCAACGGACGCTCTCAGCTGCCAGCCTTCGGCCGCCGCGCTGGTCTTGAGTGCTTCGGCTTTCTCGATGCGCCAGCCCTCCGGAGCCGCCATCATGCGGCTGAGCTTGTCGATGCGCACCGGAGCGTCGAATTGGAGTTCCGAGAAAGCCGCCTGCTCCAGCACATTCCCTTCCGCATCCATGGTTTGCAGCTTGACCACCAGGCCGCTTTTCTTTTCGCTCCAGATCCGGTATCCGAAGCGAAGATTATCCTTGGGAGCGAGCTCGACCACTTCCGTATCGAATCCGGCGACGCGGCCCCCGCCGACCCGGCGCGCCTCGTAAAACTCGGGAATCGACGCTTCGTACGACTTGAGCAGGTTCGGGAACAAGCCCAGCGACTCGCGCCTCTCGACGCGGAAGACGCGGCTTTCCGGCAGGAAGGTGACGACCTCCTCGTTGCGCCGGAAAGTCGAACGGGGCGGGCCGGTGAGCGACTCCACCCGTTCGACCTGCTGGTCGCCGGCGCAGGCATGCCAGATGCGTGAGCTGGACATGCCGCCGTTGTTGGACGACACCACGAAAGTGCCGACATAGCTGCGCAGCCGCGAAGCCTCGTGCATGCGCGTCAGCCAGTCGGCGACGCTGCGCTCGGGATAACTGCCTTGCACCGCCGCTGGCTGGGGTAGCGGCGGAGCTGTCACCTGGGCGGCGGCAAAGCCGACCATGCACACCGCCCAGAGAGCGGCGATGGCGCGAAGAACGCTTGCTGTCGCGACCTTGTATCCCATCCGTCAACCGGCCGCGTCAGCGGGCAGGTCCCTCGAACGTGGCGTTGCGAAGGAAACCAGCCGGTGCCTGCAAGGCCGAGGCGCCCCCGAGCTGGCGATGCGCAGCGAGCAGTTCGTCGAGCCGGGGATCGCGGATCATCACGCCGCGCTCGGTCCCGGCCAGAACGGTGCCGCTTTGCGCGCCCGCCAGTTGGGCTTTCTCGGGCTTGCTGATGGATGGACCGGCCACCGTCCAGCCGATCGCGGCCATCGCGGCAAGCGACGCAAATCCTGCCACCAGCTTCCATCGAAAACTGGCGTCGTTGGCCGGCGTCCGCGAAGCGCCCGGTGCTGCTGTCGCATCGGATCGGGCGCCTGCTTGCAGCGCGGGTGCGAGGCGCTGCTCCTGGTGCAGGCGAATCTGCATGCGGCTGAGAAAGGCTGCGGGCACCGTGCCCAAGGTGAAGTCGCCCGACCGCAATACGTCGCCGATCAGATGGTAGGTATGCCAGGCCTCGAGCGCCGCGGGATTGCTGGCCGCAACTTCGACGCCGCGCGCGAACGCCTCGCCTTGCAACTGGCCATCGGCCATTGCCGACATGAGTTCGTGCATCTCCATCTTGTCCATAAATCTACCTTGCCGCATCGCGCACTACCAGCGCTTGCCCGACTGGTTTTCCAGCAGGGGCTTGATCTTCATCGAAATCGACTCGCGTGCCCGGAAAATCCGGGACCGCACGGTGCCGATCGGGCAATTCATCACTTCCGCAATCTCTTCGTAGCTCAGCCCCTCGATCTCGCGCAGGGTCACCGCTTGCCGCAGTTCCTCGGGCAGGGCATCCATGGCCGAGTTGACGGCGGCGGCAATTTCCTTGGCTGCCAGGACCGTTTCGGGCGTTTCCGCGGTGGTTAGTTCATTCTCCACGGCGGAAGTTTCATCTTCCTCGTCGCCGCCGCGCAGGGCATTTTCCGAAACGAGGGGGTCGCGCTTGAGATCGCCCAGCGCCTTCTTCGCCGTGTTGACCGCGATGCGGTACAGCCAGGTATAGAACTGGGCTTCTCCCCGGAACTGGGCAAGCGCGCGATAGGCGCGGATGAATGTTTCCTGCGCTATGTCTTCCACGAGGTCGGCGTCGCGGACCATGCGCCCGATCAACCGTTCGATGCGGCGCTGGTATTTCAGCACCAGCAGCTCATACGCTTTCTGGTCGCCCGCGACTGTACGCTCCACCAGCATCAGGTCGGTATCGGCCTGAGTGGAAGCGGCAGCGTGAGGCGTTCTTGTCATGGTTTCGCCGCGGGCCCGTGGGGATCGGGCGGCACTTCGAGTCTGGCGCGGGAATATACCGCACGACGCAGATCTTCCCAGCGCTGGGCGCCGCCGGCACGCTCCAGCCAGAACCAGCGCAATCCATTTTCGGACGTCCACCGCAGCAGCACGCAATGCTGCAAGTCGAGCCGAACTTCGATGGTTCCGGCGAGGGTACCCGCCACGTCTGTCCAGTTCCAGGTTTCCCCGTCCCAAGCCAGTATGCCCCGCTCGGAATACCACCATGCCCAGGCTGCGAAGGCGCCAGCCGCAAGAAGCACAAAACACGCCGCGCTCAACCGCCATCCCGGAGATTGAGACTGCAACCACCACATGGCGGTCGCCGCACCGCCCAGCAGCCAAGCCAACAGCAGCAGCCCGGCCGCGCAGCGGGAACGCCCCGCCGGATAGCTCACCGATGGGGCGCTGTGCATGGAAAGGCCGCCGTCAGGAAATGCTTGAACTGAGCGGGGCCAGCCTCTATTGGAACCGCTTGAAAACGAGGGTCCCGTTGGTGCCGCCGAAACCGAAGTTGTTTTTCACCGCGACATCGATTCGCATGTCGCGAGCCGTGTTGGCGCAGTAGTCCAGGTCGCATTCCGGATCCTGGTTGAAGATGTTGATCGTCGGCGGGCTCTTCTGTTGCTGGACAGCCAGCACGGTGAACACCGATTCGACGCCGCCGGCGCCGAATCGGTGTTCACCGTGCTGTCCATCCACGACCAGGTCGCGCCGCCCACGATCAACCTCACGAACCAGGATCCCCAATGCGATCTCGACTTCTGCGCGAACACCGCGCGGCAGATGAAGATCGACATCGCGGTGAAGAACAACTTCGGCTTCGGCGGCACCAACGGAACCCTCGTGTTCCGCAAGGTCTGAAGGGCCTGCCGGCCCCCCGAGCCCGAGAGGCGAGCTGATGCGCGCGCCGTCCCCTGTCGAGATCACGAGCGCCCTCGGGCGCTTCTGGCGAGCCTCGCTCGGCGCGCTCGTGGCCGCCTCGGTGGCCGTGCCGCTCGCCTGGGGCCTGCCGCATTTCGCGGCGCAGTTCGGCAGTCGCCATGCCGATCCCCTGTTCGTGCTCCTCGAGCGGCCGGC
>DATNBX010000043.1:0-26246 GCA_035571795.1 Ramlibacter sp.
ATCCGCAGCGCTTGCTCTGGGCCAGCACCGGTACCAAGGATCCGGCGGCGCCCGACACGCTCTACATCGAGGCGTTTGCGGCGCCCGACACGATCAATACCATTCCCGACAAAACGCTGGAGGCTTTCGCCGATCACGGCAAGGTCGGCGCCACGATGCCGGCGGACGGCGGCTCGGCCGAAGCGGTGATCGCGGAGTTCAAGCGTCAGGGCGTGGACGACAACGCCCTGGCCGAACGCTTGCAACGAGAAGGCGCCGATGCGTTCTCGAAGTCGTGGCGCGCACTGCTGGCGCGAATCGGCGAGAAGAGCTCCCAGCTTGCCGGCGCGGCCGCCCCTTGACCGCCGCAAGGGGCTGCTTACACTGCTGCGCCGATCGCTTTTTCGAACTCGACTTCCTCGCGCAAGCCCTCCAGATCGCGTTGCACGACCACCACGGCCAATTTCTTGCCGCCCCGCCGATAGGCAATGGTGCAGTCCCGGGTCTCGAGATCGAGCTGTCCGTCGATTTGCGCATCGTCAAAGCGCTCGGCGTGACCCACATAAGCCAGCGTGAAATCGTACTGTTCGGTCCAGAAGAATGGCACGGCGTCAAAACGCTCGCGCCGACCGAGCATGTTGCGCGCGGCACTCTGCCCCTGGCGCTGGGCGACCACCCAGTGTTCGACACGGATGCTCTCGCCGGTTAGCCGGTCCGGCCAGCGCGCTATGTCGCCGGCCGCGAAGATGCCGGGGACACTCGTCTCGAGGTATTCGTTGACGGTGACGCCGCGATCGATGGCCAGACCCGCCTGCTGCGCCAATCCGACGACCGGGCGCACGCCGATGCCGACGACGACAAGATCGGCCGGCAGGACTTCGCCGTTCTTCAAACGGACACTTTGCCCGTCGATGGAAATGGCGGTGGTGCCCAGATGGAACGTCACGCCATGGTGCTCGTGCAGCTTGCGAACGAACTGACCCACCTGGGCGCCAAGGATCTTCTCCATGGGAACCGCATCGGGCGCGACTACATGCACCTCGATGTTGCGCGCGCGCAGTGCCGCCGCCGCTTCGAGGCCGATGAAGCTCGCGCCGATCACCACCGCTCGCTGCGAAGCCGCCGCGGCGGCCACGATCGCGCGGCTGTCGGCCAGCGTGCGCAGGTAATGCACGTGCCGCAGATCCGCGCCGGGGATGTCCAGGCGTACCGGCTCGGCGCCGGTCGCGAGCAGCAGCCGGTCGTAGTCGACACGGCTGCCGTCCGACAATTTCAGCTGCCGCTTCTTCGTGTCGATCGCGGCCACCGGCGCTTCCAGCCTCAGGTCGATGCGGTGCTCCAGGTAGAACTCCGGCGGGCGCAGCGGAATCCAGTCTTCGGGCGCCGTCCCGGCCAGATAGCCCTTCGAAAGATTGGGGCGATCGCACGGCACGGACGCATCGGCGCTGAGCATCGTGATGCCTGCGGAATAACCTTCGCGGCGCAGCGTTTCGGCGGCGGCATTGCCAGCGGCGCCGCCACCCACGATGACCACGGCTTTCGGAGCGTCGGCCGCGGGCGCAAGCTGGAGCGGCTGGGGCGTGAGTTTCTCGCGGACGTAGGCGCTGCCGCCGAGCTGTTCGACTCTCCAGCAGGAGACCGGATCGCGTGCCGGCGTGCGCTGCGGCTCGCCGGTACGCAGGCTGAAACAGGCGTGGTGCCAAGGGCATCGAACGGTATCGCCGACCATCAGTCCATCCGCCAGCGGGCCACCGTAATGCGTGCAATGGGCGCCGATCGCGAACACCTCGTCGCCGCGCCGCGCCAGCAGCACCGCTTCACCGTGCGCGTGGCCAGCCAGCATCGCGCCGTCGGCAAGGGACGATAGCGGGACGCCCTGGGCCAGGTCGGGACCGCTCGGTTCGTTGTCGGAAGTGCTCATATGTTCTCCCTCACGTTCAAGTGCTTGATCGATTCATGACCCAGGCGCCGCTCCCGTTCGAGCCAGCAGCTCGCGCGAGCGCAACACCACGTTGTCGACGGTGAAGCCGTATTCGCGCAGCAGGACTTCGGCCGGCGCCGAGGCGCCGAAACGTTGGATGCCCAGCATGCCGCCGCCGTTCCCGACGTAGCGGCTCCAGCCCTGCTCCACGCCGAGTTCCACCGCCAATCTTGCCGGCACGTCCGGCGGCAGCACCTCGTCGCGGTAGCTTTGCGGCTGGGCCTCGAACAAGTCCCAGCTCGGCATCGAGACACAGCGCACCGCAATGCCCTCACTCGCCAATCGCTCGGCCGCCGCCACGATCAGGCCCGCTTCGGAGCCGCTGGCGATCAGGATCAGCGCGGGGCGGCCATCCTTCGCATCGCTGAGCACATAAGCGCCGCGGCGCAGGCCCTCGGCACTGGCGTAGCGAGCCCGGTCGAGCGTGGGGACATCCTGCCGGGTCAGCGCCAGCAGCACCGGGCGGTCGCGTGTTTCGATCGCTACCTTCCACGCGACGGCGGTTTCGTTCGCGTCGGCCGGCCGGATCAAGGTGAGATCGGGGATGGCGCGCAGGCTGGCCAGGTGTTCCACGGGCTGATGCGTCGGACCGTCTTCTCCGAGCGCGATGCTGTCGTGGGTGAACACATGCACGACGTGCAGCCGCGCCAGCGCGGCCAGGCGGATGGCAGGACGCATGTAGTCCGAAAAGATCAGGAAGGTCGCACCGTACGGAATGAATCCGCCATGCGCCGCCAGGCCGTTCACGATCGCGCCCATCGCGTGTTCGCGCACGCCGAAATGCAAGTTGCGCCCGGCTGCGCTCCAGCCTCCGCCGCCCGACCCCTGGATGTCGTTGCCGGTGACCGCAGGCGGGTTGAAGTCGCCCAGGTCCTTGAGCGCGGTCTTGGTGGAAGGATCCAGGTCGGCCGAACCGCCCACCAATGCCGGCAGTTTCGCGGCCACGGCATTCATCACCTTGCCGGAGGCGGCGCGCGTGGCCATGCCCTTCGCATCGGCGGGAAATACCGGGACGCCGGCATCCCAGCCGGCCGGCAGCTCACCCTGCCACCGGCGCTGCAGCTCCGCGGCCAGCTCGGGAAAAGCTTGCCCGTACGCCTGCAGGCGCGCGCTCCACGCCGCTTCCTCGCGCTCGCCCCGCGCCAGCGCTTCGCGCATACGTGCCAGGGCCGCGTCGGGGATCAGGAACGGCGGCTCGGCTGGCCAGCCCAGGTGTTCCTTCGTCAGCCGCACTTCATCGGCGCCCAGGGGCGAACCGTGGACCTCGTAGGTATCCTGCTTGTTCGGCGAGCCGTAGCCGATATGGGTACGCACCAGCACGAGCGAAGGCCGCAATGCTTCCGCGCGCGCGGCTTCCAGTGCCTGCGCGATCGCGTCGACGTCGTTGCCGTCCGCGACCACCGCGATATGCCAGCCGTACGACCCGAATCGCGCCGCGCGGTTTTCGGAGAAGGTGATGTCGGTGCCGGCCGACAGCGTGACGTAGTTGTCGTCGTAAAGGCAGATCAGTTTTCCCAGCTGCAGGTGACCCGCCAGCGATGCCGCCTCGGATGCAACGCCTTCCATCAGGTCGCCATCGCTCACGATGGCGTAGGTGCGATGGTCGACAATTTCGTGCCCGGGGCGGTTGTAGCGCGCTGCCAGGTGGGCTTCGGCGATGGCCAGGCCGACGGCGTTGCCGAAGCCCTGCCCGAGCGGGCCGGTCGTCACTTCGACGCCGGGGGTGTGGCCACGCTCCGGATGGCCGGGGGCCTTGCTGCCCCACTGCCGGAATTTCTGGATCTCGGCCAGCGGCAGGTCGTAGCCGCTCAGGTGCAGCAGTGCGTAAAGCAGCATCGAGCCGTGTCCCGCCGACAGCACGAAGCGGTCGCGGTCGGGCCAGAGCGGGTTGCCCGGATTGCACTTGAGATAGCGCGTCCACAACGTGTAGGCCATCGGCGCGGCCCCGAGCGGCATGCCCGGATGGCCGCTATTGGCCTTCTGCACCGCATCGACCGCCAGGAAGCGGATGGTATCGATGCACAGTCGATCGAGCGCGTCGGCCATGGCGGGCCTCTCATGCCGTCGCACCGGCGCGATTCGTGACCGCCAGGCGCTGATGGATCATCGATACGGCGGCGGCGCCTTCGCCGATCGCCGCGCCAACACGCTTGATCGAGCCGCTGCGCACATCGCCCACGGCGAACACGCCCGGGACACTGGTCTCCAGCGCGGCGGGTACATGGCCTTGGCCGGGCACCGCGGCCAGCTCGCCGGTCAGCACGAAGCCGTTCGAATCGATCGCCACACCGCAGCCGCGCAGCCACTGCGTTTCGGGCTCGGCCCCCACGAACAGGAACACATTGCGCAGCGCCATTTGCCGTTCAACGCGATTCTGGTGGTCGCGCCACGTCACGGCGACAAGACCTTCCGCCGGGTCGCCATGCAATTGGGTGAGTTCGGTATGCGGCCGCAGTTCGATGTTGGGCGTGGCCTCGATCCGGTCGATCAGGTAGCGCGACATGCTGGCCGCCAGACTGGGGCCGCGCACCAGCACGTTGACTTTGGCCGCGTGCTGGGACAGGAACACGGCGGCCTGCCCGGCCGAGTTGCCACCGCCCACCAGGGCCACTTCAGAGCCGCTGCACATCCTCGCTTCCAGCGCCGATGCCCAGTACCAGATGCCCCGGCCTTCGAATTCGGCGAGGCGCGGCACGGCGGGCCTGCGATAGCGCGCGCCGCTGGCTATGACCACCGTCCTGGCCCGCAAGCGCCGCCCGTCCGTGAGCGCGAGATGCAGTTCGCCTGTATCCGCCTGCCGGCCGCAGTCCAGCGACCGGACCTGCGCGGGGATCAGCATCTGGGCGCCGAACTTCTGGGCCTGTACATAGGCGCGGCCGGCAAGGGCCTGGCCCGAGATGCCGGTAGGAAAGCCCAGGTAGTTTTCGATCCGGGCGCTGGCACCGGCCTGGCCGCCGAAAGCCCTGCAGTCGAGCACCAGCACCTGCAAACCTTCCGATGCGGCGTACACCGCGGTCGCCAGGCCTGCCGGGCCCGCCCCCACCACGACTACATCGAACAGCTCGTTGTGATCGACCGTATCGACCATGCCGATGCAGCGGGCGAGTTCGGTTTCCGTCGGATTGAGCAGCACGGAACCATCGGGGCAGACCGTCAGCACCTCGCCGGCGGCCGCACCGTACTGCTGGTGCAGCGCCGCGGCATCGGCGTCTTGCGCAACGTCCAGCACATGGTGCGGATAACCGTTGCGATTGAGAAAACTCTGCAAGCGCATCACGCCCGCCGACTGCGGCTGGCCGATCAGCACCGGGCCGGTCGCGCCGGCCTGGATCAGCGCGACGCGCCGCAGGATGAGCGCGCGGACCAGCCGTTCACCGAGATCCGCTTCGGCAATGATCAGCGCGCGCAGCTGGTCGGGCGGCACCAGCAGCGCCTGCACGTCTTCTTCAGCCACGCCGTCGACCAGAGCCGGCTTGCCCGACAGTTGTCCCACCTCGCCCAGGAACTGGCCCGGGCCGTGGCGAACGATGGGCACCACATGGCCCATCCCGTCCCGCTGGCTGATCGTCACGGCACCCTTCAGCACGACCGACATGCCGGGGCCCGGCTCGCCGGCGACCACCAGCCGGTCGCCGCGCCGGTACTGCACGATCTTGCCGAAGCGCTGAATGCGCGCGATCTCGGCCGCGGTGAGTACCGGAAACATCTGCTCGCGCCGGCTCGCGTCCACGCCCGGCGGCAGATTGGCATTGAGCGACGCGGATTCCATGCCCCGGCTCAAGCCGTCGATAGCGCCCTGTCGATGGCTTCGTGCAGATGCTGCATGCCGAACGAGACATCGGCAAAGACGCCGTTCACGAAGAACGCGGGCGTGGTTCGCACGCCCAGATGGCGACCGCTCGCCATATGCTCCTGCACGCGCTGCAGGTAGACGTGATCGCTCATCTCGTTGCGGTAGCGCGGCAGGTCCAATCCCACCTTGGTTGCATAGCCAAGCAGGTGCTCTTCATCCAGGTGCTGCTGGTGTTCGAAGAGCATGTCGTGCATCGGCCAGAACTTGCCTTGCGCGCCGGCAGCCTCGGCCGCTTCGGCGGCGAGCTCGGCATGCGGATGGTCCTCAATCACGGGAAAGTGGCGGAAGACCAGCCGCAGCCGCTGGCCGAAGTGCGGAAGCATGATTTCGAGCGCCACATGGGCCTGCCGGCACGAAGGGCATTCGAAGTCGCCGTATTCGATCACCGTCACCGGCGCCGATGCCGGACCACGGATATGGTCGGTGGCCTCGTCGGGATGCAGCAGCGGGTCCTGCTTGGCATGGATGGTACTCATGACGGTCGCCCTCGAGCTACGCTTGTCGATTGAGCACCCAGTATGCATCTTTGCCGCGAATTGCGAAGGTCGCGCATGAGGCCCTGCGCTGTCGAGCGCCGCACTGATCAATGCCGGCCGCGCCTCGACCATCGCGGCAGATCGCATCGGCTGGGCAGCGCGGGCAGAGCCACCGGTTTTCGCTGGCATGATTGATGGGTATTAGTTCCCGGCCTCCAGCAACATGACCGACCCACAGACCGACACCGCCGCACCCGCCCAGCCCCCTGCCCCGCCCGCGCAAGCCGATGCGCAAACCGCCAAGCCCGCCAAGGCGACGCGCGCACCACAGGCTGCAAGAACCGCGGTACCGAGGCCGCCGCGCATCAATCCGACACTCGAGAAACTGGCGCAGCTCTATCCGCACCTGTTCGGCGCAGTCTTCCTGCCGCTCAAGCGTGGCATCTTCCAGGACATATTGGCCGCGCACCCGGACGTCATCGAGCGTGAGGCCTTGAAGGAGGCGCTGGCGCAGCACACGCGTTCGACGCGCTACCTCACCGCCGTCGCGTCCGGCCAGCCGCGTCATGACCTGCAGGGGCAGGTCGTGGAAGCGATGGCGCCCGAGCATGTGTACCAGGCCCTGCTCGAGGTGTTCCGCCGCCGCCATGCGCGAACCGGAGAGGACGTGCGGCCCAAGCTGCGCGAGCGCATCGTCCAGGCGTTCCAGGCATCGGGCCTGTCATGCTCCGATTACGACGCGCTGGTGCGCGGCCGCGACGAAGCGGCCAATGTCCTGCTGGGCGAAGCGCTGGTCGAGGCGGCCGCGCGCAATGCCAAGGACGAAGCGCTGCTGCGCGCTTTCGAGGCCAGCGGCAAGCCGGTTGAAGTATTCGCCGAGATGTACGGCATGGACGCGCGCGCTGCGGCGCGGATGCTGGAGAGGGCCCGGCGGATGCGCGGCGGTTGACAACCCCTAACGATCCGGCGCTGCTCCCGCCCGATCCCCACGCATCAAGCTGACAAAACAGACAGCGGTGGGAATGGCCAGCGCCGCAAAGCCGGCTCGGTAGCCGCCCCCTAGCGCGGCCACCGCGCCGAACAAAGCGGGCCCGAGCACGACGCCGAAGAACGTAACCGCTAGCGTGCCGCCGGTCGCCATGCTGGCCATGCCGGCGGGCGCACGCCGCGCCACCTCGGCGAGATAGACGCCGTTCCAGCCGATCGCTGTCGCACCGAACACCACCAGCAGCGCGAACACCAGCAGCGGCGGGACTTGCGAGCTCAGCACGGCGGTCGCCAGGGTGGACAACGCCATCAGGGCGGCTACCACCGACAGCGTCCTTCGCGCCCCCATCCAGCGATCCGACACGTAGCCCCAGCCCACGCGCCCCAGCACACCGCCGATCTGCGCGACCGACAAGGCGAACCCGGCTTTCACCAGGCCGTAGTCGAGCGCGTCCTGCAGGTACGTCACGAGATAAGTGCCGAGCGACAGCTGCACCGCCGAAAAAACGAACGAGAACGCGGCCAGCCGGGCCAGCGCGCGCTGCGAAAGGACGAGACGCAGCGGCTGCAGCAAATTGCCGAAGGCCAGCGCACGGCCGGGCTGGCGATCGGCGTCCAGGCCGGCCCGCAGCGGCTCGGCCGCCAGCGCACACAAGACGTTGGCGGCCGCCACGCCCAGCAACGCCACTTGCCATCCAGTCAGCAGCACCAGCCCCGGCACGATCGCGCCCGCCAGCATGCCGCCCAGCGGCACCCCGGTCTGCTTGATCGAGAACACCAGCGACATCCGATGGACCGGCGTCGTCAGCGCCAGCAGGTGCGAGCTGGCCGGCGTGATGGGCCCGTAGCCCAGCCCGACCAGCAAGGCTCCGAGCGCGACGGCAGCCACCGAAGGCAGCGCACACGCGGCGAGTCCGATGCCGCAGAGCACGAGCCCGGCCTGGCTCACGCGGATGGCGCCGAAACGCGCCACCGCCGAGCCCGACGCCAGGCTCGCCACGATCGCGCCGACATAGGCCAGCGCGACGAAAACGCCGGTTGCCGTGGCCGAGACACCCAGCGCCTGCGCCACGACCGTGGCCATCACCGGCACGGCGAGCAATGCCATCGACACCATGGCCTGGATCGCCAGGGTTACGAGAAGGGGCAGCCAGTTATTGTTCTTCATGGAGGAGTTCGGCTGCCGGTGCCGTGCTCCTCAGCGGTCAGTAAGCGTCAGCAGGATGTCGGCGTACCAGGCGCAGTTCAGGCCCAGCGCCTCGTCCAGCTTCAGGTCGCGCGTGCCCACGTCCATGCGCGACGAGTGCACGCCCAGCAGCATCCAGGGCAGGCCGCCCAGTTTCTGCTCCGGCCCGCGCGCGCGCATCACGATGGGCGCGCCGCTGGTGCCGCGATGGGTGCGCGCGTCGGTCAGGAAGTAGCCTTTGCCCTGGAAGCGCAGGCCGAACGGCGACGCGTTGATCGCGTGCCGCACCACCGGCAGGTGATGCAGCGCGTCGTGAAAGCCGAGCGGAAAACCCACCACCAGCAGCGATGAGCCGATCTCCACCGGCTCGGCCGGGTCGCACAGGTGCTCCGGCGTGAAGGCGCGCATCACGGCGGTCGCCGGCAGTGCCTTGCGCTCGATCTCGAGCACTGCGACGTCGATGTCGCCGCCGGTGTCGCGGCCCTGGCGCCACACGCTTTTGCCGTCCCGGTACAGCGGCATGGAAAAGCCGGTCGACTCGGCCATCACGCCGGGGTGCGTGTGCAGTTCGATTTCGATGCGGTCGGGAAAATGCTTGCTGGGCTCGTCGATCATCACGTGCCGGCTGGTCACCAGGAACAGCCGGTCGTCGCGCTCGAAAAAAAAGCCGCTGGCGTTGGTGAGCAGCCGCTGCCCCTCGAAGGTGATGACGCGGGCGGCAGCCAGCAGGAGCGGCTCGACCGGCGCAGCCGTGGCCGCGCCGGTGGGGGCGCCCGTCATCGGAGCAGCTTCGGCGGGGCTGGGCTTGGGATCGTCCATCCCGCCATTGTGACTTCTACAGCCCTGCCCTACTTCACCGCCACCGGCTCGCCGGCGCCCTCCCAGGACTTGCCCTTGAAAGTCACCAGCTGCATCGTATGGAACGGCTCGTGGTCGGTCGGGCTGGTATTGGCAATCACGCCCGGCTCGGCCATGGGGATCTGGAAGTTCTTGATGCTCTCGGCCTGCTTCATGACGTTCTCACGCGTGAGGTTGTCGCCGCACTGCTTGAGCATCTGCACCGTCAATTGCGACACGGCATAGGCGTAGGTATTGCTCGCGTCGATCGGGTCGCCATCGGGGTAGTACTTCTTCATGAAGTCGAAATACTCCTTCATGGTTGCATCACTGGTCCAGCGCGGGTCGGTCGGGTCCTTGATGTAGCGCATGGAGATCAGCCCCTGTGATTTGTCCAGGCCCGCCGGCGTCAGCACCGAGCCCACGCTGGCCGAAACCTGGTTCAGGTAGTGCACCGGTTTCCAGCCGATGTCCGCGACCTTGCGGATCGCCTGCGCCGCGAACTTGGGCGTCGTGATGTTGAAGAAGACGTCCGCGCCCGAGCCCCTGAGCGTCACGATCTGCGAGTCCACCGTCGGGTCGGTCACCTCGTAGGTCGCCTGCGCCACGATCATCGACTTGGCCTTGTCGCCCAGGCCGTCCACGAACCCCTTGAGATAGTCCTTACCGTAGTCGTCGTTCTGGTACAGGATCGCGATCTTCGCGTTCGGATGTTTCTTCAGGATGTCGTTGGCGTAGAGCTTGGCCTCGGCCTGGTAGCTCGGGTTGAAGCCCATGGTCCACGGGAAGTTCTTCGGGTCGTTCCACTTGGTCGCGCCCGTGGCCAGGAACAGGTGCGGGACCTTCTTCTGGTTCATGTACTTGTGGATGGCCGTGTTCGACGGCGTGCCCAGCGTATTGATGGTGAACAGCACTTCGTCCTGCTCGACCAGCTTGCGGATCATCTCCACCGTCTTGGGCGGGCTGTAGCCGTCGTCGTAGGAGATGAAGTTGATCTTGCGCCCGTTGATGCCGCCTTGCTCGTTGATCCGCTTGAAGTAAGCGGCCTCGAGCTTGCCGATGGTGCCGTAGGCCGACGCCGGGCCGCTGTAGGGCATGGTCTGCCCGATCTTGATCTCGGTGTCGGTCGCACCGGGATCGTATTTTTTCTGCGCGAGCGACGGCGCCGCCAATGTGAGGCCGAGTGCGGCGACGGCCAGGGTGGTCTTGATTGACATGATGGGTCCTTCCTTTGGACGTTGTTACGGCAATCACGCCGCTGTGTTGTCTTGCCCGGATCGCTTGAATCTTGCCCAGGCAAGACGCAATGCTCCGGCCACGCCGGTGGGCATCACGTACATGAAAAGGATCATGAAAGCGCCGTAGATCATCCACGGCGCGGCCTTGGAGATCTGGTCGGCGATGTTGGGCACGAACTGCACGAACACGGCGCCGTACAGCGCGCCGGAAATCGACGCCAGGCCGCCGACGACGATGCCCACCACCAGCGTGATGGACAGGAAGATGGTGAAGCTGTCGGGCGCGACAAACGCCACGGCGATGGCACCGAGCGCGCCGGCCACGCCGGTGTACATCGCGCTCACGCCGAACGCGAGCGACTTGTAGATCGCGCTGTTGATGCCCATGGTCGAGGCCGCGATCGGCTGGTCGCGGATCGCGATCAGCGCCCGCCCGACCCGCCCGCGCAGCAGGTTCCAGCCGAGGACGAACATGACGATCGCGACGAACAGCGCGAAGAGGTACAGCCATCGGTCGGGATTGAGCGGCAGCCCGAGCACGGAGGCGACTGGCGGGTCGGGCTTGGCCAGCACGATCCCCTGCACGCCGCCGGTCCAGGCCTCGAAATGCTTGTACTTGAGCAGCTGCGGCAATGCCACCCCGAGAGCGAACGTGGCCAGCGCCAGATAGATGCCCTCCAGCCGTAGCGCCGGCAGCCCAAACAGGAACCCGGCCACCAGGCACACGGCGCCCGCCAGCGGCACGCAAGCCCAGTACGGGACGTTGTACTTATCCATCAGGACAGCGGCGACGTAGGCGCCGATCGCGTAGAACGCGCCGTGCCCGAGCGAAATCTGGCCGTTGAAGCCGGTCAGGATATTCAACCCCAGCAACGCGATCGCATAGATGATCACCATCGTGAACTGGAAGACGCGGTAGTTGCTGAGGACGAACGGCAGCGCGCACACGACCGCCAGCAGGACGGCCGCCGTGATCATCTGCACGTTGGAGAACGCCCTGACCGAAGCGGCGACTGTCCCCTGGGACAACGGCGATTGGGTGGCGCTGGCTGCTTCCATCTTGCGCTACACCCGCGTCACGATGACCTTGCCGAACAGGCCGGCGGGCCGCACGATCAGCACGCCGATGATCAGCACCAGCGCCACGGTGAGCTTGAGCTCCGTGCCGATCAGGTAGGCGCCCACCAGGTTCTCCAGCACGCCCACGATAAAGCCGCCGATGACGGCACCGAAGGGACTGTCGATGCCGCCCATCAGCGCCGCGGCAAATGCGTAGAGGATGACGCCCGACATCATGTTCGGGTCCAGGAACACGATAGGCGCGATCATCATGCCGGCGGTGGCGCCGATCGCCGCGGCCAGGCCCCAGCCCAGCGCCAGCATCCAGCCCACCCGGATGCCCACCAGCCGGCTCGAGTCGGGGTTCTGCGAGGCGGCGCGCATCGCCAGACCCAGCGGCGTGTAGCGGAAGAAAACGTAGACCGCCAGCAGCACCACCATCGTCACGCCGACTGCGCCCAGTTCATGCCAGGAGATGATGTGCGAGCCGAACGCGGGGGTCGAAGGAAACGGGCTCGGGAACGATTTGATCGTGTACGTATAGATCCAGCCGGCCAGGCTGTTGAGGATGAAGATGATGCCGATGAACACCACCACCACGGTGAGCACCGGCGCCCGCTCGACGGGGCGCACGATCACCAGCTCGATCGCAGCGCCCAGCACGAATGCGATCACCACCGTGGCGAAGAAAGCGCCCCAATAGGGCCAGCCGGCGTTGATCATGCTCCAGCACAGGTAGGTGGCGAACATCGCCATCTCGCCCTGCGCGAAGTTCACGTGATGGGTCGCGTTGTAGATCATCACCAGCGCCAGCGCCAGGCTGGCGTAGATGCCGCCGGTGGCAAGGCCCGCGACGACCTGGTGCAGGAAGGCGTCCATGGTTGTTGTTCTCTTGGGCTTAGTAGCCGAGGTAGGAGCGCCGCACGGCGTCGTTGCTCGCGATCTCGTGGGTCGTGCCCGACAGCACGATGCGCCCGGTCTCCAGCAGGTGTGCGCGGTCGGCCAGCTTGAGCGCCATCGCGGCGTTCTGCTCCACCAGCAGGATCGTGACCTTCTGTTCGCGGTTGATCTGCGCCATCACCGAGAAGATCTCCTTGACGATCAGCGGCGCCAGCCCGAAAGAAGGCTCGTCCAGCAGCAACAGTCGCGGCCGCAGCATCAGCGCGCGCGCCACCGCCAGCATCTGCTGCTGGCCGCCGGACAGTGTGCCGGCCTGCTGGCCGCGCCGCTCCTTCAGGATAGGGAACAGCCGGTAGATGCGGTCGTAGTCGTCCGCCAGCGAAGTCTTGTCGCGCCGCGCGAACGCGCCCAGCCGCAGGTTCTCCTCGGTGGTCAGGCTCGAGAACGTGCCGCGCCCGTCGGGCACATGCGCGATGCCCAGCCGGGCGATGTCCTCGGTCGATTGGCCGTCGATGCGGTGCCCGTCGAAGGTCACGTCACCGCTGGTCTTGACCATGTTGCACAGGGCGCGCAGCGTGGTCGTCTTGCCGGCGCCGTTGGCGCCCAGCAGTGCCGTGACGGTGCCTTCCTCGATGCTGAAATCCAGCCCGTGCAGCACCTGCGTGGCCCCATAGCCGGCGCGCAGATTGCGCACTTGCAGCAGCGCCGACATCAGTTGCCGCTCCCGAGATAGGCCTGGATCACGTCGGGATGGCGCCGCACCTCGTCAGGCGTGCCGTCGGCGATCTTGCGGCCGAAATTGAGCGCCACCACCTGCTCCGACACCTTCATCACCAGGCTCATGTGGTGTTCGACCAGCAGCACCGTGAGCCTGAAGGTATCCCGGATATCGCGGATCAGGCTGCCCAGCGTATTGACTTCTTCGTGGTTCAGCCCCGCCGCCGGTTCGTCCAGCAGCAGCAAGGTCGGTGAACTCGCGAGCGCGCGGCCCAGTTCCACCCGTTTCTGGGTACCGAACGGCAGATCGGCAACGCGGGCGCCCGCCACCGGTCGCAGGCCGAGAAAGCGCACGAGGTCATCGGCCCGGCGGGCCGACTCGTCCTCTTCCTGGGCGACGCCGGGCAGGCGCAAGGCATTGGCCAGGAAGCCCTTGCGGGTGCGCGCATGCCGCCCGACCTTGATGTTGTCCAGGACGGTCATGGTCTTGAACAGCGCCAGGTTCTGGAACGTGCGGCCTATGCCCAGCTGCGCCATCCGGTGGCGCGGCAGTTTTTCGAGTGAATGGCCGTCGAAGGTGATGGAACCTTCGCTGTACTCGTACAGCCGCGACAGGCAATTGAACAAGGTGGTCTTGCCCGCTCCATTGGGACCGATCAGGCCCGTGATCTGGCCGCGCGCCACGTCGAAGGAGATGCCGTCGAGCGCCACGATGCCGCCGAACCGCACCGTGATTCCGCGAACGGAAAGCAGGCAGGCGGGCGCCGGTGTCGGGGGTGCGATCACGCGGTCTTCCCGTGCTTGCATTGGCGATGTTCCTGCTTGTCTCCGGGCGAGGATTGCATGCTTTCACGCAATGGGGCCGGGACCAAAGGGTGTTTTCCCGGACCTAGGAGGCCTGCGCGGCAGAGAAACGGGCCTGCGCCGGGAACCGCGCTCCTAAAGCTCGTCCATGTGCGGCCCAGCGAATTTGCCGGGGCAGTGGGACAATGCCGCGCAGTGGACAAACACAACGAGAAGGCGGATTCCCTGTTCGGGGCCGACGCGCTGGAGACGCCGGCGGCCCTTGCCGCCGCACTGGCGCCCCCGGCCGCGCCGGGGCATTTCGACGAATTGCGCGGCGGCGTCTCGGCAACGTCCGGCGCCACCGCGGAGGCGGCACATGCAATGGCGCCTCATGGGCTGCCCGCCGGCCCCTGGCTCCAGTTCTTCGAACACCTCGGCCGCGACGGCTTCGACGACCTGAGTCGCCGCACCGTCAACCTGGAGCGCCAGGTGCGCGACAACGGTGTCAGCTACAACGTGTACGCCGCCGCCAACGGCCCGCAGCGGCCCTGGTCGCTGGACCTGTTTCCGCTGATCGTTTCACCGCAATCCTGGCAGCAGATCGAGACCGGCGTGCTGCAGCGCGTGAAGCTGCTCGACCGCATCATGAGCGACGTCTATGGGTCGCAGCAGCTGCTGGAGCGCAACCTGCTGCCGCCCGCCCTGGTCCAAGGCCATCCGGGCTACCTGCGGGCCATGCACGGCGTCAAGCCGGCCGGCGGCATGCACCTGCACATCGCCGCCTTCGACCTGGCGCGCGACCCCGACGGCTCCTGGTGGGTCGTGTCCCAGCGCACCCAGGCGCCCTCGGGCCTGGGCTATCTGCTGGAAAACCGGCTCATCATCTCGCGCCTGTTTCCCGAAGCGTTCCGCGGCCTGAAGGTGCAGCGGCTGGCCGCGACCTACCGCGCGTTGGTCGAAGGGCTGCGCTCGATGTGCCCGGCGCAAGGCGAGCCGCGCATCGTCCTGCTCACCCCGGGCCCGTACAACGAGACCTATTTCGAGCACGCCTACCTGGCCCGCTACCTGGGGCTGACGCTGGTCGAAGGCAGCGACCTGACGGTGCGCGACCAGCGCCTGTACCTGAAGACGCTGGAGGGCCTGGAGCCCGTGCACGGGATGCTCAAGCGCCTGGACGACGAATTCCTCGATCCGCTGGAGCTGCGATCCGATTCGCACTTGGGCGTGCCGGGCCTGCTACAGGTCATCCGCGCCGGCAACGTGCTGGTGGCCAACGCGCCGGGCTCCGCCTTTCTGGAATCGACGGCGATGCTCGGCTTCCTGCCCGCGCTCTCGCGCCATCTGCTGGGCGAGGAACTGCAGCTGCCGTCGCTGGCGACCTGGTGGTGCGGCGAACGCGCGGCGCTGCAGGCCGTGCTGCCGCAGCTGGCCACCAGCGTGATCAAGCCGACTTATGTCGCAACCGGCGCCGGCGCGGTGCTGGGCAAGTTGCTGTCCCGCCGCGAACTCGACGAGTGGGCCGGCCGCATCGTGCGCGAACCCGACGAGCACACGATCCAGGCCTGGCTGCCATTGGCACAAATGCCGACCTGGAAGCAGGGCCCGGACCGCGACCGGATCATGCCGCGCTCGTTCATGCTGCGCGTCCTCGCCGTATCCGACGGGCCGCAGTCGTGGCGGGTGCTGCCGGGCGGCCTCACGCGCATCGCCAGCGCCACGCTCGAGATTGCATCGATGCAGCGCGGCGGCAGCAGCGCCGACACCTGGGTCCTGACCGAAGGCGAGGTCGACGCCACCAGCCTGTTGCATTTCGACCAGCCGGCAGTC
This sequence comes from Ramlibacter sp., assembly GCA_035571795.1. Lineage (GTDB taxonomy): Bacteria > Pseudomonadota > Gammaproteobacteria > Burkholderiales > Burkholderiaceae_C > Ramlibacter. The sequence goes on from DATNBX010000043.1 coordinate 15,827, forward strand.
GAGATCGGGCACCGCGGCCGCAGCGTCAGCAGCCGGGCCGCCGAGAACCTGTTCTGGCTCGGGCGCTACACCGAGCGCACCGAGAACTCGACCCGGCTGGCCCGGCTGGCGCTGGAGTGCCTGAACGGCGAGGACCAGTCGTCGCAGCCGCTGCTGGCGTGGCTGAGCGAGATGGCCGTGGCCAACACGCTGGTGCTGCGCGCCGTGCCGCCGGCCACCCAGGCGCGGCGGGTGTTTGAACGTTCGCTGATCGCGGCGCTGGGTGACGCCGAGAACGCCGCCAGCGTCGGCTTCAACCTGAGCGCGCTGCGCAGTGCCGCATCGGCCGTGCGCGAGCGCCTGTCGCTGGAACAGTGGAACGTGATCGTGCGCGCCGAGCACGAGTTCCTGCGCGGCTGCGCGATCTGCACCGAAGACGGCGACTTCTCCTCCGTCGAAGCCTTGCGGGTGCTGGAAACGCTGTCCGGCCACACCGCGGCAATGACCGGATCGCAGACCGACCGCATGACGCGGGACAACGGCTGGCGCCTGCTGTCCAGCGGGCGCCACCTGGAGCGCCTGGGCTTCCTCGCGTCGGCACTGGAATCCGCCATCGAAACCGGCGCCTTGTTCCACGAAGGCGGCTTCGAAGCGGTGGTGGCGTTGTTCGACAGCACGATCACTTTCCACGCGCAGTACCAGCAGCGGCACGACATCCCGGCCCTGCTCGACCTGCTGGTGCTGGACCGCGACAACCCGCGCTCGCTCGGCTGGGTGGCGCAGACGTTGCGGGGGCGCCTGGCCAAACTGGTGGGCGGCGCTCCCGGCGAGATCGCCGATATCGTGCTGGCGATGCCCGATCCCGAGCAATGGTCGCTGGCGGCGATGTGCGAGCGCGATGCGCAGGGCCGCTATGAAGCGCTGCTGGAACTGCTGCGCAATTGCGCCGACAGCGCCTACAAGCTGTCGGACGCCCTGGGCGCGCGCTACTTCACGCACTCGGGCGAGGCGCGCCAGAGCGTCGGCGCCTGACCCCTAATCCCTGGCCCCTGGTCCCTAACCCCTGGTCCCTTGCCCATGCTGCTGCACGTCATCCACGAGACCCGCTACGACTACGCGCCGGCGGTGAAGACGGCGCAGCACATGGCGCACCTGAAGCCCGCGCACAACGCGCGGCAGCAATTGCTGCGGCACGAGCTCGCCATCAGTCCCGCTCCGGCCCAGCGCAGCGAAGCGGCCGACATCTACGGCAATACGCGGGCTTTCTTCAGCCTGCAATCGGCCCACGAGGTGCTGAAAGTCGTGGCCGAAAGCCTGGTGGAAACTTCGGTCCCGTCCGCGCCTGAAAACGGGATGCCGTGGGAGCAGGCGCGCGAGCATCTGCGCTATCACCGCGCCGCCGCGTACGACCCGGCGGCGGAGTTCTCCTTTGCCTCTCCCCATGTGCCGCGGCACGACGACTTCCTGGCCTATGCGCGGCCCAGCTTCACCAGTGGGCGGCCGCTGCTCGAAGCGGCGCGCGACCTCATGGAGCGCATCCACGGCGACTTCGACTACGAGCCCGAGGCGACGGATGTCAGCACGCCGGCGCTGGAAGCGCTCGAAATGCGCCGGGGCGTGTGCCAGGATTTCGCGCACGTGATGCTGGCGTGCCTGCGCAGCCTGGGCTTGCCCGCGCGATACGTCAGCGGCTACCTGCTGACCGAGCCGCCGCCGGGCCGGCCCCGGCTGGTCGGCAGCGACGCATCGCACGCCTGGGTCTCGATCTACTTGCCGGCCGAGCAAGGCCCCGGCGAGTGGACCGACCTCGACCCGACCAACTGCCGTGCGCCCGGCGAGGACTATGTGGTGCTTGCCACCGGCCGGGACTACTCGGACGTATCGCCGATCCGCGGCGTGATCCATGGCGGCGCAAGGCACGAGCTGCACGTGGCCGTGACCGTCACGCCGGTCGAATCCTAGTCCCGGCGCAGACCCGTTCTCTGCCGCGCAGGCTCCAACTACAATTTCCGCCCCATCTCTTTACGCCAGAGGCAGCCCATGAGTGTTTACGACAAGCTGAAGGAACTCGGCATCGCCTTGCCCCCGGTGGCCACCCCCGCTGCGGCCTATGTGCCTTTCGTGCAGACCGGCAACCTGGTGTTCCTGTCGGGACACATCGCCAAGAAGGACGGCAAGTCCTGGGTCGGCCAGCTCGGCAAGAACATGAACACCGATGAGGGCAAAGCCGCCGCCCGCGCGATCGCAATCGACCTCATGGGCACGCTGCAAGCTGCCGTGGGCGACTTGGGCAAGGTCAAGCGCATCGTCAAGGTGATGAGCCTGGTCAACTCGACGCCCGATTTCACCGAGCAGCACCTGGTGACCAATGGCGCCAGCGAGTTGCTGGGCCAGGTATTCGGCGACAAGGGCGCGCACGCCCGCAGCGCGTTCGGCGTCGCTCAGATCCCGACGGGAGCGTGTGTCGAGATCGAGCTGATCGCGGAAGTTTGAACTTGTCGTCCCGGCTTGTCGCCATGGCAGCGAGCTGCTGCCTCCTCCTTGCCATGCAGTGTGCATGGTCTTAGGACTTCAAGCGGACAGCGCTGCCCGCCAATCACCCGCTTGTCGGGTTCTGGCGCATCGATCTTCCGGGGACGCAATGTCACGAGACCTACGACATCAAGGCCGATGGGACCGTGCTCGTCACAAGCGGTGCGCAAACCGCCGAATCCGAGTTCGAAATCGATCTTGTGCCGTCAGCCAACGGTTTCTATAGGTGGGTCGATAAGATCGTGAAGGACAACGGCAAGCCGGATTGCATGGGTGGGATCATGCAAGTTGGCCACGTTGTCACAAACTACATCATCATTGATCGTTCAGGCAAAGAGTTTCTGCTGTGCGAGCAGGAGCGTCTGGATACATGCGTCGGCCCCTTCCGCAGGCAAGGCAGCTCCACTTGAACGCCTGGGTGTCACATGGAGGTACAAAATGCCGCCTGGCCCTTTCGAACGCTCAAGCCTCGCAGGAGTTGGAAATGCCGCTGATCACCCTTACCGTGCTGCGTCCGAAGACCACCGCTTTCAAGGACTCCGTGCTCAAAGCTGTCCATGCAGCCCTGGTCAGCGTTGGCGTCCCCGAAGCCGACCGTTTTCATCGGGTGCTGGAACTTGACCGTGAAGACTTTCGATTCGATGCGACATACCCGGATGTGCAAGGCAAACGGACCGACGACTTCGTTCTGATCGAGGTCGTTCTGTCCGCCGGTCGCAGTGTCAAAGTCAAGAAACAGTTCCTGGCAAACCTGGTCGCGGGTCTGCAAGAGAGTGGCCACAACCCGGAGAACGTGATGGTCGTCTTCAAGGAGACCACCTGGGAGAATTGGGCGTTCGCCGGTGGTCGCCAGATTCATGTGTAGGGTGCGGAGCCCGTCCATGCTCATCAGAGGAAGCTGCCACTGCCGCAACATCTCCTTCACGCTCGAGTGGGAGCCTGATCCGACTGAAATTCCCGCTCGCGCGTGCACCTGTTCGTTCTGCACGAAGCATGGCGGCGTCTGGACGTCCAATCCATCGGCGTCGCTTCAAGTGCAGGTCAGGCAAGCTTCGTCCGTGTCGAAGTACGCCTTCGGTACCCACACAGCCGTGTTTCACATTTGCTCTCGCTGCGGTGTCGTACCGGTTGTCACGAGCGAAATCGAGGGCCGGCTCTATGCGGTCGTCAGCGTCAACGCGTTCGAGAACGTCGAACCGTCCTTGCTGAAGCCGGCGCCGGTGAGCTTCGAAGGGGAGACGGAAGAGTCAAGGCTGGCGCGCAGGAAGCGAGGTTGGATTGCGAATGTCCAGTATGTCGAAAGCGGCGCCTGACATCAGGCCGCATCGCATGCGCTGGCTGACTCTCAGCCGCTACCCGTTTGCCGCCCCGGCCTGCGTCGCATACTCATCCCGCAACTGCCGCTTGAGCACCTTGCCGATGTCGCTGCGCGGAAGCTCGTCGATGTAGCGGATGGCCGACAGGCGCTGGGTCTTGCCCAATTGCTCATTGGCCCACGTCCGCAGTTCCTCCTCGCCCGGTGCCCCGGCCGCGGGTACCACGAACGCCACCGGCGTTTCGCCCCACTCCGCCGACGGCACGCCAACCACCGCCGCATCGGCAACGCCAGGGTGCTGGCGCAAGATCGCTTCGAGGTCGCTGGGATAAACATTGAAGCCGCCCGAAATCACCATGTCCTTGCGCCGGTCCATCAGCGTGAGGAAGCCGTCCTCGTCGAAGCGGCCGACATCGCCGGAGCGGATGTAGCGGTTGCCCTCGCGGTCGTACCACTCGGCTTCGCGCGTCTTGGCGGGCTGGTTGTGGTAGCCGGTCATCATCGAGCCGGAGCGGCCCACGACTTCGCCGATCTCGCCGGCCCCAAGTTCGCGTTCATCCTCGTCGATCAGCCGTATGTCGTGCCCTTCGGCCGGCTTGCCGACGGTGTGCAGTTTCTGCGGGAAGTTGTGCGCCTCCAGGATGCAGGAGCCACCGCCTTCCGTCATGCCGTAGAACTCGACCAGCCCGCCGGGCCAGCGCTTGACGATGTCGGCCTTGAGCTGCGCATGGAACGGTGCGCTGGTGCACGACTTGATGCGGAAAGACGACAGGTCGTAGCGGTCGAAATCGGGCAACGCCATGATGCGCTGGTACTGCACCGGCACCAGCATGGTGTGGGTCGCCCGCACCTTCTGCGCGAGCGCGAGGTAGGCGGCGGCATCGAACTTCGGCGGCGCCAGCACCACGCAGCCGCCCTTGGCGATGGTGGGGAAAAAACAGACCAGCGTCGTGTTGGAGCACAGCGAGGTCGCGATCAGGGTGACGGAGTCCGGCCCGTAGCGGTAGTTCTCGGCCCGCGCCACATGGGCCCAGCGCATCGCATGCGACTGGACGATGCCCTTGGGCGCGCCGGTGGTACCCGACGAATAGATGATGTTGAAAGGCCAGTGCGGCTGGATTTCGACGCGCTGCGGCTGCGCCCCGGCGGGGGCGAGCCACTCCTGCAGCGAAGGCGCGCCGCTGCCGTCCAGGAAAATGCGCTGCGCCGCCGACTCGAATTCGCTCACGCCGCGGCCCACGAAAAAGTGGCGCGCGCCGCTGTCGGCGAGCATCCCCGCCAGCTGCGCCGGTGACGACTGGACGGCCAGCGGCGCGACGGCCACGCCGGCGCGCAGCGCGCCGATGAATACAGCCGCGTATTCGAGCGAGTTGGACGAGCAGATCGCGATTGAATCGTTGGGCGCGAGTCCATCGCGCTGCAACGAAGCAGCGACCCGGTCCGCCATGGCATCGAGCTGTCCCCACGAGACACTGCGCTCGCCCTGCACGAGGACGGTCTGATGGGGCCGGGCGCGGGCGTGTTCGCGCACCAGGTCGGGGATGGCGCAAAACGGCGGCGCGGCGCTGGAAGTAGTGGCTGGACTGCTCATTCGACACGCTCGATGGATGTTGGCTTGAATCCCAGGTCGGCCATCTTCCCCTTGCGCCCGCGCCCGGCCTTGGCGTTGTTGAGCGAACGGATTTCGAGCGTCTCCTCGCGCTCCTTGCCGCCGCGCCCGATGCCCGAGATCTTCACGCTGCGGGTATAGGCGGCGGCTCCGGCCAGGGTATCTTTCGCGTCGAGATCGATCAGCATCAGGCCGCGGCCGCCGTTGGTCATCGGCTTGAGCTCGCCGATCTCGAAGGTGAGGATGCGCCCGCCACTGGACGCGCAGGCCACATGCGTCGCCGTCGGCTGCGGCGGCACGTTCGCCGGCGATGGACGGCACACCGTTTCGCCTTCGCCGCAACTGATGAAGGCCTTGCCGCCCCGCACGCGCGACATCATGTTTTCCACGGTCGCCAGAAAACCGTAGCCGCCGGAGCTGCTCAGGAGCAGCCAGGCGGCGGGCGCGCCGGCGAAGTAATGCAGCAGGTGCGTGCCCGGCTCCAGGTCGATCAGCGTCGTGACCGGCTGGCCGTCGCCGCGCGCTCCCGGCAGCACCGACACCGGCACGGTGTACACGCGGCCGTTGCTGCCGAACGCCAGCAGCGTATCGACCGTTCGGCACTCGAACGTGGCGTACAGGCCGTCGCCGGCCTTGAAGACGAAGCTGGCAGCCTCGTGGCCATGGGCCTGGCGCGCACGCACCCAGCCCTTTTGCGAAACCACCACCGTGACGGGTTCGTCGATGACGCGGATCTCGGCCACGGCCTTGCGCTCGGCCTGGATCAGCGTGCGGCGCGGGTCGGTGAACTGCTTCGCATCCTGTTCGATTTCCTTGACCATCAGCCGGCGCAGTGCCGCCGGGCTGCCGAGGATTTCGTCGAGCTTCTTCTTGTCCTCGCGCAGCTCCTTCAGCTCCTGCTCGATCCTGATCGCCTCCAGCCGCGCCAATTGACGCAGCCGGATTTCCAGGATGTCCTCGGCCTGCCGGTCGCTCAGCTTGAAGCGCGCGATCAGGGCGGCCTTGGGCTCGTCGCTGCGCCGGATGATGGCGATCACTTCATCGATATTCAGCAGCACCAGCTGCCGGCCTTCGAGGATGTGGATGCGGTCCAGCACCTTGCCCAGGCGATGGCGGGATCTCCGTTCGATCGTCGCCTGGCGGAACTCGATCCACTCCGACAGCATCAGCCGCAGCGACTTCTGCACCGGCTTGCCGTCCAGGCCGACCATCGTCAGGTTGACCGGCGACGAAGTCTCCAGGCTGGTGTGGGCCAGCAGCGTCGTGATCAGCTCGCCCTGCTCGATCCGGCTGGTCCTGGGCTCGAATACCAGGCGCACCGCCGCATCCTTGCTCGATTCGTCGCGCACCGTGTCCAGCACGGCCAGCACGGTCTGCTTCAGCTGCACCTGCTCCTGGCTCACGGCCTTCTTGCCGGCCTTGACCTTGGGGTTGGTGAGTTCCTCGATCTCCTCCAGCACCCGTTGCGTGCTCACGCCCGGCGGCAGCTCGGTAACGACCAGCTGCCACTGGCCGCGCGCCAGCTCCTCGATCTTCCAGCGCGAGCGCACCTTGAGCGATCCGCGGCCGGTGCGGTAAGCCTCGGCGATGTCCGCGGCGGGACTGATGATCTGGCCGCCGCCGGGATAGTCCGGACCGGGGACGAGCGCGAACAATTCGTCGTCCGTGAGCTTGGCGCTCTTGATCAGCGCAACGCAGGCATCGGCGATCTCGCGCAGGTTGTGGCTGGGGATCTCGGTGGCCAGCCCCACGGCGATGCCGCTCGCGCCATTGAGGAGCGTGAACGGCAGGCGCGCGGGCAACTGCTGCGGCTCCTGCGTGCTGCCGTCGTAGTTGGGGATGAAGGCGACCGTGCCTTCGTCGATTTCGTCGAGCAGCAGGTTGGTGATGCGCGCCAACCGTGCTTCGGTGTAGCGCATCGCCGCGGCGCCGTCGCCGTCGCGGCTGCCGAAATTGCCATGGCCGTCGATGAGCGGATAGCGCTGCGAAAAATCCTGGGCCATGCGCACCAGCGCGTCATAGGCGGCCTGGTCGCCGTGCGGATGAAAGCGGCCGAGCACGTCGCCGACCACCCGCGCGCTCTTGACCGGCCGCGCCCCGGCCGCGCCGGTATAGCCCAGGCCCATCCGCGCCATCGAGTAAAGGATGCGGCGCTGCACCGGCTTTTGCCCGTCGCACACGTCGGGCAAGGCGCGGCCCTTCACGACGCTCAGGGCGTATTCGAGGTACGCGCGCTGCGCATAGGAGGCCAGTTCCAGTTCGGCGTCGTCGCCGTTGTCCAGCGTAATCAGGTCTTGCTCCATGGGATCCGCAAAGAAGAAGCGTTGAAAATTTCAGGCCCCCACCTCGTCGGCGGGGATCGCGAGGATACGGCGTTCGGTCGGCGCCAGCAGCTGCTCGTCCATCCGGCTGGCCAAGCGTTGTAACAGGACTTTGGGCGCCACATCGCCCACGGGCACCGGCGCCAGCACGATCCGGAACTGCAGGAACTCGGTGGGCGCCGCCGGCAGCGGCTCTTTCAGGCCGGCCACCAGGATGCGGCTGGCGATCTCCGCCGTCCCTTCGGGCAGCGACATTCCTTCGGCCAGCACGGCAATACGCGAGTGCGCAAAGCGGGCGGCAACGTCGCCGTCGCGCAGCGCCTGCCGGATCCGGTTGGCAGCGACCAGCAGGGCCGACTCGGCCACCTCGGGCCCGAATTCGTCGGACAACAGCGGCAGATTCTCGATGTGCACCAGCAACACCACGCTGGGGTGGCCGTAGCGCCTCATCAGGCTGCGCACCGCGCGCACGCGGTCGTAAAAAATCAAGGGCGTGGACAGGCCGGTCAGCGGGTCGATGGTGGTGCGCGCATCGATGCGCACGCGTGTTTCGCTGAAGATCCGGCTGCGCCAGGAATTGGCCAGGAACAGGGCGACCGACCACAGGCTCAGCAGGGCGGACAACGGCAATGCGGGGTCGGGCTCGGCGTCCAGCGAACGCCATCCCAGCCAGCCGGCACCGGCAGCCAGCGCCAACTGGCCGGGCACCAGCCAGCGAGCCCAGGGCTGGCTTTGCGGCCAGGCGCGAATCATGATCACCACCACCGCGGACATCCAGATCGCCAGGGCCGGCAGCAGAAGATGCCAGCGGCCGAGGTAACCGGCGAGCGCGAGCGCCGGCAGCACGGCAACACTGACCGCGACCAGCCAGCGCCGCGGCTGGCGCAACGCGCCGGCGTGGCTCACCAGGTCGCGCAATTGCATGCCGTCCACCGCCAGGACCAGCAGCACGGCGGCCTCGGCCAGGAACGGGTGCCCGCCCACCAGCGTCTGCACGGCCAGCACGCCCATCATCGTGGCCGCGCCGAGCAGTAGCATTGCGCGTTCGCGGTAGGCGTTGGCGAAGATGACGCTGAAGCAGACGACCAGCACCTGCACGCCGGCGCAAACGCCCAGCGCCACCAGTTCTTCGGGTCCGGCCGGTGCGGGCGTCATAGTGCAGGCTCCGCGGACAGGCGCAACGCAGACCGCGCCCCTCGACGAGGGCGGCGGGTTACTGCGCGGTGCGGACCGGCAGCTCTGATCACTCGATTGGGTAACTGCGTGGTGTGTCCGCTGCCAGCGCCGACGGCTGGGACGGCCGCGAAGGTTCCGATGGCCGCGACGGAAGATTGCCCCGGTTGGCGGCGCCGCCCATCGTCATGGCCGGCCCATAGATCCGGTCGGAGGGAATGCCCGGCAACACCACCCGCACCCGCCCGGGCGAAAGGCCCTTGATACCTGGGGTCATCGCGGGCGGCTTGAGCATGATGTACAGCTGCATCACGGTCTTCACGTAATTCTGCGTTTCGCGGTAATTCGGCACCTTGTTGCCGGCCCGCTGCACCGCGCCCTCGCCCGCGTTGTAGGCGGCCAGAGCGAGCTCCAGCTGGCCGGGAAACAGGTCGAGCAGGTAGCGCAGGTAGCGCGTGCCGGTCGTGATGTTGGTCCTGGGATCGGCAAGCTTTCTTGCCAGCGCCATCTTCCGGTCGCCGGTCACGCCATAGCGCTCGGCCGTGGCCGGCATGACCTGCATCAGGCCGACTGCCCCCTTGGGCGATACGGCCCTGGCATCGAATCCGGACTCGGTGGCGATCAGGGCCTTCAACAGTTCGTAGTCGATGCCATGGGTCTGCGAAGCTTCCCGCAGATGATGCTTGACCTGTTTGTAGCTCGGCGAAATCTCGAAGAAGGCAATGAGCTTGTGGGCAACCGTCGGCACGGCGACCGCGCGCGGCGTGGGGATGCCGCTCGAGGTATCGAAGCTCTCGCCGCCGCGGAAGAACAATTCATAGCGTTCGTCCATCTTTTCCGGCGCAAAGTGGGCCACGCCCTTGTCGTCGACAAAGCCCCAGACATCGGCCCGCGCCGCGGGCAGTAGCGCGGCCAGCAGCAAAGCCGCCAAGGCAGTCTTGAAAAATGCCGTCGTTGCCCGCCGGGTCACGCGCGCAACTCCAGCCCGAGCCCGCGCCGGCCGGTGAATTCCGGTCGCAGCATGGACAACACGATCAGCGAGTCGAAGCCGCCGGCCACCTTCACCGCGTCGCGCAGTTCGCCTTCGACGACGAAGCCCTCGCTGTCGTACAGGGCCTTGGCGCGCGTGTTGCGCGCCTTCATGTCCAGCCAGAAGCGGTGCGCTCCCAGATCGTCGAACGCCACCTTCTTGGCCACGCGCAACGCCGCGCGGCCAAAGCCCGAGCCCTTGGTCTGGATCACCATTCGCTTGAGCTCCAGCGACTGGTGCTGGCTGCGGCAGCCGATCAGGATCAGGAAACCCACGGCATCCAGCCCCTCGCCGCCTTCGACGATGAAGTGGCGGAAATCGGGAAAGCGAATCGCCGCTTCGTGTTGCGTTCGTTCCCATGGTGCGATGAAAGGCAGGTTCTCGGGATCCTGTTCCAGCGAAAGCACGTACTCCAGATCGCTCGTCATCGTCGGGCGCAACCGCACCCGTGAGGTCGTGCG